>NZ_JBFULP010000002.1:0-528605 GCF_054049835.1 Lysobacter sp. P5_B9
CCCCCGCGTGCGGGGGAGGGTTGGGGTGGGGGTGTGCGGCGTGGAGGTATGCGGAGCGCCCCCATCCCAGCCTTCCCCCGCAAGCGGGGGAAGGGGCAATGGCATTACGGCACGCGGCGCTGCTGCACCAGCGATTCCACCACCGACGGATCCGCGAGCGTGCTGGTGTCGCCAAGCTGTTCCGGAGCGTTCTCGGCGATCTTGCGCAGGATGCGGCGCATGATCTTGCCGCTGCGCGTCTTCGGCAGGCCCGGAGCCCACTGCAGATGATCGGGCGCGGCGATCGGGCCGATCTCGTTGCGCACATGGACGATGAGTTCCTTGCGCAGCTCTTCGCTCTCGCGCTCGCCCGCGATCAAGGTGACGTAGGCGTAGATGCCCTGGCCCTTGATGTCGTGCGGGAAGCCGACGACCGCGGCTTCGGCCACCTTCGGATGCGAGACCAGCGCGCTCTCGACTTCGGCGGTGCCGATGCGGTGGCCGCTGACGTTGATGACGTCGTCGACGCGGCCGGTGATCCAGTAATAGCCGTCGGCATCGCGGCGGCAGCCGTCGCCGGTGAAGTACATGCCGGGATAGGTCTTGAAGTAGGTGTCGATGAAGCGCTGGTGGTCGCCGTAGACCGTGCGCATCTGCCCGGGCCAGGAATCCAGCAGCACCAGGTTGCCTTCGGCCTCGCCTTCGAGCAGCGCGCCGTTGGCGTCGACCAGGGCCGGCTGCACGCCGAAGAACGGCAGGGTCGCCGAACCCGGCTTGAGATCGGTCGCGCCCGGCAGCGGCGAAATCAGGATGCCGCCGGTTTCGGTCTGCCACCAGGTGTCGACCACCGGGCAACGCGAATCACCGACGGTTTCGTAATACCAGCGCCACGCTTCCGGATTGATCGGTTCGCCGACGGTGCCGAGCAGGCGCAGCGATGCGCGCGAGGTTTTATGCACAGGTGCCTCGCCCTCGCGCATCAGCGCGCGGATCGCGGTGGGCGCGGTGTAGAAGATGGTGACGTTGTGGCGGTCGATCACTTCCCAGAAGCGCGAAACCGTCGGGTAGTTCGGCACGCCCTCGAACACCAGCGAGGTGGCGCCGTTGGCGAGCGGCCCGTACACGATGTAGCTGTGGCCGGTGACCCAGCCGACATCGGCGGTGCACCAGTAGATGTCGTCCTCGCGCAGGTCGAACACGCTCTCGTGCGTGTAGGCGGCCCACACGAGATAACCGCCGGTGGTGTGCAGCACGCCCTTGGGTTTGCCGGTGGAACCGGAGGTGTAGAGGATGAACAGCGGGTCTTCCGCGTTCATGCGCTCGGGCTCGCAGGTGGCCGGCTGGTCGTGGACGACGGCGTCGTACCAGCGGTCGCGTGGCATCTGCATGTCGACCGCGGCGTGGGTGTGGCGCACGACCAGCACCGTTTCGACCGAGTTGGTGCCGGGCAGCTTCAATGCGGCGTCGACATTGGCCTTGAGCGGCACTTTCTTGCCGCCGCGCAGGCCCTCGTCGGCGGTGATGATGAGCTTGGAGCGGCAGTCGTGGACGCGATCGGCAACGGAGTGCGGCGCGAAGCCGCCGAACACCACCGAATGCACCGCGCCGATGCGCGCGCAGGCGAGCATCGCCACCGCGGCTTCGGGAATCATCGGCAGATAGATGGTGACGACGTCGCCCTTGGTCACGCCGAGTGCACGCAACGCATTGGCGAGGCGGCACACGCGTGCGTGCAGCTCGCGGTAGCTGACGTGCTGCGCCGGCTGGGTCGGGTCGTCGCGCTCGAAGATCAGCGCGGTCTTGTCGCCGCGCGTGGCGAGGTGGCGGTCGAGGCAGTTGACGCTGGCGTTGAGTTCGCCGTCGGCGTACCAGCGGATGTGGAAGTCATCGAGCTGATAGCTCACGTCCTTGACCTGCGTCGGCGGCCTGAACCAGTCGATCCGTTCCGCCACCCGGCCCCAGAACGCATCCGGCTGCGCCACCGATGCGGTGTACGACTGCTCGTATTGCGCGCGGGTGATGCGGGCCCCGGCGGCGAATTCGGCGCGGACGGGGTAGACGGCTTGCGACATGGGAGTACGGCTCCGGCGTAGGGCATTGGGAAGGGTCCTTCCGATTGTGCCGCATCGGCCGCCGCGATCGGGGGATCGTTGCGGCGGCAATCATTGCGGGGGCATGGCACTCTTGGGTCCGGTCCAGGCCAGGGGAAACCGCCGATGTCCACCGCGTCCGCCGCCGCGCCCGCACGCGGGCTCACGCAAGGCCACAAGAAAGTGATCTTCGCCTCGTCGCTGGGCACCGTGTTCGAGTGGTACGACTTCTACCTGTACGGGTCGCTCGCCTCGATCATCGCCAAGCAGTTCTTCAGTGGCCTCGATGAAACCAGCGCCTTCATCTTCGCCCTGCTCGCCTTCGCCGCCGGCTTCGCGGTGCGGCCATTCGGCGCGTTGGTGTTCGGCCGCCTCGGCGACCTGGTCGGGCGCAAGTACACCTTCCTGATCACCATCGTGATCATGGGCGCGTCGACCTTCCTGGTCGGCCTGCTGCCGAGTTACGCGAGGATAGGTGTGGCCGCGCCGGTGATCCTGATCGCGTTGCGGTTGCTGCAGGGGCTCGCGCTCGGCGGCGAATACGGCGGCGCGGCGACCTACGTCGCCGAGCACGCACCACACGGCAAGCGCGGGTTGTACACCAGCTTCATCCAGACCACGGCCACGCTCGGCCTGTTCCTGTCGTTGCTGGTGATCCTGGGCGTGCGCAGCCATGTCGGCACCGAGGCGTTCGAGGCGACGTACTGGCGCGTGCCGTTCCTGCTGTCGATCGTGCTGCTCGGCGTGTCGGTGTGGATCCGCCTGCAGCTGAGCGAATCGCCGTTGTTCCAGCAGATGAAGGACGAGGGCCGGACCTCGAAGGCACCGATCACCGAGAGCTTCTTCTCCCGCAACGGCAGGATCGTGCTGCTGGCCCTGTTCGGGGCGACCGCGGGGCAGGCGGTGGTGTGGTACTGCGGTCAGTTCTACGCGCTGTACTTCCTGACCCAGTCGTTGAAGGTGGATGCGACCACCGCGAACCTGCTGATCGCCGGCGCACTCGCGCTGGGTACGCCGTTCTTCATCCTGTTCGGCTGGCTGTCGGACAGGATCGGCCGCAAGAAGATCGTCATGGCCGGCTGCCTGCTCGCCGCGCTCACCTACTTCCCGCTGTTCAAGGCGATCACCCACTACGCCAATCCGGCGATCGAGGAAGCGAGCGCGACCCGCCCGGCGGTGGTGCACGCGGATCCCCATACCTGCTCGTTCCAGTTCGATCCGGTCGGCAAGAAGGTCTTCAGCAATTCCTGCGACATCGCCACGGCCGCGCTGGCCAAGGCGGGCGTGCCCTACACGATTGCAGCGGCACCGGCCGGCAGCGTCGCCAGCGTGGCGATCGGCGGCATCAGCGTGTCGGGATATGAAGGTGCGGGCCTGGGCAAGGACGAAGGCAAGGCCCACGGCGATGCGTTCACCGCCGCATTGAAGTCGGCGCTGGGCACCGCCGGCTATCCGGAAAAGGCGGACCCGGCGCGCATCGACAAGCCGATGCTGTTGCTGCTGCTCACCCTCCTCGTCGTGTACGTGACGATGGTGTACGGCCCGATCGCCGCGTGGCTGGTGGAGCTGTTCCCCACCCGCATCCGCTACACCTCGATGTCGCTGCCGTACCACATCGGCAACGGCTGGTTCGGCGGCTTCCTGCCGACCATCGCGTTCGCGCTGGTCGCCGCGAGCGGCAACATGTACCAGGGCCTGTGGTATCCGATCATCGTCGCGCTGGTGACATTCGTGATCGGCTCGCTGTTCCTGCGCGAGACCAGGGACGTGGACATCCGCGAGTAGGCGGATGCCGCGGCGGGCCTTCAGTCGGCGACGTCGAAGCGCACGAAACGCAGGCCCACGCCCGGCTCGGTCACGATCCAGCGCGGCGCCGCCGCGTCGTCGCCGAGCTTCTGCCGGAGTTTCGCCACCAGGATGCGCAGGTAGTGCGTGTCCTGCTGGTGCGTGGGTCCCCACAGTTCGCGCAGCAGTTGCGGCTGGGTGACGACGCGCCCGGCATGGCGCACGAGCAGGGCAAGCAGGGCGTATTCCTTGCGCGACAACGCAACCGTTGCGCCGGCGAGGCGGACTTCGCGCCGCGCCAGGTCGACATGCAGGTGGCCATCGTCATACAGCGGCGGCGCATCGAGCGGTTGCGCGTTGGTGCGCAGCAGCGCGCGCACCCGTGCCATCAACTCAGGCACGCCGAAGGGTTTGGTGACGTAGTCGTTGGCGCCGGCATCCAGCGCGGCGACCTTTTCGGCTTCGTTCGAGCGCACGGTGAGCACGATCACCGGCGCCTGCGACCACTGCCGCAGCGTCTGCAGCACGGCGTGGCCGTCGAGGTCGGGCAGGCCCAGGTCGAGGATGACGAGGTCGGCGCCGTGCGTGGCGAGCGCGTCGAGCCCGGCCTGTCCGCTCTCCGCGAGCGTCACCGCATAGCCTTGCGCGCGCAGGCTGATCTCGAGGAACCGGCGGATCTGCGGCTCGTCGTCGATCACCAGCAGGCGTGCCGGGGTCGATGTCGCGACGTCGGCGGGCAGCGGGCTCATGGCGCGTCCTGGGCCGGTTCCGGTTCGATCGCCGGCAGGGTGATGCGCAACGTGGTGCCGATGCCATCGCGGTTGGGCATCGCCTCCACGTCGCCGCCGTGCGCGCCGATCATGCCGCGGCAGATCGCCAGGCCGAGGCCGGTGCCCTCGCCGCCCCGGTCGCCGCGGCTGACGCTGTAGAACATGTCGAAGATGCGTTGGCGCTCGGCCTCGGGGATCCCGGGGCCGCGGTCGCGCACGTCGATGCGCAGTCGGTTGTCGGGCAGGCGCAGGGCTTCGATCACGATCGCCTCGCCCGGCGGCGAGAAACGCGCGGCGTTTTCGATCACGTTGAACAGGGCCTGTTCCACCAGCGCCGGATGCACCCAGATCAATCCGGCATCGCGCGCGACCTCGACGTGGAAGCGCGCGCCCGCCTGGTAGCGTTGCAGGCGGCCGATGGCCGAGCCGATCAGTTCATCGACGCCGATCCAGTCGCGATGCAGCGTGAGCCCGCCGTGGCCCAGGCGGGTCATGTCGAGCAGGTTCTGGATGTAGCGGTCGAGGCGTTCGCCCTCAGCGTGGATCGTTTCGAGCAGGCTGCGGCGGTCGTCGGCGGTCATCGCCTCGCCGTAACTGTCGAGACTGCCGGCCGCGCCGATGATCGCGGCGAGCGGCGAGCGCAGGTCGTGCGATACCGAGGACAGCAGCGCCGAGCGCAGGCGTTCGGTCTCGTTGGCCATGCGCTCGGCTTCCAGGTCGGCGACCAGGCGCGTGCGCAGCAGGGCCTGCGAGATATCGTCGGCCATCGCGCGCGCGAGTTGTCGCTGTGTTTCGTCGAGGCGCGGCGCGTGCGTGGCACGCTTGAGGCCGATCACTCCCAGTGATGCAACACCCGGTGATGTAACGCCCAGCGAGTCTGCCGGCGCACGCAGGGGCAGGAACCACCAGCCGTGCTCCTCCACCGATTCACGGGGTGCGGTGGCGGCATTCATGGCATCGGCAAGGCGCAGGGCGGCCGCATCGGGGGGCTGCGTGCCCGCGGTGTGCAGGCTGCGCTGGTCCAGCCGCAACCAGACGTCGGCATCCAGGCTGTGGCGGAACACCGCGTGCGCGGCCTCGACCACGGCGCTCTCGCCAGCGGCGACGGCGAGGCGCTGGGCGAGGTCCTGGCGTGCATGCGCGTGGCGGTTTGCGACACGCAGGGCCTGCACCTGCATCGCCAGTTGCGACGCCATGCGCCCCGCGAGCAGCGCCGCCGCCAGGAACAACGCGACCGTGGCCACGCCCTCCCACGCGGTGATGTACAGCGTGTAGCGCGGGGCGATGAAGAAGAAGTTGTAGGCGAGGAAGCACAGCACCGCCGTCAACAGCGCGGGGCCGGTATGCGTGCGCGACGCGACCACGAGCACGGCCAGCATGAACACCAGGGACACATCGCGCAGGCCCAGCCAGCGCTCCGTAGCGACCGCCACGAGGACGGCGGCCACCGCGCCGGCGACCGCCAGTGCATAGCCGCCGGCGGGCTGGGAGGGCTCGGGCGATGCGGCGGGCGCGGTCATCGGCATGTGCGCATTGTGCGCGCTATTGATGAAACGCCATCCACCTGCTGCAGGGACGGGCGCCGCAGGCGCGAAGAATTTACGCGGAATTTACGCGCCCGGCGACGCCGGCAGCTTCTGCCTTTATGCCTTGCGGGAAAAAACTGACGCCATGCAATCGCCACGCCCGGTGGCGTCTGGAATACACGTGAACACCGCCATCACCCACTCCGTCTTCGAGCATGGCAGCGAGCGCCAGGCGAGCTTCCGCGCGATGATGCTGGGCGCCATCGGTGTCGTCTTCGGCGACATCGGCACCAGCCCGCTGTACACGATCAAGGAAGCGTTCTCTCCGCACTACGGCCTGTCGCCCGACTCCGCCACCGTGCTCGGCATCCTCTCGCTGGTGTTCTGGTCGCTGGTGATCGTGATCACGGTGAAGTACGTCGCGGTGATCATGCGTGCCGACAACGAGGGTGAAGGCGGGATCATGGCGCTGACCGCGCTGGCCCAGCGCACGCTGTCGCCGAAAGCGGCGTACGTGATCGGCATCCTCGGCGTGTTCGGCGCCGCTCTGTTCTTCGGCGACGGCGTGCTGACGCCCGCGATCTCGGTGCTCTCGGCGGTGGAGGGCCTGCAGGTGGCGGCGCCGGCGCTGCAGAGCTGGGTGCTGCCGATCACGATCGGCGTGCTGCTGGTGCTGTTCGCCACCCAGCGCTTCGGCAGCGACTTCGTCGGCAAGGCCTTCGGGCCGGTGATCGTGGTGTGGTTCCTCGCACTCGCGGCGATCGGCGTGCACAACATCAGCGCGAATACCACGGTGCTGCACGCGTTGAACCCGTGGTGGGGCCTGCGCTTCTTCCTCGCCCACGGCTGGCACGGCCTGTTCATCCTCGGCGCGGTGGTGCTCGCGGTCACCGGCGGCGAAGCCCTGTATGCGGACATGGGCCACTTCGGCCGCCGGCCGATCCAGTACGCGTGGAACTTCATCGTGCTGCCCGCGTTGACGATCAACTATCTCGGACAGGGCGCCCTGCTGCTGGCCGATCCCCACGCGGTGGAGAATCCGTTCTATCTCGGCGTGCCGGCGTGGGCGCTGTATCCGATGGTGGCGCTGGCCACGGCCGCGACCGTGATCGCCTCGCAGGCGGTGATCAGCGGCGCGTATTCGGCGACGCGCCAGGCCATCCAGTTGGGCTACCTGCCGCGCATGGCGATCCGCCACACCTCGCAAGCCACGATCGGGCAGATCTACGTCCCGTCGATCAACTGGCTGCTGATGCTGGCGGTGATCGCCACGGTGGTCGGCTTCGGCAGTTCGACCGCGCTGGCCACGGCGTACGGCGTCTCGGTGACGGGCACCATGCTGATCACCAGCATCATGCTGATCGTGGCGATGCGCGCGCGCTCGGCGCTGCCGGCGTGGCTGTTCTGGCCGCTGGCCACGCTGTTCGTGCTGGTCGACGTGGCATTCCTGTCGGCGAACCTGGTGAAGTTCTTCGATGGTGCGTGGTTCCCGATCGCGTTGGGCGTGCTGGTGTTCATCGTGCTGCGCACCTGGGGCCGTGGCCGCAAGCTGCTGCAGGCGGAAATCCTCAAGGATGGCATCCGCCTCGACACCTTCCTGCCGGGACTGATGCTGGCGCCGCCGACGCGCGTGCCGGGGACTGCGGTGTTCCTCACCGCGCAACGGAACATCGTGCCCAGGGCGCTGCTGCACAACCTCAAGCACAACAAGATCCTGCATGAACGCAACGTGCTGCTGACGGTGGAAACGCGCGCCGTGCCGCACGTGCCGGCGGGCGAGCGCCTCAGCATCGACGCCATCGGCGACGACTTCTATCGGGCCACCGTCCGCTTCGGCTTCATGGAGACACCGGACGTGCCGCTGGCGCTGATGCGTTCCGGCGACTGCGGCGCGGTGTGCTTCGACCCGATGGATACGACCTATTTCGCCAGCCGCGAAAGCATCGTCGCGCGCCCGCGCCGCGGCATGCCGATCTGGCGCGACTGGCTGTTCGCCTTCCTCCACCGCAATGCCGCGCCGGCCACGGATTTCTTCCGCATCCCGACCACGCGGCTGGTCGAGCTGGGCGCGCCGGTGGAAATCTGAACGGCGGCGCGGTTTCGTGCCTTCCTGCACATGCAATGGCGCGCCATCCGGGCACCATCGCGGCTTCTCCAGTGACTCCCAGACGGCCATGCACCTGAACCGCAACCTGTTGTTCCTCGCGCTCGCCTGCAGCCTCGCCGCGTGCAAACCCGCCTCCAACGAAACCGCGACCGCCCCGACCACGCCTGCGGCCACTGCCGCCGTGGCACCGTCGATGGGCGTCGACCTCGCCGGCATCGACAAGAACGTGAAGCCGGGCGACGACTTCGACGCCTACGCCAACGGCGCGTGGCGCAACGCGGCGCAGATTCCCGACGACCGCTCCAGCATCGGCACCGGCTACGAGGTGCAGAAGAAGGCCGAGCAGCGCAATGCCGACCTGATCAAGGGGCTGGCCGCGACCAACCCGGCCGCCGGCACCGACGCGCGCCGCATCGCCGATTACTACGCCGCATACATGGACGAAGCCGGCATCGAGGCGCGCGGGCTGGAACCGCTGAAGCCGGAACTGGCGAAGATCGACGCGATCGCGTCCAAGACCGACCTCGCGCGCGTGCTCGGCAGCGGCTTGCGCGCCGACGTCGATCCGCTCAACGCGACCAACTACCACACCGAGAACCTGTTCGGCCTGTTCGTCGCCCAGGGCCTGCAGGATCCCGAGCACAACGTCGCCACGCTCATGCAGGGCGGCCTGGCGATGCCGGACCGCGAGTACTACCTGTCGAATGACAAGGAGATGGTGGCGACGCGGCAGAAATACCTCGAGTACGTGACCGCGCTGCTCAAGCTCGCCGCCGTCGAGGATGCCGACGCCAAGGCCAAGGCGGTCGTCGCGCTCGAGACCAGGATCGCCAAGGCGCACGCCTCCATCGTCGACACGCAGGACGTGCACAAGGCCAACAATCCGTGGGAGATGTCCGCGTTCGCGAAGAAGGCGCCGGGCCTAGACTGGACCGCGTATTTCACCGCCGCGGGCCTGTCCTCGCAGAAGACGATCGTGGCGTGGCAGCCGGCCGCGATCACGCACCTGTCCGCGCTGGTCGGCAGCGAGCCGCTGCAGGCTTGGAAGGATTACCTCACCTTCCATGCGCTCAACCACAGTGTCGGCCTGCTGCCCAAGGCCTACGGCGACCTGGGCTTCGGCTTCTACGGCACCACGCTGCAGGGCACGCCGAAGCAGAAGGAGCGCTGGAAGCGCGCGCTGGATTCGACCAACAACGCCCTGGGTGACGCGGTCGGCAAGCTCTACGCCGAGAAGTATTTCCCGGCCTCGTCGAAGGCGCAGGTCGAGGGCATGGTGAAGAACATCCTCGCCGCCTTCGGCGAACGCGTGGACACGCTGGAATGGATGACGCCGGAAACCAAGGCCAAGGCCAAGGCCAAGGCGGAGACCATGCGCGTGGGCGTGGGCTATCCGGAGACGTGGCGCGATTACGCGGCGCTGGAGATCCGTGCCGACGATCCGCTCGGCAACCGCCTGCGCGCCGAAGCGCAGGAGTACAAGCACCAGGTCGCCAAGCTCGGCGCACCGGTCGACCGCGGCGAGTGGTGGATGACGCCGCAGACGGTAAACGCGGTGAACCTGCCGCTGCAGAACGCGATGAACTTCCCCGCCGCCATTCTGGAAGCGCCTTACTTCGATCCCAATGCCGATGCCGCCGCCAACTACGGTTCGATCGGCGCGGTGATCGGCCACGAGATCAGCCATGGCTTCGACGACACCGGCGCGGAATTCGACGCGCAGGGTCGCCTCGCCAACTGGTGGACGCCGGAGGATGCCAAGCACTTCAAGGCGGCCACGGCGAAGCTGGCGGCGCAGTACGACGCCTACGAGGCCCTGCCGGGCCTGCACATCAACGGCGAGCAGACGCTGGGCGAAAACATCGCCGATGTCTCCGGCCTGACCATCGCCCACGAGGCCTACAAGAAATCGCTCGGCGGCAAGGAAGCGCCGGTGATCGACGGCCTCACCGGCGACCAGCGCTTCTTCCTCGCCTTTGCGCAGTCGTGGCGTTCGAAGATGCGCGACGCCGCGCTGCGCCAGCGCGTGCTCACCGACGGCCACTCGCCGGGCCGCTGGCGCGCGCAGACCGTGCGCAACATCGATGCGTGGTACGACGCCTACGGCGCGAAGCCGGGCGAGCAGTTGTACCTGGCGCCGGCGGACCGGGTGAAGATCTGGTAAGTCGCCGCGTCATTGCAGCAAGGGAAACGGCCGCATTGCGGCCGTTTCTCTTTTCAGGGAACGCGTCGCGCTAGCACCAGCGGTTCACGATTCGCCAGGACAGGTGCTGCGCCCACCACGCGTAGGCGTCGGGGGCGGGATGGAAACCGTCGGAAGCGATGAAGCGACCTTCCGGCACGTAGCCGGGATCGACGAACTCGCAGCGCGGATTGCGTTGCACGCGGTCGAGCGAGAGTTGGTTGAGGTGCGCGCTGCGCTTGCCCAGGTACCAGCCCAGCGGATGCGGCAGCGCCGGGAAGTACTGCATCGGGGGGATGCAGGCCAACAACAGGTGCCGCACTTCGAATTCCATCGTCAGCAGCTCCACCAGCTGGCTCTGCAGTTGCAGCCAGCGGCGCGCGCTGGTGCCGCCGGTGACGTCGTTGACGCCGACCGAGAGCACGGCGACATCAAAGGCCTGGCGCGGCGCGGCGTCGAGCTGTTGCACCAGGTCGGCGATGGCGACGCCGGTGCGCGCCATCAGCTGCCAGGACACACAGAAGTGGTGGGCGAGCCCCGAGACGAGCCGGCCGGAAAGCGCGGCGGCCTGGGTCGCGGCGCCCACGCCGGCGGCGGCGGAGTCGCCGGCGATCAGCAGGCGCAGCGGCCGGCCCGCGCCGGCCGAGCCCTGGCGTGGGCCCGGCGGCTCGGACAGCCGCGGGGTCACCCGACGTGTGTATGCAGCCTGCGCCAGCAGCACAGGGGCCAGTCCGATCGCAGCAAGTCGGTAGGCCATGGCGAGGCTCCTCGTGCACAGCGGACCCCCGCGAGCGGCATCCAGCAGGGAGTTCGCGGGCTTACTCGGACAAACGGGAATCGTGTCCGTGGGCGGCATTACGCCTGGGTGGGCGCGACGGCCGGGTCAATCCAGCCGGGCCAGCATGGCCAGGCCGTGCGCGGCGCAGTACACCGCTGCGACCTTTGCCCGGCGAACGCGATCAGGGAGTGGCGCCGGGCTGGATCGCGATGACTTTCACCTCCGGGGCGGTGCAGGCCGGATCCCGGCGCACCCCGTTCAACCAGACCTCACCGCTGCCGAGCATCACGCCCTTGGCGCTCGTGCCGATCCCGGGCACGCGGCGCAGGGCGCGGCTGGACGAGAATGCGGGCGCCGCGCGCATCGAACTCGGCACCGCCGAACTGCAGCGCATCGATGCCGTGCTCGCGACGCATGCAGTGGCAGGGACGCGCTATCCGGCGGCACACATGTCGGCGGTCAACGTGTGATCGAAGGAGCGAATCGCCGAACCTGTCAACGCGGAGCCCGTTTCACGGCGGGCTTCCGCATCGGAAGAAAATTTCAGCTGGACGACCGCGACACGCAGGGATCATTCGAGCAGGTCGAGCATCGTTATTCCGCGCGCACGGCAATACGTCTCGTACTCCGCCATCCGCGAGGCCGTGTCGGCGATGCCGCACACGCGGCCATCGGGGCCGATGGCCTCGACTGCTCCCATCACTACTACCAGCGTGACCAGCGGTTCATCCCCGATCACCTGCCAGCTGTCGACGTTGCCGGGCGGCTCGTACACGTAGCCGCCGGGGCCGATCACTTCGCCGGTCGCCAGGCGGCGACTGCCGGCAAGGTTGAACGCGTGCGTTTCCCCGGTGTGCCGGTGCGGTGGCATCGCCACGCCGGGCTCCATGCGCAGCAGCTCGACGAAGCCGCGGTCGCCGCGCAGGAAGCGCAGCGGGCGCGATGACTTGCCGGGCACGGGCGAGGGAATCCATGGGATGGATTCGCTGTCGGTGTTGCGCACGGGTTGCGGGGCGTGTTCGGGCCATTCCCCGGACCGGGTTTCGAACGGATTCCCATGGCCCAGCAGCGGCAGCAGGCCGGCGAGAAGACGCGTGGTTTCCTTTGCGATATCGGTCAGGGTCGCTTGCATGGCTCGTCTCCCGCGGCGCGTCACGCCGCGACCGCCTGCAGGTAGCGCGCGAACGAGGCGTCCATCGCGGCGCGCGCGCCACCGATGATGTTGCGGCCCCAGGTGTAGCCGAACACGTCGTCGAAGTCGTAGCCGGCGAGCAGCGCCTGCATGTGGCGCACGTCGGACGGCTTCATCGGCATGTAGTTGGGATAGCTGTACATGAAGGCGACATGGCGGCGATCGGATGCGACCTGCAGCGCATCACCCGGCAGCAACGTCGCGCCGCGCGGTCCGCGCTTCCAGTGCAGGGCGGTGCTGCCCTCGAAGTGGCCGCCGACGCGCAGCAGGGTGACGTCGCTCGACAGCCTGAGTTCGTCGCCGCGCCAGAAGCGGATGTGCTTCGACGGCCGCTGCACCCAGGCCTGGTCGGCTTCATGCAGCAGGATGGGGATTCCGCCGAGCGCTTCGCTCCATTCCACCATCGACGTGTAGAAGTGCGGATGCGAGATCACCATCCGCTCGACGCCGCCGCGCGCACGCAACGCGGCCACGGCTTCGGCCGAGACCAGGCTGACGCATTCCCACAGCACGTTGCCGGCATCGGTCGGCAGCAGGAGCGCGCGTTGCGGGATGGCGAAGTCGCCCGGCAGGCCGATGCCGAGCAGGCCGTCGTCGTCCTCGAGGCGCAGGCGGTACTTGTCGGCGAGCGCGGCGTGGGTGGTCCAGCGCTGCCCGTTCCAACCGACGTACTGGCGTTCGTCCTCGCACACCACGCAGCGTGCCGGTGGCGCGGTGGGTCGCGAGGGTAATTCCGCGTACTGGGTGCCGCAGGTTTCGCAGAGGTAGCAGGTCATGGCGGGTCTCCGTGCGAGTCACGAAAGGCGGGGCTTGGTGCCGCGATGGGCTTACCGTAGGCTTGGACTGGCTCTTGAAGCAGGCCAGTAACGATGAGTGCGCAGGAACCAGTCTTCGAGTTCCCCATCCACTTCGACGAGGGTGGCGACGGCCAGCACCAGCGCACCCGCCGCCTGCACGAACAGCTGCGCGCCGCGATCCTCGACGGACGCCTTGCCCCCGGCTCGTCCCTGCCCTCGACACGGCAGGTGGCGGCTGGCCTGGGCATCGCCCGCAACACGGTGATCGCCGCCTACGACCTGCTCATCGCCGAGGGCTATGTGCTGCCGCGCCCGGGAGCGAAGGCCGTGGTCGCCGACGTCGCCATGCGCATGCACACACGCGCGCAATCGCGGGCCGACGCCGGCGCCGACGCGCGGCTCAATCCGCAGTGGCGCCAGCCCGCGGGACTGGCGTCGCCGTCGCGTTCGCTGCCACCGCGCAACTTCCGCCTCGGCGTGCCCGACCATCGCCATTTCCCTCACGCGATCTGGCGCCGGCTGATGGCGCAATCGCTGCGCGCATGGTCGAAGACCGCGTTCGGCTATCCGCCATCGGAGGGTATTCCGGTGTTGCGGGAGGCGATCGCCAAGCACGTTGCGTTCGCGCGCGCAGTCGCGTGCACGGCGGAAGACATCGTCGTCACCTCCGGCGCGCAGCAGGCCTTCGACCTGCTCGCACGCCTGCTGGTAACGCCGGGGGAAACCGTGGTGGCGGTGGAGGAGCCCGGCTATCCGCCGGTCCGCGCCGCGTTCGCCGCCGCGGGCGCGAAGTTGCTGTCGGTGGCCGTGGACGATGAAGGCCTATGCGTCGAGCGCCTGCCGCCGGGCGTGCGTGTCATCAGCGTGACGCCGTCGCACCAGTCGCCGACTGGCGTGGCCTTGTCGCTGCGCCGCCGCGCCGCGCTGCTCGACTACGCGCGCGCGCACGATGCGGTGATCATCGAGGACGACTACGACGGCGAGTTCCGCTACGGCGGCCGTCCGCTCGATGCGCTGCAGATGCTGGACCGCGAGGCCCGCGTGTTCTACGTCGGCACGTTTTCCAAGAGCCTGTTCCCGTCGCTACGCAAGGGTTTCGTGGTGGTGCCGGCGTGGGCGCGCGAGGCATTCATCGTGGTGAAGCACATCGCCGATTCGCACTGCGACACCATCACCCAATCAGTGCTCGCCGCCTTCATCCGCGATGGCCACCTGGCGCGGCACGTGCGGCGGATGCGGCCGGTGTATGCGGCCCGACGCGAGGCCTTGCTGGCAGGCCTGCGCACCGAACTGGCGCCGTGGCTGGAACCGATTCCGTCGGAAGCCGGCCTGCACCTGGCGGCGCGCATCCGCGATCCGAAGCAGGCCAGTCGCATCATCGCCAAGACGCGGCAGCACGTGCCCGGCGCGCAGTCGATCGCCGAATACGCCGCGGCAACGCCGGAGCAGCCGGCGCTGGTGTTCGGTTACGGAGTGATCGACGAGGACGCCATCGCGCCGGCGCTGCGGCAGCTGCGCGAGGCGCTGGAAGCGGGCTAGCCTTCATCGACGGAGTCAGAAGCGCCCCTCATCCGCCCTGCCCTCAACGGCCTGCCGGCCGTTTCGACCTTCTCCCGCATGCGGGAGAAGGGAGGGCGATTAGTCGGTCTTGGCGCGCAGGCGTTCCAGCACGCCGTCGAGCGAGTCCAGGTCGCTGTAATGGATCACCAGGCGGCCCTTGCCGCCGCGGCCGTGCAGCACGTTGACCTGGGTGCTGAGCGATTCGGACAGTTCGCGTTCGAGCGCGGCGATGTCGGCCTGCGGCTTGGGCTTGACCGGCTTGGCCTTGGCGTTGCCCGCGCCCATCACCTTGCCGGCGGCGAGCAACTGCGCGCGGTGTTCGACTTCGCGCACCGACCAGCCGTTGTCCGCGGCCTGGCGGGCGAGCGCGATCGCGGCCTGCGGTGCCAACGTGAGCAGGGCGCGGGCGTGGCCCATTTCCAGCGACTTGGTTTCCAGCAGCACGCGGATCTCGACCGGCAGTTCCAGCAGGCGCAGCAGGTTCGATACCGCCGCGCGCGAACGGCCGACCGCGTCGGCGGCCTGCGCATGGGTGAGGTCGAATTCGTCGATCAGGCGCTGCAGTGCGATCGCTTCTTCCAGCGGGTTGAGGTCTTCGCGCTGGATGTTCTCGATCAGCGCCATCGCGACCACGGTGCGGTCGTCGACTTCGCGGATCACTACCGGGATTTCGGTGAGGCCGGCCAGTTGCGAGGCGCGCCAGCGGCGCTCGCCGGCGATGATCTCGTAGCTCTTGCCGCCGAGGTCGCGCACCACGATGGGCTGGATCACGCCCTGCGCCTTGATCGATTCGGCCAGCTCGCCGAGCTTGCCCTGGTCCATCGTGCGGCGCGGCTGGTACTTGCCGGGCGTGAGCGAGTCGACCGGCAGCGTGCGCAGCATGTCACCGGGCTGGGCTTCCAGCGGCGGCACTTCGGCCGCGGCCTTGGGGCCGAGCAAGGCTTCCAGCCCGCGGCCGAGGCCGCGCTTCTTGGCCGTGCTCATGCCGCCGTCTCCGGCACGGCTGCCTTCGCGGCCTGGTCGCGCTCGCGCTGGCGGCGCAGCACTTCACCGGCGAGGCCCAGGTAGGCGATGCCGCCGCGGCTGGCCCGGTCGTAGCCGACGATGCTCTGGCCGTGGCTGGGCGCTTCGGCCAGGCGCACGTTGCGCGGCACGATGGTGCGGAACACGCGGTCGCCGAAGTGCTTGGTCAATTCCGCGGAGACTGCATTGGCGAGGTTGTTGCGCACGTCGAACATGGTGCGCAGCACGCCTTCGATTTCCAGTTGCGGGTTGAGCCGCGCCTTGAGCGCGTCGATGGTGTCGAGCAGGGCGCTGATGCCTTCCAGCGCGTAGTACTCGCACTGCATCGGCACGACGATCGAATCGGCGGCGGTCAGCGCATTGAGCGTGAGCAGCGACAGCGCCGGCGGACAGTCGATCAGGATGTAGTCGTAATGCACGCGCATCGGCGCGAGCGCGGTCTTGAGGCGCTGCTCGCGGTCGGGCTCGCCCATCAGGCTGATTTCGGCCGCGGTGAGCTCGATGTTGGCCGGCAGCAGGTCGAAGTCCTCGGCGGTGCGCTTGAGGATCTTGGAGGCATCGGCCTCACCCAGCAGCACGTCGCAGATCGTCTCCTCGATCTCGCGCTTGTCGATGCCGCTGCCCATGGTCGCGTTGCCCTGCGGGTCGAGGTCGACCAGCAGGACGCGCTTGGGCGTCTTGGCCAGGGCAGCGGCCAGGTTCACGGCGGTAGTGGTCTTGCCGACTCCGCCTTTCTGGTTGGCGACAGCGATGATGCGGGCCATGCGGCTCGTTGCCTCGGAAATACGGTGGTTGGCCGCAAGGACGGCCGGACCGGGATTATGCGTTATCACAGGCGCGGAACGCGCCGCGATAACTGCCGCCGGTGCAACCGCCCCGCTGGTCGGTAAAACGACGGCGGCGCCGGCGCGTATTCAGGCGCCGGGCGCGCGTCAATGTTTCGAATTGTGAGAGGCCGGTCACAAATCAGTCGGCGCTGGTGCGGCGGACGACGATCAGATGGCGTTCGGCATCGACGCCGGGCACGCGCAACGGGTGCGACGCCGCCAGTCCCCAACCGGCGGGCAGCGCCGCGATCTCGTCGGCGGGGTACACGCCCTTCATCGCCAGCAGGGTGCCTTCCGGCTTCAGCAGGTGGCCGCCGAGTTCCAGGATCAGCGGCAAGGTCGCCAGCGCGCGCGCGGTGATCGCATCGAAGGCGCCGGGTTCATCCACGGCTTCGATCCGCGCTTCGGCCACGCGCACGTCTTTCAGGCCGAGCTGGCGCACGGCCTCGCGCAGGAAGCGCGCCTTCTTGCCGTTGCTCTCGACCAGGGTCACGTGCAGGCCCGGCTTGACGATCGCCAGCGGGATGCCGGGCAGGCCGGGGCCGGTGCCAAGGTCGGCGAGGTGGCCGCCACGGCGGGCGAGGTCGTCGACGAAGGGATGCATCGCCAACGAATCGAGCAGGTGCTTGCCGACCATCTCCTGCGGATCGCGTACGGCGGTGAGGTTGTAGGTCTGGTTCCAGCGCGCGAGCAGGGCGAGGTAGGCCAGCAGCGGTTCGGCCAGCGTCGGCGCGAGGTCGAGCTCGCGCAGGCCGGCCTCGAGGGTGGGGCGCAGGGTGGCGGGCAGGTTCATCGCGAAAGTATGACGGCGCGGCGCCGGCTCAGCGCCAGGCGAGGGCGGCGACGTAATCCGGCGCGGGGGTGAATTCGTGCAATGTCCAGTCGCGTGGGGCGCCGAGGCCGGCGTCGCATTCGACCAGCACCAGCGCGGCGCCGGCTTCGGCGAAGCGCAGTTTTTCCAGGCCGAACGACAGGCCATGCCCATGCGCCTTCAGTACCGCCTCCTTCGCGCACCACAGGCGCAGGAAGGCGAGGTCGCGCACCGCACCGGCGGCGAACGACGCCAGCCAGTCGTGCTCGGGCGCGGTGAAGAAGCGCTGCGCCAGGTCGAGCGCGCGCGGTCGCGGGCGCACGCGTTCGCAGTCCACGCCCAGCTGCACGCCTTCGCCCAGCGCGATCAGCAGGCCGTCGCCGCTGTGGCTCCAGCTGCAGTCGAAGCCCTCCTGCGGCGGTCCCAGGCGCGGGCGGCCGCGCGGTTCGCGGCCGAGGTTGAGCGCGTCCGGGCCCACGCCCAGCGCCGCGGCCAGCCAGGCCTTGGCCACCGGGTCCGTGGGCGTTCCGTGCGCGTGCGCATGCCAGCTCCAGCGCAGGGGGACCTGGGCCTGGATCTCGGTGGTGACGGCCGATGAAGGCATTTCGACGGGCATTGACGCGGGTGCCGGTACCATAGCGCAGGGGAAAACGACCCAGGACGGGTTACGCGCTCCAGGGGGCGCGGTTCGAATACGCATTGTCCGGGAAACGCATGTCGGCAGTTGTACAGAGCATCACGGGGTTGTTGCATCGCCATGACGCCACCGCCCTGACCAGGGGGGGGGCGGCGCGCCTGTTCGCGTTCGATGCGGTGGGAGCGATCGACCTGGGTCGTTTCGCAGGCGAGGTGCGCGCGGTCGCCGACCTGCTGCCCGACGCCCGCTTCGCCATGAACCTGTGCGAGGACCGCTACCGCTTCATGGTCGCGTTGTGCGCCGCGGCGCTGCGTGGACAGACCACCCTGTTGCCGCCGTCGCGCGCAGCGGCGGTAGTGGAGGATGTGCTGTCCCAGCATCGCGACAGCTATGTGCTCGGCGACGCCCTGATGCAGGGCGCGGACGCCGCGATGGCGGCGAACCACCGGCATTGGCAGCTGCCGCCTACGCTGCCACGGCGCGACGGCGAAGTGCTGGTGATTCCAGAGGACCTGCCGCTGGTGATCGGCTACACCTCGGGCAGCACGGGACGGCCGAAGCCGAACCCCAAGAGCTGGGCGTCGTTCCGCGCCAGCACCGCGCAGAACCTGGCGGCACTCGACGACCTGCTCGACCACGCCGCCGTCACTCCGCTGGTTGCCACGGTTCCGCCACAGCACATGTACGGCATGGAGATGTCGGTGCTGCTGCCGCTGCTCGGACCCGTCGCGGTGCATGGCGCACGTCCGTTCTTTCCCGGCGACATCGCACGCGCGCTGCGCGACGCGCCCTCCGCGCCGCTGCTGGTCACCACGCCGGTGCACCTGCGCGCGCTGGTGGAATCCGACGCATCGCTGCCGCCGCTGCGCGGCATCGTCTCGGCCACCGCGCCGCTGTCGCGTGAGCTCGCGCTCGCGGCGGAGCAACGCTTCGCTTGCGAGGTGCGCGAAGTGTTCGGTTCAACCGAGACCTGCGTGATCGCGCGCCGCCGCACCGCGCACGAGTCGGCCTGGACGCTGTTGCCCGGCGTGCAGCTCACGCCACAGCCCGATGGCACCGCAGTGCAGGGCGTCCACCTGTCCCACGCGGTGGTGTTGGCCGACCTGGTGGAAGTGCACGACGACGGGCGCTTCGAACTGCGCGGACGCAATGCCGACCTGATCGAGATCGCCGGCAAGCGTGCTTCGCTCGGCGATCTCACCCGGCGCCTGCTGGCCGTGCCGGGCGTGCGCGATGGCGTGGTGTTCCAGCTCGATCCCTGCCCCCGAACGGGGGTGGCGCGCATCGCCGCCCTGGCGGTCGCGCCCGGATTGCGTGAAGCGCAGGTGTTGGCCGCGTTGCGCGAACACGCCGACCCGGTGTTCCTGCCGCGTCCGTTGCGGCTGGTGGATGCGTTGCCGCGCAACGAAACCGGCAAGCTTCCGCGCGCTGCGCTTGCGGTCCTGCTGCGGCACGAGGATTGATTGGCGTCGGGTGTTTGCGCTGGGCTTTTTACATTTTTTTCATCACGCGACCCCCTGCAAAGCCGGTTCACACCGCTGACGCTGCCATCACGCTGCGGCGCACAGACTCGCTTTGCCCACGATACAAAGGCACCGGTTTTCTAGTCGGATTCCCTCTTCGGATCCCCCACACTCGCAGCTGGAAGGAGAACGCACATGATGGGTTTCATTATTTGGCTGATCGTCGGCGGCGTCATCGGCTGGCTTGCGAGCCTGGTCATGAAGACGGACGCCCAGCAGGGCCTGTTCCTCAACATCGTGGTCGGTATCGTCGGCGCCTTCCTCGGCGGCTGGATCGGCAGCATGCTCGGCATCGGTGGCGCAGACATCAACAACGGCGCCTTCAACCTGACCAGCCTGTTGCTGGCGCTGGTGGGCGCGATCGTGTTGCTGGCCATCATCAATCTGTTCCGGCGCGGTCGCGTGCGTTGATCGCACGCTCGCGCGGTATGCAAAGGCCCGGTATCCCCGGGCCTTTGTTTTTTGTCTTGTCTTGGCATTCCGGTATTGGGTTTGCCGGCGCGCTCCGGCGTCGCGTCAGGCCAGTTCGACCCACACCGGCGTGTGGTCGCTGGGGCGCTCGCGCTCGCGGGGCGCGGTGTCGATGCCGGCGGCGACGCAACGCGCACGCAAGGCCTCGCTGACCAGCACGAGGTCGATGCGCAGGCCCCAGCCGCGCTGGAATGCCGCCAGGCGATAGTCCCACCAGCTGAAGTGGCCGCCGTCCTCGTTATGCAGGCGGAAGCTGTCGTGCAGGCCGAGGTCGAGCAGGGTGCGCAGCGCCTCGCGTTCCGGCGTGGAGCACAGGATCTTTTCGCGCCAGCGCTTGGGATCGTGCACGTCGCGGTCGTCGGGTGCGATGTTGAAGTCGCCGAGCACGACCAGGTTCGGATGCTGGCGCATTTCCTCGCGCAGCCATTCGCGCACCGCGGCGAGCCAGCGCAGCTTGTAGTCGAACTTCTCGCTGCCCACGGCCTCGCCGTTGACCACATACAGGTCGACGATGCGGATGGCCTGCGCCGGATCCGTGGATCCGGGAGCGCCGATCGTGGCGGCGAGCACGCGCTTCTGCGGATCGTCGAAACCGGGGATCGCGGTGACGCATTCGCTGGTGAAAGGCAGGCGGCTGACCAGGGCCACGCCGTTGTAGGTTTTCTGCCCGCAGAACACGCTGCGATAGCCCAGTTCGGCCAGCGCGGCGTCGGGGAACTTGCTGTCCTCGAGCTTGGTTTCCTGCAGGGCGACCACGTCCGGCGCGAAGTCCTGCAGCCATTGCTGCAGGTGCGGCAGGCGCACGTTTAGCGAATTGACGTTCCAGCTGGCGATTTTCATGGCCGGCAGTGTAACGCGGCGGTTTTCGCTTCCGGCGGGCGCCGTACAATTGGCGCATAACATCATCATGCCCATGAACACCTTGCCCATGAACGTCCGCCCCTACCTCGATAAGATGCCGGTTCTCGGCGAGCGCAGCTACGTCGACCCGGCCGCCACCGTGATCGGCGATGTGATCCTCGGCGAGGATGTCTCGATCTGGCCCGGCACCATCGTCCGCGGCGACGTCAACTTCATCCGCGTTGGCGCGCGCACCAACATCCAGGATGGCACCGTGGTGCATGTCAGCCACGACGGGCCGCACGCCAAGCTCGGCGGCTTCGCCACCGTGATCGGCGAGGACGTGACCATCGGCCACAAGGCGATCGTCCACGCCTGCCGCATCGAGGATGCGGTGTTGATCGGCATGGGCGCGATCCTGCTCGATGGCGCGGTGGTGAAGAAGCACGGTTTCGTCGGGGCCGGTGCGCTCATCGCGCCCGGCAAGGTGGTCGGCGAGGGCGAGCTGTGGCTCGGCAACCCGGCGAAAAAGGTACGCATGCTCAGCGACGAGGAAATCCAGGCGCTGTATTACTCCGCCCAGCACTACGTACGCCTGAAGAACCAGTACCTCGCCGGCGCTGCCTGACCACGCGTCGCGCGCACGGGTTCCTCTCGGCCAGTCTCTGCGGCTAAAGTCCGTCCAGGGGAACACACTCCAAGGGGAAACATGGATCCGTACAACACCGCGGGTGCGCACGTGCCTGGCCAGCCGCCCGCGATTCCGCCGGCCAATCCCTATGCGGCGCCGGCCGCGCGTATCGCCGAGGCGTACGGCGACGTTGATTTCGTCACGTCGTCGCGCGGTGCGCGTCTCGGTGCGGTCATGCTCGACGGACTGATCGTGGCCGTGCCCGCCATGCTCGTGGCGATGATCGTTCCGGCCCTGGGTAGCGGGCCCAACGGGCGGGGCTCGGCCGCCATGGCCGTGTTGTTCGCCCTGCTAGGCATAGGCTTCATTGCCTTCATGGCCGTCCAGTTGGTGCTGCTGCATCGCCATGGGCAGACCATGGGCAAGAAGCTGGTCGGCATCCGCATCGTGCGCTCGGACGGGAGCCGCGCCGGCCTGGGCCGGATCTTCCTGCTGCGTTCGCTGGTGCCGGGCCTGATCGGCGCGATCCCGCTGCTCGGGCCGATCTTCGGCTTGATCGATCCGTTGTTCATCTTTGGCTCGGACAAGCGCTGCCTGCACGACCTGATCGCGGACACGATCGTCGTCGACGCCTGATGTTCCACGCCTGATCCTCGACGACCGATCCCGACGCCTGATCCTCGACGCCTTGATGCTCGACACCTACCGCGAAGTAGTCACGCCCGAAGGCGTGGCTCTGCACCTGCCTGCGGCCGGGCCGGTGCCGCGTGCGCTGGCGTGGGCGATCGACCTGGCCATCCGCATCGGGGTGCTGATGGTCGCGAGCATGGTGCTGGCGATGCTGGGCACCGCGGGCTTCGGGCCGTATGCGGTGCTGATGTTCGTCGTGTTCTGGTTTTACCCCGTGCTGTTTGAAGTCCTGGATCGCGGCCGCACGCCGGGCAAGCGCGCATTGGGCCTGCGTGTGATCGCGGCCAACGGCGCGCCGGTGGGCTGGCTCGCCGCCTTCACCCGCAACCTGCTGCGCACGGTGGACATGCTGCCGTTCGGTTACGCGACCGGGCTGGTCGCCAGCCTCACCGATCCCTGGGGCCGGCGCCTGGGCGACATGGTCGCGGGCACGCTGGTGGTGCACGACGCGCGCCCGCACGAACCGCAGGCGGCGCCGGTGGGCGCAGCGCTCGCGCCCGCCGTACCGTTGCGACCGCACGAACAGGCGGCGCTGGTCGCCTTCGCCGAACGCGGGCCGCAACTCACGCAGGAACGCCAGGTCGAGCTCGCCGATATCGCCGAGCCGCTGGTGCAGGCCCGCGGCCCGCTCGCGGTGGCACGCCTGTACGGCATCGCGAACTGGCTGCTCGGACGGCGGGGTTGAGATGAGGCAGGAGATATTCGTCCGTCGCCACCAGGCCGAATGGGTCGCGCTCGAGCAATGGCTGGATGCGCGTGGCGACAGCGCGCGCAAGGCACGTGCGCACCGGCGCGATTGGCACGGCCTCGCCGACCACGAAATGCCCGCGCGGTACCGCCGCCTGTGCCAGCAGCTTGCGCTGGCGCGCCGCCGTGGCTACAGCGCGGTGGTGACCGAGCGCCTGCAGCAGCTGATGCAGCGCGGCCACAGCGTGCTGTACCGCATACCGGCGCCGCGCTGGCGGCGTGCGGTGGAGTTCGTGCTGGCCGGGTTTCCGCGCCTGGTGCGCGCGGAGAAGGGCGTGATGCTGGCGGCGATGCTGTTGTTCGTGCTGCCGCTGGTGGCGATGTACACCGCGATCCAGATCCAGCCCGATCTCTCGAGCGCGCTGTACGACCCGGTACAACTCGCCGGTTTCGAGGACATGTACGACCCGAACGACCCGCAGCGCGCGCTCGGTCGCGACAACGGCACCGACGTGGCGATGTTCGGCTTCTACATCTGGAACAACATCAGCATCGGCTTCAAGGTATTCGCCAGCGGAATGCTGGTCGGGCTCGGTCCGATCCTGGCGCTGGCGAACGAAGGCATCCGTGCCGGCGCCGTAGCCGGCCACCTGCAGGCGGTCGGCCATGGCGATCCGTTCTGGCGCTTCGTCTGCGGCCATGCGGCGTTCGAGCTGACCGCGATAGTCATAGCCGGCGGCGCGGGACTGCGCCTGGGCCTCAACCTGATCGCGCCGGGACAACGGCGACGCATCGATGCCCTGGTCGAAGGCGGACGCCGCGGCGCGCTGCTGAGCGTGGGCGTGCTGGTGATGCTGCTCGTCGCCGCCTTCATCGAGGCGTTCTGGTCCTCGATCGGATGGATGCCGGCCACGGTGAAGTACTCGGTGGCGGCGGTGCTGTGGAGCGCCGTGTTCGTGTGGCTGCTGGCCGGCGGCCGCAACCGTCGCCATGCGGAGTCGTCGCCATGACGCCGCGGCATCGCCTGACAATGGAAGCGCGGCGCGCATGAGGATCGAGGATCTGACCGTCGCCCTGCGGCCACGCACTGCGTGGGAAGCCGTCGAACTCGGCACCGCGATCGTGCGTCGCCATGCCGGCGCCGTGTGGAAGCCGTGGCTGCTGGTGTCGCTGCCGATGCTGCTGCTGGTCAATGCGTTGTGCTGGCAGCTCGGCGTGGTCTGGATGGCCGGCCTGGTGATGTGGTGGCTGAAGCCGCTGTTCGACCGCATCCCGCTGTACGTGCTGTCGCGCGCGGTATTTGGCCACGTGCCAACGCCGCGAGAAACCGTGCGTGCGCAGTGGAGTTTCGGCCGGCGCTGGCTGCCGGCCTATCTCCTGTGGCGCCGGCTGGGGCCGGTGCGCGCGGTGTACCTGCCAGTGGACCTGCTCGAAGGCGGCGTCGGCGAGGAAGCGCGGGCGCGGCGCCGGGCATTGGGCTCGCCGGTGTACGGCGTGGCCTCGCTGGTGCTGCTGGTGTTCGCGCATTTCGAGGTCGCGCTGCTGCTGGGCGCGGTGGCCACGGTGATGCTGTTCGCGCCCAACGACCTGGTGCAGGAAACCGCGGCGCGGATGTGGAACGTGTTCGAGTCGCAGCAGGACTGGGTGCAGTTCACCAGCAACGTACTGCTATGGGCAGCGACGAGCGCGCTGGAGCCGTTCTACGTCGGCGCCGGCTTCGGCCTCTACCTCAACCGGCGCACCGAGATCGAGGCCTGGGACATCGAGATGGTGCTGCGGCGCCTGCGCGCACGTCTGGGCCATGCGGTCGCGCCGCTGCTGTTGCTGTGCGCGCTGGGGTTGGGCGCGCTGCCCGCGCACGCGCAGCAGGAAGAGCCCTTCGTCCAGGAGACGCCCGCGCCGTCGGCCACGGACGTCGCGGCGCGGCAGACGCCACGCGCCGAATCGACCCTGCGCGAAGTCTTTGGCCCGCAGGTCGTCGACGACGACGGCTGGCGCCAGGCGGTCAAACGCACGTACGAAGACCCGGCCGTCAGCCCCCGGCGCACCGTGACGCAGTGGGTGCCGAAGAATCCCGACAGCCCGCGCCCACCGGCCGACTTTGGCCGCCTCGGCGAATGGCTGGCGTCCATCGGCGAGTACGGTCTGTGGATCGTGGTCGGTGCCCTGGTGTTGGCGCTGTTGCTCACCGCGCCGAAGTGGCTGGGCTGGATCCGCGATCCGGAGCGCCGGCGCGGGCGTGACCAGGACGAAGTGCAACGCGAACCCGTGGCCGAGGAATCGCCGCTGCCCGAGGACGTGCCTGCCACCGCGCGCCGTCTGTGGCAGGCGGGCCGTGAGCGCGACGCACTGGCACTGGTGTATCGCGCCAGCGTCGAGGCGATGACCCGGCGCGCGCAGGTCGTGCTCGTGCCCGGCGCGACCGAGGCGCACACGCTGCGCGCGTCGCGCCAGTTGCCGGCCGCGGCCGACCGCGAAGCATTCGCGCGGGTCGTGCGTGTGTGGCAGACCGCCGCCTATGCGCATGGCCTGCCCGCCGGCGAGGAATTCGAGGAACTGCTGACGCAGTTGGCGCAGCGGTTCTGGGCGGGAGTGGCGGCATGAACGCGCCGTCCTCCCTGCGTCCCGGCTCGATGCGCATCGCGCTGCTGACCCTGCTGGGCATCGTCGTCCTCGGCGGACTCGCGGCGTGGTGGCTGCATACGCACGAGCGTGTCGAGCGCCGTATCCAGATGCCGCGTACCGGCGAGGCGCGGCGTAATCCGCTGTACGCGCTGCAGCTGGCGCTGCAGAAGGACGGCGTGGCCGTGCAGTCGCGCCGACGCCTGCAACTGTTGCCCGGCGCCGGCAACGACGAAGCCAGCGTGCCGCTGGCCGCACGCGACACCGTCGTGATCTACAACGATCCGCGCACGCTGACGGCGCCGGAAGCCGCCGGACTGCTGCACTGGGTGGACGCCGGCGGCCACCTGATCGTGCGCACGCCTCCGCTGGGGCTGCTGGCGACGAACACGCCGGTGCCGTTGTTTGCCGACCTGCAGCTGATGCCGATGGGCCGCGACAACAGCGAGTGCGCGGAGATGAAGGGAAACCGCGAGCCCGCCGTGGACGAAGCCGCGACGGTGCAGACGGACGCGGCGGCGGAGCGTGCGGAGGGCATGCTGTTCTGCGGGGCGCGCCGGTTCACCCTCGCCGGCGCCAATCCGGTGCACAGCTGGGGCGACCTGAAGGCGGGCTACGTGTTCGCGCGCATCCGACGCGGCAACGGCAGCGTCGATGTGCTGGCCGACCTCGATTTCCTCGACAGCGACGAGCTCGAAGATCCGGCCAGCTTCCTGCTGGCGCGCCAGCTGCTGCAACCCAACCTTCGCGCCGGTACCGTGCACCTGGTCTATGCCGCGCAGATGCCGTCGCTGTGGGTGACGATCATCCGCCATAGCTGGATGGCGTGGGGGCCGCTGCTGCTCGCGTTGCTGTTGTGGCTGTGGCGGCGCATGCAGCGCTTCGGACCGGGGTTGCCGGCGCCATCGACCGAACGGCGTTCGCTGCTCGAGCACATCGTCGCCAGCGGCGAACTCGAATACCGCTACGGTTACGCGCACCTGCTCTACGACGCGGCGCGCAACGCCTTCCTCGCGCGCCTGCGTCGCCGTGATCCGCAGGCCGCGGCGCTGCAGGGCGACCCGCAACTGATGCTGCTCGCTGAACGCTTCAACGACGTGCCGGCGGCGGAGATTCGCGACGCCCTGCTGCCGCCGTTCGCCAATGACCACACCGCCTTCCGCACCCGCATCGCCACCCTGATCCGACTGAGAAACCGACTATGAGCGACATGCTGATTCCTCCCCTGGCTCCGGATCACGTGGCCCCACCGCGCACGATCACGCCGATCACGGGCGAAGCGCTGGCGCAACGCGCCGCCGCGATCCGCGACGAGGTCGGCAAGGCCTTCATCGGCCAGGCCGATGCCCTCGACCATGTGCTGATCGCACTGCTCGCCGGCGGCCATGCACTGATCGAAGGCGTGCCCGGCCTGGGCAAGACCCTGCTGGTACGCGCGCTGGCGAAGACGCTCGACTGCGGCTACGCCCGCGTGCAGTTCACCCCGGACCTGATGCCCTCCGACATCAGCGGCCACGCCGTGTACGACCCGAAGACGGAGACCTTCAACATCCGCCGCGGACCGGTCTTCACCAACCTGCTGCTCGCCGACGAGATCAACCGCGCACCGGCGAAGACGCAGTCGGCGCTGCTCGAGGCGATGCAGGAAATGCAGGTCACGATCGAAGGCCACAGCTTCGAACTGGCGCCGCCGTTCCTGACCCTCGCCACGCAGAACCCGGTCGAGCAGGAAGGCACCTATCCGCTGCCGGAAGCGCAGCTCGACCGCTTCCTGCTCAAGGTGCTGATCGGTTATCCCTCGCGCGCCGACGAGAAGAAGATGGTCGTGGCGGTGAGCCAAGGCCGCATGGCCTCCGACTTCGACCTTTCGCAGGTGCGGCGCGTGGTCGGGCCCGAGGAAATCGTGGCGATGCAGCTCGGCACCGCGCTGGTGACGGTCGACGACGCGGTGATCGACTACGCCGTGCGGATCGCCGCCGCCACCCGCGACTGGGCCGGGATCGCGCTCGGCGCGGGTCCGCGCGGCAGCCTCGCCCTGGTGCGCGCGGCGCGCGCGCAGGCGGTGCTCTCCGGCCGCGACTTCGTCACGCCAGACGACGTGCGCGAAATCGCCAAGCCGGCGCTGCGCCATCGCATCGCACTGGCACCGGAACTGCAGATCGAAGGCCAGGAACCCGACGACGTGCTGCATGCACTGCTGGCCAAGGTGGAAGCGCCGCGGCAATGAGGGCGCCGCGACGACCCGCAGGCAGCGGTCGACTGCAACGCGCCGCAGCGCGCTGCATGGGTGAAGCGCGGGCTTTGCGCACCTGCTTGCATTCGGCGTATGACACGCACCCATGAGTCACGCACCCATGAGTAATGCGTCTTCGACAACCAGCCTGCCCCGTCCCGCGCCAGCGCTGCTCGCGCTGCTCGCGCTGTGGGCGGCGCTGGGCCTCGCCGCCAGCATCGAGTACGCACCGGTGTCGGCGTGGCAGGCTGCCGGCGTGGCCTTGCTGCTGCTGGCGGCGTTCGATGCACTCCGCGTGATGCAGGGCGCCACGCCCGATGTGCAGAGGCGTGTTCCGGACACCTGGCCGATCGGCGTCGAGCGGCCGGTGGCATTGAAGCTGCAGGCCAGCCGCGCGCAGCGGGTCGACGTCTTCGACCTGCATCCGGGGAGCTGGGCCATGCAGGGCCTGCCGCGCCGCCTGAGCCTGCGGCGTGGCGAAGCCGCGAGCCTCGACTACACCCTGCGTGCCACCGCGCGCGGCGACTTCGTCTTCGATGGGGTGCAGCTGCGCCTGCATTCGCCGTGGCGGTTGTGGTGGCAATTGCGCGTCGCTGGCGCGGCGCAACGGGTGCGCGTGTTCCCGAACTTCGCACCGCTCGCGCGCTTCGCGATGTTCAGCGCGGAACAGGCCTCGCGCCTGGTCGGCGCGCACGTGAAGCGGCGCCGCGGCGAAGGCACCGATTTCCACCAGATGCGCGAATACCGCGTCGGCGACAGCCTGCGCCAGATCGACTGGAAGGCGACAGCGCGCGCGCGGCGCCTGATCTCGCGCGAATACCAGGACGAGAAGAACCAGCAGCTGGTGCTGATGCTGGATACCGGCCGGCGCCTGCTCGCACGCGATGGCGAACTCGCCCACTTCGACCACGTGCTGGATGCGTCGCTGGTGGTGTCTTACCTCGCGCTGCGCCAGGGCGATGGCGTCGGCCTGCTGGCCAGCGGCGGCGACAGTGCCTGGGTGCCGCCGCAACGCGGCGTCGGCGCGATCGACAACCTGTTGCGCGCGACCTACGCGCTGCAGCCCAAGCCCGTCGCCACCGATTTCCTGCAGGCCGCCACCGAGTTGTCGCTGCGCCAGCGCCGCCGCGCGCTGGTGATGCTGGTGACCAACCTGCGCGACGAGGACATGGACGACCTGCTGGCGGCGGTGCAGATGCTGCGCAGGCGCCACCTGGTGTGCGTCGCCAGCCTGCGCGAGGGCTCGCTCGATTCCACGCTGGCGCAGGACGTGCACGACCTGCCGTCCGCCATCCGCGCCGGGGCCACGGCGCAGTACCTCGCCCAGCGCAACGCCGCGCATGATGCGCTGCGCAGCCACGGGGTGATGGTGCTGGATGTGGCCTGCGGGCAGCTGGCCGCGGCACTGGTGGAGAAATATCTGGCGATCAAACGGGACGGACTGCTATGACCCCAAGAATCAACTGCACTTACCTGTTCCTGCTGTCTGTTTCCATGGCGGGCTGCGTGTCACAGCCCACCACCTTCCGTGCCAACACCAGCATCGATCCCGCACGCTACCGCGTGGCCTGTGAGGGCGAATACCAGGAACCGCCGCAGCTGGCCTCGGGAAAGGCGCCGGTATATCCGATCAGCATGTTGAACCCGGCGCTGATCGAGGATCGCAAGGTCCGTCATCTGCCGATGGCATGGCCGGTGAACGCGACATTCACGGTCGATGCCGGCGGCCATACGACGGACATTGAGTCGACGCCAACCACGCCCGCCACGTTCGGCCAGCACATGACTTTAGCGGTGCGCTCGTGGCGCTTCACGCCCGCGCAGGCCGGTGACGAGGCGGTGCCGGCCAGGTGCACGGCGGGCTTCACCTTCGTCCTGGGTTGAAGACGGGGTAGCAGCGCGCGCGCGACGCGCTGTACTTCACTGCGCCGGCACAGGCGGCGACGTGCAATGGGTCCCCCGCTGGAGACCCCATGGATACCGCCGTCACCACCGCCCGCTGGGCCAAGCTCGCCTTGACCGTTGCCGGGATCATCACCGCCACCGTGCTCGGTCTTGCCATCAAGGTCGGCCGGGACATGGCGACCTACTTCGCAACAGCGACTGTGCTGACCTCCGACGCCGTGATCGCCGCGCCCGGCGCCTCGACGCCCGCGCACGCCAGCGTGGCCCCGCGATCCGTTGTCGTCACTCACGAACCGGCATCGCCGACCCCCAACGGGGATGCGGCAACGCCGCAGGCGAACAGGTCGGTGGCAACGGCGCCGTAGGTCAAATCGTGCCGCGCGCGTCCTCAGTCCGGACGCGTGGCGTACTCGAGTGCGGTCAGCGTTGCCATCGCCTCGATGCGCGATGCACCGCACATCGACGCGTGCGGTTGCAGCGACGCACAGAACGCAGGCCGCTCGGGTTTGCCGAACAGCCGGCAGCGCAACGCATCGTCCAGCTGCACGCACGGAATCCCCGCCGGCTTGCCATGCGGCATGCCAGGGATCGGCGAGGTGATCGAAGGCGCGATGCAGCACGCGCCGCAGCGGTCGCGGCAGTCCATCGAACGGTGTCGCCTCAGTCGGCGGTCACGAGGATCGGTTCGCGATCCCGCAACTTCGCGTAGACCGCATCGGTTTCCGGGCGGACCTTGTGCCAGCGCTGGAAGCTCTCCGCAGCCTGTTCGACCAGCATGCCCAGGCCATCGATGCAGTCGTGCGCGCGGGCCGAGCGGGCCCAGGCGAGGAAGGGGATCGCCGCTTCGCCGTAACTCAGGTCGACCGCGGCGCCACGCGGCGCGATGAGGTTGGTCGGCAGCGTCGGCAGCGATTGCAGCGGGTCGCCGCGCGAGGCCGACGTCGCATTGATGACGAGATCGAAATTGCCCAGCGTGCCCACGTCCTTGAGGTAACGCGGATGCACGCGGCCGGGCAGGGCGAGCATGTCGGCGAGCGCATCGGCGCGCTCGGGGGTGCGGTTGACGATGTAGAGGCCGCCGATCCCCGCATCGAGCAGGGCCGGCGCGACGCCGCGCGCCGCGCCACCGGCGCCGATCAGCAGGGTGCGCCGCGCGCGCAGGTCGAGGCCATGGCGCTCGGTGAGATCGCGCACCAGGCCGACGCCGTCGGTGTTGTCGCCCTGCCAGCCCGTCGCTGCGCGCGTCAGCGTGTTCACCGCGCCAGCGCGTTGCGCCGCTTCGCTGAGATAAGTGCAGATCTGCGCGGCACGGAGCTTGTGCGGCAGGGTGATGTTGGCGCCGACGCCACCTTCGGCGGCGAATGCGGCCAGCGCGGCATCGAAGTCTTCAGGCGCGGCATCGATCGCGGCGTATTCCAGTCCGATGCCGGTCTGGCGGGCGAAGGCGGCATGGATGCGCGGCGACAGCGAGTGGGCGACGGGATGGCCGATGACGGCGTAGCGCTGGACGGACATGAAAGCCTCGCGCGAAAAGATGAACGGTTGGGCCAGCCGCGTACCGGACAGGGTGCGCTGCACGGCCGTGCGTATTGGACGGAACGCGAAGCGTATGGCCGGCCGGCCGCGTCCGCTGCGAGTCTACGCCTGCCATCGCGAACTGTGCGCCAGCGACAGGTTTTGCGATGGCGGGGAGTCAGCAAGTCCGGCACATTGACGCCTCGTTCACGAGGGACGCCACGATGCGCCGCCACTCCGCCTCCTTGACCGGATCTCCCTTGACCGGATTGGTCCTGCTCGCCGGCCTGCTCTCATTCGGCGCCCACGCCTATCTCGCCGAATTCGGCATCGAGGGCATGCACGTGGTGTCGACGCCGGCAACGGAAGTACGCGCGACGGTCAGCGCCGATGGCCAGCGCATCGTCTGGGGCAGCACCGATCGCACCGGCGGCAAGGGTGGCTGGGACCTGTGGCAGGCGAGCCTCAAGCAGGGGCGCTGGCAGGATCCGCAACCGTTGCCGATCAACACGACGGCGAACGATTTCGATCCGGCCTTCAGCGCCGACGGGCGCTGGCTGTACTTCTTCTCCAACCGCGATGGCGGTGTGGGCGGAGACGACCTGTACCGGGTCGCGGTGCGCGCGGACGGCGGCTTCGGCAACGCGGAGAACCTCGGTCCCGGGGTCAACAGCAAGGGCGACGAATGGGCGCCGGCGCCCAGTCGCGACGGCAAGTCGCTGCTGTTCGCCAGCAACGGTTTCGGCGGTGCGGGACGCCACGACCTGTTTGTCGCGCGCTGGGACGGCACCGCGTTCGGCGACCGCAAGCCGGTGCCGGGCGTGAACACGCGCGGCGACGAGTTCGATGCGGCGTGGCTGGACGGTGGCAAGGCAATCGTCTTCACCCGTTCGGCCAATGCCGACGACAAGCCGATGCAGTTGTTCCTCGCGCAGTGCGACGGCCAGCGTTATGCCGACGCGGCAGCGCTGCCGTTGTCGTTCAACAGCGCCGAGGCGTGGACGCTGGGTCCGGGCATCGACTGGAACAAGCCGGGCGAGCTGCTGGTCACCGGCAAGGCCCGCGCGCCCAGTGCCGGCAAGCTCGACATCTACCGGATGAAGGCGCCGACGGTCAGTGGCAAGCCCGGCTGCGCGCAGTAACGGGCGTGTAGCAGCGGCGGCCCGGGCGCGAAGGCAGACCCGGGTCAGTCTTCGCGCAACCAGCGCGCCGCATCCAGCGCGAAATAGCTGAGCACGCCATCGGCACCGGCGCGTTTGATCGAGGTCAGCGCCTCGAGCGCGCACGCGCGTTCGTTGATCCAGCCGTTGAGCGCGGCCGCCTTGAGCATCGCGTACTCGCCGCTGACCTGGTAGACGAAGGTCGGCACGCCGAATTCGTCCTTCACCCGGCGCACGATGTCGAGGTAGGGCAGGCCCGGCTTCACCATCACCATGTCCGCGCCTTCCTGCAGGTCCTGCGCGACTTCCTGCAGGGCCTCGTCGGAATTGGCCGGGTCCATCTGGTAGGTGTACTTGTTGCCCTTGCCGAGCGCGGCGGCCGAACCCACCGCATCGCGGAACGGCCCGTAGAACGCACTCGCGTACTTCGCGCTGTAGGCGAGGATGCGCGTGTGGACATGGCCTTCGCCTTCCAGTTCGCCGCGGATGGCGCCGATGCGGCCGTCCATCATGTCGCTGGGCGCGACGATGTCGGCGCCGGCGCGCGCGTGCGACAGCGCCTGCTGCACCAGCGCCTCGACGGTCTCATCGTTGAGCACGTAGCCGCTCTCGTCGATCAGGCCGTCCTGGCCGTGCGTGGTGTAAGGATCCAGGGCGACGTCGGTGATCACGCCCAGTTCCGGGAAGCGCTGCTTGAGCGCCTGCACCGCGCGCTGCACCAGGCCGTCGTCGGCCCACGCGGCTTCGGCGGTCAGAGACTTGGCTTCCGGCGCGGTGACCGGGAACAGGGCGAGCGCGGGCACGCGCAGCTCGCTGGCCTGCTCGGCGACCTTCAGCAGCTCGTCGATGGAGACGCGCTCGATGCCGGGCATCGAAGCGATGGCTTCGCGGCCCTTGAGTTCGTGGACGAAGACCGGGTAGATCAGGTCGTTCGCGGTGAGCACGGTCTCGCGCATCAGCCGGCGCGAGAAATCGTCGCGGCGCATCCGCCGCGGGCGGGTGTAGGGATAGCTCATGCGGCAATTCTACGCTGCGCCCGCGCTGCGGGCCTTGCGCGAACAGGACACAGCGGTTCCGACACCCGGCTGGGCAGAGGGCCACACCCGGGGTTGTTGCGGCGTAACCGACCGCATGCCGCTACCGCCCGCGCGGCGGCACGCCCGGCGGCTTCGCGCCTTGGGTGCCTGGCGGCGCGGCGTTTGTCGGCGCGGACGGATAGACCCGGTAGCGCAACGGTGCGACGGCGACGGTCTGGCCCACGGCGGGGATTTCGACGTCCGGGGTGGCCGCGAAGTCGAGTTCCAGCGGGCGCGGCTGGTGCTCGACGTCGAGCTCCAGGGTGATGCGATCGGCGAGGCGGTGCGCGGCCGCGACCCTCGCGGACCAGCCTTCGTCCGTTGGGACGATGGCGAGGTCGTGCGGGCGCACGTACAGGCGCGCGGGTTGCGTCGACCCGGCGAGGGGTGCGCCACCTTCGATCGGCAGCCGCAACTCATGTCCGATGGCGACGAAGTTGCCGCCGTCGAACCGGCCCTCGACGGCATTGGCGCGACCGATGAAATCGAACACGTATTCCGATGCCGGCGCGCTGTAGATCTCGTGCGGCGTGCCGACCTGCTCGATGCGGCCCTCGCGCAGCACCACCACGCGGTCGGCGAGCTCGAGCGCTTCTTCCTGGTCGTGGGTGACGAACAACGTGGTCTGTCCGGTCTGCTCGTGCAGGCGCCGCAGCCAGCGGCGCAGGTCGACACGCACCTTGGCATCGAGCGCGCCGAAGGGTTCGTCGAGCAGCAGCACGGTCGGATCGATCGCGAGTGCGCGCGCCAGGGCGACACGCTGGCGCTGGCCACCGGACAACTGCTCCGGATAGCGCTCGCCAAGTTCCGCCAGCTGGATCAGTGTCAGCAGTTCCTCGACGCGACGCGCGATCGTCGCCTTGTCCGGACGCTTGGAGCGCGGCCGGCTGCGCAGGCCGAAGGCGACGTTCTCGGCCACGGTCATGTGCTTGAACAGCGCGTAATGCTGGAACACGAAACCGACGTTGCGTTCGCGCAGGCTCAGGCGCGTGGCATCGGTGTCGCCGAACAGCACCTGGCCGCTGTCGGCGTGCAGCAGGCCGGCGATCACGCGCAGCAGCGTGGTCTTGCCCGAGCCCGAGGGGCCGAGCAGCGCGACCAGTTCACCCGAAGCGATGTCGAGGTCGACCGCGTCCAGCGCGGCGACATCGGTGTAGCGCTTGCTGAGCTGGCGAATGTGCAGGTCCATGCCTCGCCTCCGGGGAACGGAACCATGATGAACCATCACCGGCGAACCGGGTGAAGCACCCCCAGTCCGCGGCGCCTTGGCCTTTTCGAAATCAACTCGAACAACGTTCATTCAATGCCTCCGATGCGTCTTAGCCAGCGCATCACCATGCCTGGCCTCCAGCCAGAACTTTATGATCAAAGTCACCAGCGCCAGGCCGCTCAACAACGACGCCGCCGCGAACGCCGCCGTGCTGTCGAACTCGTTGTAGAGGATCTCGATGTGCAGCGGCAGCGTGTTGGTCAGGCCGCGGATGTGCCCGGACACCACCGACACCGCGCCGAATTCGCCCATCGAGCGCGCGCCGCACAGGAGCACGCCGTAGAGCAGGCCCCACTTGATGTTGGGCAGGGTGACGCGGCGGAACATGGTCCACGCCCCCGCGCCGAGCGAGCGCGCAGCGAGTTCCTCGTCGCTGCCCTGCTGCTGCATCAGCGGGATCAGCTCGCGCACCACGAACGGGAAGGTGATGAACAAGGTGGCCAGCACGATGCCGGGCCGCGCGAACAGGATGCGGACGTTCCAGGTTTCGAGCAGGCCAGCGAACCAGCCATGGGTGGTGCTGAACAACAGCACCAGGCACAGGCCGGCGACGACCGGCGATACCGCGAATGGCAGGTCGATCAGCGACAGCAGCAGTTTCTTGAAGCGGAATTCGAAGCGCGTCACCGCCCACGCCATCAGCGTGCCGAAGACCGCGTTGACCGGAATCACGATCGCCGCGGTGAACAAGGTCAGTCGCAGCGCCGAGCGCGCATCGGGTTCGCGCAGGGCCGTCCACCACGCCTTGAAGCCTTCACCGAACGCGGCGCCGAGCACCATCAGCAGCGGCAGCACGACCAGGCCGAGCATGATCAGCACGGCGAGCACTATTAGCGCCGTGCGCAGCCACGTCGGTGAGTGCAGGGCGCCGTCGACGTTCGCGTCAGCCATGTGGTTTCTCCCGGCGCTCGTGGGCGAACAGAGACGGGATCGCGTTGATCGCCAGCAGGCAGACGAACGATGCCGCCAGCAGCAGCGCGGCGATGGCAATCGCGCCGTTGTAGTCGTACTCCTCCAGGCGGATGGTGATGAGAAGCGGCGCGATCTCGGTCGAATACGGCTTGTTGCCGGCAATGAAGATCACCGAGCCGTACTCGCCCAGCGCGCGCGCGAAGGCGAGCGAGAAACCGGTGAGCAGGGCCGGCAGCAGTTCCGGCAGGATCACCCGGCGCAACGTGGTGAAGCGCGAGGCCCCCAGCGATGCCGCGGCTTCTTCCTGTTCGTGGCCGAGCGCTTCCAGTACCGGCTGCACCGTGCGCACGGCGAAGGGCAGGCCGATGAACACCAGCGCGATGACGATGCCGAGCGGCGTGTAGGCGATCTTCAGTCCCGCCGCCTCCGTGAACCGTCCAACCCAGCCGTTGCCGGAATAGATCGCGGTCAGGGCGATGCCGGCGACGGCGGTGGGCAAGGCGAATGGCAGGTCGACCAGCGCATCGAGCACGCGGCGACCGGGAAAGCGATAGCGCACCAGCACCCAGGCCACGATCGCGCCGGCCACGAGGGCGAGCAGGGCCGCTACCAGTGCGGCGCCGAAGCTGAGTTTCAGCGCCGCCTGCACGCGTGGGTCGTGGATCGCGCGCAGCCAGCCGTCGCCGCCGAGCCCGGCCGCACGCACGGCGAGCGCGAGCAGCGGCAGCAACACCACCACGCCGAGCCAGGCCATGCCCAGTCCGAGGCTCAGCCCGAACCCGGGCAGCGGGCGGCGGCTGCGAAACGGGATCAGCGGGGACAGGACGGCGGCGGTCATGACGGTGTCAGCGGGCGAGCCCAAGGCTCACTTCGGCTGGTAGATCCGGTCGAAGAAGCCGCCGTCCGCGAAATGCTCGGCCTGCGCCTTCTTCCAGCCGCCGAAGGCCTCGTCGATCGTCATCTGCGGCACCTTCGGAAAGCGCGCCAGTTCCGCCGCTCCGACCTTGTCGGGTTCGGCCGGGCGGTAGAAATGCCTGGCGGCCAGACGCTGGCCTTCCGGCGAATACAGGAAGCGCAGGTACGCCTCGGCCTGTTTGCGCGTGCCGTGCTTGGCCACGTTCTTGTCGACCCAGGCCACCGGCGGTTCGGCGCGGATGCTGATCGACGGCACGACCACTTCGAACTTGCCGCGCGTGTCCGGTTGCGAAACCGTCAGCAGCGCTTCGCTCTCCCACGCGACCAGCACGTCACCGATGCCGCGTTCGACGAAGGTCGTGGTCGCGCCGCGCGCCCCGGTATCGAGCACCGGCACGTTCTTGAACACGCGGGTGAGGTAGTCGACGACCTTGCCGCCGTCGCGGTACTCGCGCGACGCCCAGGCCCACGCGGCGAGATAGTTCCAGCGCGCGCCGCCGGAGGTCTTCGGATTCGGCGTGATCACGGCGACGCCCGGCCTGGCCAGGTCGTTCCAATCCTTGATGCCCTTCGGATTGCCCTTGCGGACGAGGAAAACGATCGTCGAGGTGTAGGGCGCGCTGTTGTGCGGCAGGCGCGATTGCCAGTTCGCCGGCAGCAGCTTGCCCTTGTCCGCGATGGCATCGATGTCGGCGGCCAGCGCCAGCGTGACCACGTCGGCTTCGAGGCCGTCGATCACCGCGCGCGCCTGCTTGCCGGAACCGCCGTGCGAGGCGCGCACATTGATGGTTTCACCCGTTTCCTGCTTCCACTGCGCCGCGAAGGCGCGGTCGACTTCCGAATAAAGCTCGCGTGTCGGGTCGTAGGAGACGTTGAGCAGTTCGACATCCTTCGCCATCGCGTTGCCGCCGATGAGGACGGCGGCAAGCAGCGCGGAACGAAGGGTCATGCGGAGCGTGGGGGAGGTCATGGGGGGCCTTGGGTGTCTAGAACGAAAGCTGCGCGCGGGTGAAGAAGGCTTTCTCGTCCTCGCGATCGGCGCCGGCCGCGGCGCCGCCCTCGAACGTGGTCTGGCTGTAGTTGGCGACCAGCTTCAGGTTCTGGGTGAGGTACCAGTTGAGGCCGACGGTCCACGCCTGCGCGCGGCTCGCGGACGTGGCGGGATTGGCGAACAGCGGGAAGGCGTCGTCGTCGACATCGAGTTCTCCGTAGCGCGCGACCAGTTCCAGCGCACCCCAGCCTGCCGCACCGGTCGTAAACGGGTGGTTAGGCCGGGCGAGGCCGCGGTAGGAGGCGTCCTCGCCGGTCAGCACCCAGCTGCCGCTGAGTTGCCACGCGTTGTTCTCCAGGTGCTCCACGCGGCCGGCGCTGGCGCCGGCGACCAGGCGCACTTCCTGTTCGGAGGTGACGTATTCGCCGAGCAGGCCGAGCGGGCCGTTGTAGTAGTACGCCTGCGGCGACCAGCGCCGGTGCAGGCCGTCGGCGGCGGCTTCGGCGCGGTAACCGAAGAACTGCACCTGCCCCGGCGTGCGGTAGCGCGGCAGGAAATTGGGGCCGGCGCCGAAGTTGTCGCTGACGCTGGTCGCGATGCCGACGCCCAGGCCCGACCAGGCATTGGCGGCGTTCTTGTATGGCTCCCAGAACACGCGCGCGGTGGCTTCGAATTCGTTGTCCGGGTTGGACGCGACTGCGTCGCGGCCATCGACGACGCCGTTGAACACACCGACGGCGTAATTCAGCGTGCTGCCGGCGAATTCACCCTGCAGCTGCACGCCAAGATCGCGGCCCGGCGTGAGCTCGGTGGGCAGGCCACGCTCGATGGCGGCGAGGCTGCCGGCGGACTGCAACTGCTCCAGGCCGAACGGCTGCTTGTACTTGCCCACGCGCAGCGTCGCGCGCGGATCGAATTTCAGGTCGAGGTAGGCATCGTTGAGCGTGGCGCTGTCGCCCGCCAGCTGCGCCTGCAGGCGGAAGCCAAGCAGCGGGCCCCAGGTCCCTTCGATGGTGGGTTCGACGCGGCGCAGCAGCAAGGTGTCGTTCTGCGGTAGCTGCTCGTCATCGAGGTAGAGGCGGCCGTCGGCCTGCACCAGCGCCTTGAACTTCACCTCGATGCCATCGCTCGCCGGCGACTTGATCGACAGGCCCTTGGGGCTGAGGCTCACGACCGGTTCCTTGGCGGCCTTCGCGGCGGATTCCTCTGCCTGCAGTTCCAGTTTGCGTTCGATCACGCGCAGGCGCTGGTCGAGGTCGGCCAGGGCGGCGCTGTCGGCGGTGGTCGCCGTCACGCCGAGGCGCTGCTCCAGGACCTGCAGGCGCTTGGCCAGTTCTTCGACCGTGACTTCGGCCGCGTGGGCGTGCAGGGGCAGCAGCACGAACGCGAGCGCGGCGAACATCGGGGTGCGGCGCGGGGAAGTGGTTGGACGTGCGGGCATGGAGATCACCAGGGTTGGAGGAACACAGTGGCGATGCGCGCGGCGGGGCGGAAACGGTCATGCCTCATCTGCATATGCCGGTTGCGCATCTGGACGAGGCAGGGTGCCGATGTAGCGGCCCGCCGGCAATGACCGCGATCAAGCGGGACACGCCACCGCGGGCAGGCAGGCCGCGCGCAGACCGTAAGATGGCGTCGATGTCCGTCCGCTACCGTCCCCTGCCGCCGCTGGCGCGCACCTGCCTGATCGCGCTGGCCGTGCTGGCGCTGCTGTGCTGGCTGGGACCGTTGGCGACCCGCTTCGATCCGCACACGCCGGACTGGGGCGCGATGTCGGTGCGGCCCGGCGTGGGCGGGCACTGGTTCGGTACCGATGCGATCGGCCGCGATGTCTTCGCCCGCACGCTGGCCGGCGGACGCTTGTCGCTGACCGTCGGCCTGCTGTCGAGCATCGTCGCGCTGGTGATCGGCCTGGGTTACGGCGCGATCGCCGGACTGGCCGGCGGCCGCGTCGAGCGCGCATTGCTGCGCGTGCTCGACGTCTTCAGCGCAATCCCTTTCCTGCTGGTGGTGATCCTGCTGTTGACGCTGTTCGAGCGTTCGCTGGGACTGCTGCTGGCGGCGATCGGTGGTTACGTGTGGATCGACCTCGCGCGAGTGATGCGCGCCGAAGCCGCGCGCCTGCGCGAGGCGCCATTCGTACTCGCCGCGCAGGCGGCCGGCGCGGATTTCGGCCAGCGCCTGCGCTGGCACGTGCTGCCGAACCTGTTGCCGCTGGCGTTCGTGTACCTCGGCCTGATCCTGCCGCAGGCGATCCTGGTGGAGAGCTTCCTCGGCTTCCTCGGGCTCTCGGTCGATGAGCCATCGGCGAGCTGGGGCACGCTGCTGAGCGAGGGCGTGCAGGAACTCGACAGCGCGCCGTGGACACTGTTGTTCCCGGCGGTGTTCCTGGTGGCGACGCTGGCGGCCTTCCAGTTCCTCGGCGACGGCCTGCGTGACTGGCTGGACATCCGCGGCGACACTGGCAGCGGCACGCGCGTCGAACGCGAGAGTGCGGCGGCATGAGCACTCTGGCATGAGCAGGGGTGGCATGAGCAGGCCGGTGCTCGCAATCGAGGGGTTGTCCATCGCTGCCGGCGGGCGGTCGCTGCTCGACGCGCTGGCGCTGCAGTTGCACGCCGGCGAATGCCTCGGCCTGGTCGGTGAAAGCGGCAGCGGCAAGAGCCTCACCGCGCTGGCGCTGCTCGGGTTGCTGCCCGCCGGACTGCACGCACGGGGGCAGTTGCGCCACGAAGACCGCGCCATCGCCCTGGGCTCGCCCGCGCACGCGGCGCTGCGCGGGCGCGTGCTCGGCTGGGTCCCGCAGGATCCGCTCGCCAGCCTGCATCCCTTGCGCAGCGTCGGCGCCCAGCTGGTCGAGACGTTGCGCGTGTTGCGCGGGCTGTCGCGGGCCGCGGCGCGGCGCGAGGCCGAAGCTTTGTTCGCCCGCGTGCAGCTGCCCGAACCCACGGCGGCCCTGCGCCGGTACCCGCACGAATTCTCCGGCGGCCAACGCCAGCGCATCGCCATCGCCCTCGCGCTGGCGGCGCAACCGCGCGTACTGGTCGCGGATGAGCCGACGTCGGCGCTGGACGCACGCATCGCCCGCGACATCCTCGACCTGCTCGACACGCTGCGGCGCGAGGAGGGGTTGTCGCTGCTGCTGATCAGCCACGACCTGCCGCTGGTAGGCGCGTACGCGCAGCGCCTGCTGGTACTGCAGCGCGGCACGGTGGTCGAGCAGGGCGACACGCGTGCGGTGTTCGCCGATCCGCAGCACGCGTACACACGCGAACTGCTGGCAGCCGACCGCCTCGATCCGCTGCCCGTAAGGAACACACCCGCGCCGGTGCTGTTGCGCGGCGAACGCCTGCGCCTGCGCTATCCGCGCGCGCCGCGCGACGCCCTGCATGACGTCTCCATCGAGTTGCGCCGCGGTGAAGGCCTCGCCCTGGTGGGCGAAAGCGGCAGCGGAAAGAGCACGCTTGGCCGCGTATTGCTGCGCCTGCTGCGCGGCGCGCACGGCAGCGTGCGGTTCGATGGCGTCGAACTGACCACGCTCGGCCGCGCGCAACTGCGCAGGCTGCGGGCACGCATGGGCGTGGTGTTCCAGGATCCCTACGCCTCGCTCGATCCGCGCCTGCGCGTGGCCGACATCGTCGCCGAGCCGTTGCGCATCCACGGTCGGGGCGATGCCGCGTCGCGCCGCGCCAAGGCGGCGGAACTGCTGGTCGCGGTGGGCCTGGAGGCGGACATGCTCGACCGCCACCCGCACCAGTTCAGCGGCGGCCAGCGCCAGCGCATCGCGATCGCGCGCGCACTGGCGACCGCGCCCGAACTGCTGGTCTGCGACGAAGCGGTCTCCGCCCTGGATGCGCACCACCGCGCCGCCATCCTCGCCTTGCTGGCACGGCTCAAGCGCGAGCGCGGGCTGGCCCTGCTGTTCGTGACCCACGACCTGGCGGCCGCGGCCGCGGTGGCCGAGCGCATCGCCGTGCTCGATGCCGGTTGCATCGTGGAAACCGGCGCGACCATCGAGGTGTTGCGGCAACCGCAACACGCGCACACGCGCGCACTGCTGGCGGCGCGTCCCGCGACCTAGGCGGGGGCGCACACTCAGGCCGTGGTCAGATCAGCCCGCCGCCCAGGCTCAGGCGGATCGCGGCGACCACGATCACGATGCCATTGAGGATCAGGCCCGTCTTCGCGCGCCCGCGGTTCTCGCTGCGGGTGAACAGGATGCCGATCGCCGCGATCATGGCGCCCACCGCGGCAAACGGAATCAGCAGCCAATTGGTGAGGCCGATGACCGGTATCAGGGCCAGCACCATCCAGCACAGGGCGAGGATGCCCCACAACACACTGATCAGCCCCATCGTTGCCTGCTCCCGGGCCGCGGCGCGGCCGATGCGCACAAGATGGCGCCGGCGCGGCGCCGCTTCAAGTAAACCGATGGCCCATCCGGCTGCTAGGTGTGCGCAGCGCGCGTAGCGCGTGCTCAGCCAGCGATGTCGTGGACGCCGTCGATCTCCACCCGCAACTCGCGGCGACAGATCGCCGCGTGCAGCACCACGAAGTGCACGCCTGGATCGACCCGCTCGCGCAGCAATGCCGACACGGTGTCGAGGTCCGCGCGGTCGCGCACGTAGGCCTTCAGCTGCGTGCCCGCGCCCATGCGCGCCGGCAGCTCGGGACGGCGCGCATGCGCGGCGGCGATGAGGCTATCGAGGTTGGCCAGCGTTTCGTCCAGCTGCGCGCCGATATCGTCGGCGTGGCGCGATTCATGGCCGACGATCGCCGCGGTACCGGAGATCAGCAGCGGCATCACCGTGCCGGGCGGCAGCATCGCGCGGGCAAAGCTCGGCGGCTGCGGGCCGTACTGGCGCGGGTAGCGGTAGGCGCTGATCTGGCGCGGGTTCTCCAGGGGCGTGCCCGGCGTGCGCGATGCCAGCCAGTAGACCTGCAGGCGTTGCGCGCCGGCCGCGGTCGAGTGGCCGATCGCGGTGGCCGCCGGCAGCGCCTGGGGATCGAATTCGCCCAGCCCGCGCGCGCGGCCCACGCAGAAGATGCGGTAGCGCTCGGCGTCGCCGTTGCCATGGGTGATGCCGTCGAGGTAGTTCCACACGCGCAGCAGGTGCGGGTAACCGCGTGCCTGCGTGAACGCGCCCAGCCTGGCGTAGGCGGCGCTCGCGGCGGCCTCGATGTCGCCTTCGTCCTCGTCCAGTTCGATGGCCCCGAACTGCAGCGCGCCGTCTTCCGCCCACGCCACGCCGGCGTCGCGACCGCGCGCGACCGGGCCGTGCGCGCGCCAGTGCTCCAGCGGCGCCGCGCCGTGCGGCTGCAGCGCGACGCGCAGGTAACGCGGGTCATCATGGGTGGGGGCGCCGTCGCCAAAGCCGATCACGGCGAGCGTGTCCGGCGCGGCCAGCAATGCTTCAGTGGTCGCATCGCTGTAGCCGATGTGGAGGTGCGAAGGCAGCACCAGCGGTTCCACTGCGCTCATGGATTGCCCTGCTGCAGGGTGTCGCCGCTGAAACCTTCGCGCGCCGCGCGCCGGCGCTGCAGCCAGCCGCGCAATGCGCCGGGCATCTGCTGCAACGCGGTCAGGGCATAGATCACCCGGAACAGGCGCAAACGCCGCACCACCGCGGGGTTGTCGAAGACATCGCCCGCCAGCATCGAGATCACCGCCTGTTCCACCTGCCACGCGTTGCGGGGGTTGTTGAACAGGTGCTTCATCACTGGCGTGTTGAAGCGATAGATGAACCACTGGAACCAGCGCAGGCCGCGCACCATGCGCCGGGCCATCGCCGCCTGCAGCGCGGCTTCGCGCACCGGTTCGCGCAGCGCGCCGTCGACGACCTTCGCCGCCTGCTCGGCGCTGTCCATCGCCAGGTACACGCCCGAGGAGAAGATCGGATCGACGAACGCATAGGCATCGCCGGCCATCAGCCAGCCGGGCCCGGCCATGCGCGTGCAGCTGTAGGCGTAGTTGCCGGTCACGTGCACCGGGGCGACGCGCGTCGCGCCCTGCATGCGCGCCGCGACCTGCGGTTCGCCCAGCAGGGTGTCCATGAGGAAGCGTTCGCTCTCGCCGCGGCGCTGCTTGAGGTAGGACGGGAAGCACACCGCGCCGATGCTCATCACGCCGCGCGGCAGCGGGATCAGCCACATCCAGCCGTGGGCGAAGCGCTGCACGGTGATGTTGCCGTCATCGGTGCCGGGGCGACGCTGCACGCCGTCGAAGTGGCTGAAGATCGCCGCCGACTGGTGCTTCTCGTTCTTGCGCTTGAGCTTGAAGCGGTTGCCGAGGAAGGTGTCGCGGCCGCTGGCGTCGATCACATAGCGCGGCCGCACGTCCAGGGCGACGCCGTCCTCGCTGCGCGCATACACGCGCTCGGGGCGATCGTCCGCGCCGAATTCGATGCGCTCGACCTTCACCCCCTCGCGGGCGTCGACGCCGCAGCGCCCGGCATGGGCGAACAGCAACTGGTCGAATTCCTCGCGGTGCACCTGGTAGGCGTGCGGGAAGACCGGATTGAGCGCGCGGTCGAAGCGGAAGGTGTTGTAGTCCGTCCCATCGGGATTGCGGCACGCCAGCGGGAAATCCGCGCCGGCCTTGAAGGTGCCGATCGCGTGGACCTGTTCCAGCACGCCCAGGCGCTCGAGGATGGGCAGGTTCATCGGCAGCAGGGATTCGCCGATGTGGAAGCGGGGATGGTGGTCCTTCTCCAGCAGCAGCACCTTCCAGCCCTGGCGGGCGAGGAATGTCGCGGCGGTGGTGCCGGCGGGTCCGCCGCCGATCACCAGGACGTCTGTTTTCATCACGTGATCCAGCACGTGGGCATCGCTGGCGGCGTCCGTGGCCTGTTGGCGGGGGGCTGCGGAGCGGGCGTCGGGCGAATGTGTCATCCGGTCATGATAGTCGGTGCCCGTCAAGACGAGGCTTGCACCACGGGGCGCGATGCTGGATCGTTGCGCCCCCGTACCTGTACTGCCCGGATTTACCGATGTCTGAAATACACGCCCCCGCCCAGACGGCCGCCGAAGCCGAACTGGCCCAGTTGCTGGTCGAGAGCCTGAATCTCGAAGGCACCGATCCCGCCGGGATCGATCCGGAGGCGCGTTTGTTCGGTGAGGGCCTGGGGCTGGATTCGATCGACGCCCTGGAACTGGCGCTGGCGGTCTCGAAGAAATACGGCTTCCAGCTGCGTTCGGACAACGACGAGAATCGCCGCATCTTCGGGTCGCTGCGCGCGTTGTCGGCGCATATCGAGCACAACAAGGCGGCCTGACCGGGCCTGCCCATCACAACCCGGCCCAACGCATGAACCGTTCAGTCGCGGCGCGGACGGTGTTCGCGCTCGCCTACCCGCCGCTGGCTTTCTGGGCGACGCGCGCCGGCAGCGGTGAAGCGGCGGCGCTGGCCCTGGGCGACCTGATCCTGGTCTTCCTGGTCGGGCCGTTGCTGCGCCCGCGCGCGTGGGCATGGGGACTGGCCGCGTTGCTTGCGGCAGGCCTGTACGCCCTGGCCCGCACGGAAATCGCGCAGTTGTTGCTGCTGGCGCCGCCGGTCCTGATCCTGGCGACGCTGGCGTGGCTGTTTGGCCGCAGCCTGCGCGTGCCACGCGAGGCGCTGATCACCCGGATAGTGGCTGCGATTCACCAGCGGCCCGCACAGGACCTTCCGGCCGACCTGCTGCGCTATACGCGCCGGCTCACCGCGGCGTGGTCGCTGTTGCTGGGCATGCTGGCGGTGGTCAATGGCGTGCTCGCCTTTGCCGAGGTGCCCGGCGGCGTGCTGGCACGGCTGGGCCATGCGCCGGCATGGGGCATCGTGCGCGAGCAGGGTTCGCTGCTCGCCAACCTCGTCAACTACGGCGTGGTCGGGACCTTCTTCGTCGGCGAATACCTGCTGCGCGGTCGTTTCGTCAAGGAGCGGCCCTACCGCAACTTCGCCGATTTCATGCACAGGATGGCGCGGCTGGGACCGGCGTTCTGGCAGGGATTCCTGCGTTAGCGCGCCGGAGGGGCGCGTGACCCGGTGTGGTCCGCCGGCAACCGCCATAATTCGCGCATGCGCTTCACCATTCCCCACGACCATCCGAGCCTGCCCGGCCATTTCCCCGGCCGTCCGCTGGTGCCGGGCGTGCTGCTGCTCGATCGCGTGGTGAGCGCGATCGAAGCCGAGCACGGACTACTCGGCCCCTTGCGCCTGCCGCAGGTGAAGTTCCTGCAACCGCTGCTGCCTGGGGAGGAAGCGCGCATCGAACTCGAAGGGACGGCGCCGCGCTGGCGTTTCCGCATCCTGCGCGGCGACCTGCTGCTGGCCAGCGGGGACGTGGTGGTGGACGCATGAACGCGGCGGACTGGAAGCAGCGCCCCGAAGGCGGCGGCTTTGCCGCCATCTGGCTGATCCGCACCATCGCGCGCCGGGGCGGCCGCCTGCTCGCGCGCAGCCTGCTGTGGCCGATCACGGCGTACTTCCTGATGCTGCGCGGACCCGAGCGCCGCGCTTCGCGCGCCTACCTGCGCCGCGTCCTGCCGGTGCGGCCGAACCTGCTGCATGTCGCGCGGCATATCCATACCTTCGCTTCGACCATCCTCGACCGCGTGTTCCTGCTCAGCGGCCAGTTGCAGCGCTTCGATTTCACGGTGACGGGTCTGGCCGGGCTGGAGGCGCAACTCGATCGCGGCCAGGGCGTGCTGGTGCTGGGTTCGCACCTGGGCAGCTTCGACGCGCTGCGCGCGCTCGCCACGCGGCGGCCGGACGTGCGCGTGCGCGTGTTGCTCGACAAGGGCCATAACCCGGCGGTGCAACAGCTGCTCGATACGCTGAATCCCGAGCTGGCGCGCGACATCATCGACGCGGGCCAACCCGGTCCGGCGATCGTGCTGGCGATGAAGGAAGCGCTCGACCAGGGCGCGCTGGTGGCGATGCTGGCCGATCGCGCGGTAGCGAACGAGGCCACGGTCAGCGCGGAATTCCTCGGCGATGCGGTGCGCTTTCCCGCCGCGCCGTGGCTGATCGCCGGCGTCCTGCACGTGCCCGTCACGCTGGCCTTCGGCCTGTACCGGGGCGGCAACCGCTACGAGCTGGTCTTCGAACCGCTCAGCGACGGGCTTTCCCTGCCGCGCCATGAACGCCCCCAAGCCCTCTCCGGCCTCGTGCAGACTTACGCGGCGCGGCTGCAGCATCATGCGCAGCGCGCGCCGTACAACTGGTTCAACTTCTACGACTTCTGGCAAACCCATGACGCGACTACCGTCCACGATGAAAACACTGGGCATGGTCGTGCTCCTGCAAGCGCTGATGGCGCCGCTGCACGCCGCTTCTCCTGAGCCGGCGCGCGCCGACAGCGACTGGATCCTTGCCCGGCTCGTGCAGCCGCCGCCGGCGCGCACGTCCTTCGTCGAACTGCGCGGGTCGAAACTGCTGAAGAAGCCGCTGCGCCTGCAGGGCGAATACCTGCGTCCGGACGCCGACACGCTGGTGCGCCAGGTCGCCGCGCCCTATGTCGAAACCACCACCATCCGCGCCGGGGAGGTAGAGATCGCCCGCGAAGGCAAGACGCCGCGCCGCTTCTCGCTGGCGCGCGTGCCGGAGATGGCAGCGCTGCAGGCCAGCTTCGGCGCGCTGCTCTCCGGCGATCGTCGCCTGCTCGAACAGCACTACCGCCTCGACACCCAGGGTACGCGCCAGCGCTGGACGTTGACGCTTACGCCCAAGGATCCCGTGGTGTTGCAGAAGCTCGAGGCGGTCACGCTGTATGGCAGCGGCTCCGAATTGCGCTGCATCGAAACCCAGCCGGTCAATGGCGAATCCCAGCGCACCCTCCTCGCCGGCGCCGCGCGCGCGGCCGGAACCGTCTATGCGCCCGGTGCGCTGGCGACGTTGTGCTACGGCGGCGCCAAAGCGCAATGAAGCTGCCGCCGATGACGCCGCGTTCGCGCCTGACGCTGGCATTGCTGTGGCTGGCGGTACTGGCGCTCGCCGGCTGGTGGCTCGGCAGCCGCGTCGAGCTCAGTGGCGACCTGCGCAAGTTCATGCCGGCCGCGGAAACCCGCGCGCAGAAGCTGTTGATCGACGAGCTGGGCGAGGGCCCGGGTTCGCGCCTGCTGCTGGTGGCGTTGTCCGGCAGCGATGCGCAGACGCTCGCGATGCAGTCCTCGGCGCTGCGCGAACGGCTCCTTCCGCAACCGCAGTTCAAGCTGGTCGCCAACGGCGGTGATTCCGGCCTCGAAGCAATTCCCGAGGGCCTGCGTCCGTACCGCTACCTGCTCTCCGATACCGCCGACACGCATCGCTTCGACCGCGCATTCCTCAGCGCCGAACTCGGCCAGCGCGTGCAGGACCTGGGGTCGCCCGCGGCCGCACTGGTCGAGCCGCTGCTGCCGCGCGATCCCACCCTGGAAACACTCAAGCTCGCGGAAGCCTGGCAGCCGGCGAATGCACCGCAGCGCCTGCACGGGGTCTGGTTCGACCGCGCCGGGCGCGAAGCGTTGCTGGCGATCGAAACGCGCGCCGCCGGTTTCGATCCCAAGGGCCAGCAGACCGCGGTCGATGCGATCCGCGCCGCCTTCGCGGAGGTGGCCGGCAAGAGCGGCAGTCGCCTCACCCTCAGCGGGCCGGGTGCGTTCTCGGTGGAGATCGGCGGCCGCACCGCGAAGGAAGCCGGTTGGATCGGCACCATCGACAGCGTGATTTTCGTCTTGCTGCTGTGGCTGGCGTACCGCAGCTGGAAGGCGCCGCTGCTCGGCGGCCTGCCTCTGGCGAGCGGTGGCCTGGCGGGACTGGCCGCGGTCACGTTCTTCTTCGATGGCGTGCACGGCATCACCATCGCCTTCGGCTTCACCCTGATCGGCGTCGCCCAGGACTATCCGATCCACCTGTTCTCGCACCAGCGCGCCGGCCTGTCGCCCTGGGCGAGCGCGCGCGCGCTGTGGCCGACGCTGGGCACCGGCGTGGCATCGACCTGCATCGCCTACTTCACCTTCCTGGTGTCGGGTGTCGACGGCTTGAAGCAGCTGGCGGTATTCACCATCGCCGGCCTCGGCGTGGCCGCGCTGACCACGCGCTTCCTGTTGCCGGGCCTGATCGACCCCACGCCGCGCGACGCTGCCGACTCCCTGCGCCTGGCCGAATTGTGGGAGCGGTTCGCGCGCTGGCCGCGCCTGAGTGGCCCCGCGTATTACCTCCTCGCCGCCGCCGCGATCGCGATCGCCTGGTGGGCGCCGGGCCCGTTCTGGCAGAACGACCTGTCGCGCCTCACGCCGGTGCCGGCGCCCGCGCTCGCGCGCGATGCGCAGTTGCGCGGCGAACTCGGCGCGCCCGACGTGCGTTACCTCGTCGCGGTGGAAGCGCGCAATGCCGAAGTGGCACTGCAGGTACTGGAACGCCTGCAGCCCGCGCTGGCCAAGTTGCGCGCGGACGGCGCGATCGCCGGTTTCGATTCCGCCGCGCGCTACCTGCCCAGCCAGGCGGTGCAGCGCGCGCGCCAGGCCAGGCTGCCCGAACGCAGCCAGCTGCAGCGCGCGTTCAACGGCGCGGTCTCCGGCAGCGCGTTCACGGCCGATGCGTTCGACGGCTTCGTCGACGATGTCGAGACCGCGCGCACGGCGCCGCCGCTGGCGCCCCATGATCTCGACGGCACACCGCTGGCGGCCGCCATCGGCGGGCTGCTGCTGGAACGCAACGACCACGCCACGGCACTCGTATCACTGAATGGATTGCGTGATCCGGCCGCCGTGGCGCGGGTGGCCAAAAAGCACGGCGCGGCGTTGCTCGACCTCAAGCAGGCCTCCGAATCGCTGGTCGCCGCTTACCGCGAACGCGTGCTGCTGGCGCTGGCGCTGGCGTGGGTGCTGCTGATCATCACGGTCTGGATCGCATTGGGCCAGCCGCAGCGCGTACTGCGGGTACTCTCGCCGATGGTGCTGACCACGCTGCTCATCCTCGCCGTGCTGCGTGGTTTTGGTGTCGAGCTCAACCTGTTCCATCTGGTCGCGTTGATCCTCGCGGCCGGCCTCGGCCTCGATTACGCGCTGTTCTTCGACCATGCCGGTGACGACCACGCGGAGCAGCTGCGCACCCTGCACGCGATCATCGTCTGCAGCCTCACCACGCTGCTGGTGTTCGCGCTGTTGGCGCTTTCCTCGATTCCCGTGCTGCGCGCGATCGGCAGCACGGTGGCGCTGGGCGTGGTCTGCAACTTCGTCCTGGCCCTGCTGCTGGTGCGGCAGCCGGCGACGCGGAAGGCGGTCAACACATGATCGGCCGCGCGGACATCCAGGCGCTGATTCCGCACCAGGGCGCGATGTGCCTGTGGGACGAAGTCATCGCCTGGGACGACGCACGCGTCCACGTGCGTGCGCACGGCCATCGCGACCCGGCGCACCCGTTGCGCAGCGGCGGCCGGCTGCATGCCGTGCACCTGTGCGAATACGGCGCGCAGGCGATGGCGGTGCACGGCGGATTGCGTGCGCGCGCGCGCGCCGGCATCGCCAGGGCGGGCATGCTGGTCGCATTGCGCGGCATCCAGCTGCACGTGGCGCGCATCGATGACCTCGCCGGGCCCATCGAGTGCGAGGCGCAGCCGCTCGCGGAGGGCGAGCACAGCCAGCAGTACGCATTCCGCATCACCCATGCCGGCGCCCTGATCGCAGAGGGGCGGGCCGCGGTGATGCTGCAGGGAGACACGGCATGAACGAGATCCGCAAGCGCGCGCTGGTCACCGGGGGCAGTGGCGACCTGGGGTCGGCGATCTGCATGCAACTCGCGGCCGCGGGCATGCACGTGATCGTGCATGCGCACGGCAATCGCGCCCGCGCGGAGGAGGTGGCCGCCACGATCCGCGCCGAAGGTGGCACTGCCGACCCCGTGGCCTTCGACGTCACCGACGCCGAGGCCAGCCGTGCGGCGATCGATGCGCTGCTCGAAACCGGGCCGGTCCAGATCGTCGTCAACAATGCCGGCATCCACGACGACGCGCCCCTGGCGGGCATGACCGCACAGCAATGGAAGCGCGTCATCGACGTGTCGCTGCACGGCTTCTTCCATGTCACCCAGCCACTGCTGTTGCCGATGGCGCGCACCCGCTGGGGCCGCATCGTGAGCGTATCGAGCGTGGCCGCCGTGCTCGGCAACCGCGGCCAGGCCAACTACGCCGCCGCCAAGTCGGCATTGCACGGGGCGACGCGGTCGCTGGCACGCGAGATGGCGTCGCGCGGCATCACCGCGAATGTCGTTGCGCCCGGCGTGATCGCCGGGCGGATGACGTCGGAGCTGTTCCCGGACGAAGCGATCCGCCAGATGGTGCCCGCCGGCCGCGCTGGCCGTCCGGAGGAAGTGGCGCACCTGGTGGCCTTCCTCTGTTCCGATGCGGCCGGTTACATCAACGGCCAGGTGATCGGCATCAACGGCGGCATGGGCTAGCCGCGACCGCGCCAGCGGCCCCTTGCTGGACCATTCACGCCGATGGGTGCACGCTTCGGGGATCCGGAGCCACGAGAATCCCGCCATGCGCATCCTGTCCCTGCTCCTCCTGCTGGCCGCACTCACCGGTTGTGCCAGTACGTCCAAGGTCATGGTCGGCCAGACCCGCGCGCCGATCACTCCCGACCAGGTCCGCATCTATTCCCAGCCGCCGCCGCACTATCAGGAGATCGCGATGCTGGAGACACAGAGCGGCGGGTTCACCTACGGCGAGCAGAAAAAGATGGACGAGGTGCTCGCCAACCTGCGCAAGTCCGCGGCCGAGCTCGGCGCCAACGGCGTGCTGCTGGAGGGCCACGGCAACGTGTACAGCGGCAGCAGTGTTGGTGTGGGTGTCGGCAGCTCGAACTACGGACACAGCAGCAGCACGGGCGTCGGCGTCGGCTTCAACATCAGTCCGTCGCCCAAGCACGCGAGTGCGATGGCGATCTGGGTCGATCCGGCGGATGTGCCGACCTTGCCAGCCACGCCCGCGCCGCCGACAACGCCGCCGCCGCGTACGCCCTGACGCAGCTCAGCCGGCGCGCGGCATCCGCGGCGCGTCGAATACCGTGCCGAACTCGCCGCTGGGATCGTGGATCACCGGCGGATGCGCGCGCGTGATGCGGTACTCGCGCATGACGTTGCCGTAACCCCACACCTGCTTCACCACGTGCGATGTGATGCGGTACAGGTCGCGCAGCGGGCGGAAGTGGCTTTTGCGAGTAGCGCCTGAAACAAGCCTGGGCTCGAAGTGGCTGCAGCCTTGGAGCGGTGATTCAGGGGCGCTCACTATGGTTCGCAAATTACGAACGCGGTGTTCTCGAATTGCTCTAGGCGGACGCTTCTGGTCTTGCTCAGAATCCGCGCTACGCCCCACTTTGGGGTCTGGCAAACAGATTTCTATGCCGAACTTTGGGGACTGTTGTGGCGATATGAAGGATGCGTTGACTTCGCCACCCGGAAAGCTGCTGCGGGTCGAAGACAGCGGCGTCCTGTACTTGACGGTCGGATATGCCAATACAGACGAAGGTGTCGGCTGGTTTGACCAAGCTGCTCTGTTTTGCCCTTTCTGCGGCACAGCTCTCCAGTCGCGCGACGAGAAACGGCGCCGTGCAGGGGCCTAACAATTCATTCAAGCCGAAGCCGCTTCGCGGATTGCTTAATTCAGCCAGCGTAGCCCGGGTAAGCGAAGCGCACCCGGGTGCTTTTCGTAACGGTGCAATTCCACCCGGGTGCGGCCTGCGGCCTTAACCGGACTACGATGCTGAGTCAGGTCCAGCTAGAGATTCGGGACAGGACCATGGAAAGCCAAAACGTTGGCCTTTCAAACCCATATCTGAAGATGAGCGCGATGCTCGTCATGGCGTGCCTGGCTGCCATCGCATTTACGTCGTTCTTTTCCGTAGACCGGGAACTTCAGGCTACGGTTCGCAACGTCGGCGGACTAGGCCTGCTTGCAGGTGCCGTCATCTACGTCGTCGGTAGATTCGTTCGGGCCAAGCGTGCACGTGCGCAGGCCTGACAATTCATTCCAGCCGAAGCCACTTGGCGGCTCGGCCTGACTCAAGCGGTGCGCGACGCGCGCTCCAGCGGCAGCTTGGCGAACTCGCCGCTAGGATCGTGGATCACCGGTGGATGCGCGCGCGTGATGCGGTACTCGCGCACGACGTTGCCGTAGCCCCACACCTGCTTCACCACGTGCGACGTGATGCGCCACAGGTCGCGCAGCGGCCGGAAGTGGCTTTTGCGGAACTGCGGGCCTTCGGGCTCGGCGCCCTGGTAGCGCGATTCGATCGGCACCGATACSCAGCGCACGCCCAGGCGGCGCGACGCGGTGATCAGGATCTGCGCTTCGTACACGAAATCCTCGCCCGGCACGTCGCGCAGCGCCGCCACGCTGGCGGGATAGAAGCGCTGGCCGCTCTGGGTGTCGGCAACGAGGAAGCCGCAGCCCCAGGAGATGCCCCAGTCGCCGAACTCGTTGGCGAGGCGGCGATAGGCCGGCTGCGAGGCGCGCTTGCGCAGGCGTGCGCCGATGACGATGTGGTCGGGGTAGGCATTCGCCGCCGCGATCAGGCGCGGAATGTCGGCCGCATCGTGCTGGCCGTCGCCGTCCATGGTGATGACGCCGCGCGCGCCGCGCCGCAATGCCTCGGCGAACCCGTCGCGCAAGCCGGCACCCTTGCCCATGCGCTGTGCATGGCGCAGCACGGTCACCGGCAGGTCGGCGACCCGCTCGCCGGTGCCGTCGTCGGAGCCGTCGTCGACCACGATGACGTTAGGGCATTCGCGCAACGCGGCTTCGACCACGCCACGGATGCGCAACGCCTCGTTGAGGGCGGGAATCACGACATGGATGTTGCTTCGATCGATCACCAGTGGATCCTGACGGTGAGGGCACGGCCGGGGCCGGCCGGGAGTATCGCGGTATCTGGAATATCACGGATGCCGTCGCGGGCGAGTGCATCGAACAGCGGCAGCATCGGCGCCATCGCATTGCCTTCGGCATGGCGCGCCAAGGGCCCGGTGCCGCGCGTTGTGCCGCCGGCGCCCAGTTCGACCGAAAGCACCGGGGCGCCCGCGCGCTCGTGCCGCGCCAGCACCAGCGCCGCGCCAAGCAGGCCCTGGCTGGGCGTGACCTGCATGAGCGGACCCACGGAAGCGCTGTCGTAGGCGACCAGCAGCACCGCGTCGCTGCCGCTCTCGAGCTGCGCCAGCGCCTCGATCAGGCCCTGGGCGAAGCTGGCATCGCCGGCGCTGATCGCGGTGGCCGGCTGCATAGCGCCGGCGCCGATGGTCCAGTAGCCCGCGGCCGCGTTGTGCACGGAGTTGTGGAATCGCGTGGGCGACACGCTGCGCGGATCGCTGGCCAGCGTCGTGCACATGTAGTCGGTGATGGCGAGGTCGCCGTGCGCCGACGCGAACACCGACGGCAGCGCGGCCGGTTCGCGTCCCGCCGCGGTGCAGGCGGCGAGGGCGACATCCAAGGCGACGGCGACGGTTTCCGGGGCGCGGCGGCGTTCGTTGGCGGCGAGCAGTTGCGGCGCGGGCCGCACGGGGGCATCGGCGCCAAGGACGCCGCCATTCGCATACGCGCGCGCCGCCGTCCATGACGGCAGGCCGCCGGCCCAGAAACCGATGCCTTCGATCGTCGCGCGCAGTGGTTTCATGCGCGCGGCCGGCCGAAGACCAGCGAGCAGTTGTTGCCGCCGAAGCCGAAGGAGTTGTTCATCGCGTGCGCGATGTCGCGGCGTGCGTTGGCGAAACGGATCTGCGGGCCGCAGGCGGGGTCGGGCGTGTCGCTGTTGAGGATGCCGGGCAGTTCGCCGTGCTCGAGTGCGAGCAGGGCGATCACCGATTCGACGATGCCCGCCGCGCCCAGCGTGTGGCCGGTCCAGCCCTTGGTGGAACTGGCGTGCAGCGAGTCGGGGAACAGCGCCGCGACCGCCAGTGCCTCCACGCTGTCGTTGGCAGGCGTCGCCGTACCGTGCAGGTTGAGGTAGCCGATGTCCGCCGGCTCGACGCCCGCGCGCGCCAGCGCATCGCGCATGGCCAGTTGTGCGCCCAGGCCCTGCGGATGCGGCGTGGACATGTGGTGCGCGTCGCTGGACTCGCCGTAGCCGTGCAGCTGCAGCGCGGTGTCGCCGTCGTGCGTGCGTTCCAGCAGGGCGTAGCCGCCGGCTTCACCCAGCGACAGGCCGGTGCGCGCCGCATCGAACGGCCGGCAGGGATCCGTGGACACCAGTTGCAACGAGTTGAAGCCGAACAGCACGCTGCCGCACAGCGTGTCGATGCCGCCGACCAGCGCGGCATCGCACAGGTCGGCCGCCATCAGCCGCGAGGCCTGCGCGAACACCTTGGCGCTGGACGAGCACGCGGTCGCCACGGTGACGCACGGACCGCTCAGCCCGGTCATGGCCTGCACGAAGGCCCCGGGCGAGTGCGGCATGTGCACCATCGGCAACCGCAGGTCCGCGGGCAGGGCGCCGTGCTCGAGCCGGGCGTAGCCTTCCTCGGTGGCGCCGATGCTGGCGGTGGACGTCCCGATCACCACCGCCACGCGTTCGGCACCGTGGCGCGCGGCGGCGGCCGCGACGGCCTCGCGCATGCCGTCCTGCCGCAGCGCCAGCCAGGCGAGGCGGTTGTTGCGGCATTCCCATTCAGCCCATTCAGGTGGCAGCGCGGCGGTTTCCAGGCCCTCGACGCGGCCGATCCAGCAGTCCAGCGCGGTGTGTCCCGGCGCCAGCACGGGCAGGTCGTTGCGGCGCAGGCCGCCGCGGCGTTCCCGCAGGGCCTGGAGCTGGGCGTCGCGGCCACGGCCCAGCGCCGTGGTGGCGGTGTACGCGCGGATCGCCAGCGGCGCCATCGGCGGCGGGCGGACATGCGACGACATCGGCGACACGCGAAACTCCTCAATGACAGGCGCGGGAGTATAGCCAGCGGCTCGTCGGAGCCACCGCGAACGGGTGCGTGGATTTATCCTGTGGCAGGACGCGCGAACGCCGTCCCGACCAGCACCGCACCCGCCATGAGCAGCCGCACCTCCCATCGAATCTCCCTCGCGATCGACCGCGACGTGCTGCATGCCGGCGCGGTGGCCCTGTCGGCGTGCGTGCTGAGCGCGGGCCTGGTGTACGTCGGCTATCTCGTCCATGTCGTGCGGGTGGCCCGGCGCGCGCCGTGCGAACCCGTGGGCGGCGAGTGCGTGCTGCTGTTCGGCAAGGATGCGCCCGGCGGCCGCATCGACCGCGACTTCGCCGCGCGCCTGGATCGCGCGGTATCGCTATGGCAACAGATGCCGCGACGCAGCCTGGTGCTCCTGGGTGGCGGTGCGCAGGGCGAAGCCAGCGAGGCCGAAGTGGCCCGCAATGGCCTGCACGCGCGCGGCTTCGCCCGTGATATTCCGCTGCAGCTGGAGTCGCGTTCGCGCGACACGCTGCAGAACCTGCGCAACGCGCGCCAGCTGCTGGGCGACGGCATGCGCACGCGCGTCACCCTGCTCAGCAATCGCTACCACCTGGCGCGATGTGCGCTGTTCGCGCGCCAGCTGGGCTTCGACTTGGAACTGTGCGCCGCCGAACCGAAGTTGCGCATGGGGCCGCGCACGCTGTGGCGGCTGGCGGGCGAAGCGGCGTACGTGTGCTGGGCGGATCTCGGCACGCGCTGGGCGCGGTTGATCCGCCATCGGCGGATGTTGGAGCGGGTGACCTGAGCAAGCGCGTGGATCACCAGAAAAAACGGGATGGCGACGCATGGCCGCCATCCCGTCGTGTGGTGCCGTGATGCGTTACTTCGCCTTCTGCGCCGGCACTGACTCCTCACGTACTGCCTTCGCCTTCTGCGCGGGAACGAATTCCTCGCGCACCGCCTTCGCCAGCAACGCCGGCGGCAGCAGGCCCTGGTCGAGCAGGAAGTCGTTGAAGGCCTTGCGGTCGAACTTGTCGCCCAGCGCCACTTCGGTCTCCGCGCGCAGCTGCATGATCCGCGAGTAGCCGTAGAAGTAGCTGCCGGCCTGGCCCGGCGACTGCACCGAGTAGCGGTCGACTTCCTGGCGCGCCATCGCCTTCGAGTAGCCGGCTTCTTCGGTCAACACGCGGACCACGGTGTCGCGGTCGGTGAGGCCGAGGTTGATCATCGGGTCGAGCATCGCGCGCGCCGCGCGCAGCAGGCGGAACTGCAGCGCGATCAGCTGGCCTTCGAGCGGCTCATACGGAACCATCTCGGCTTCGGCGTACAGCGCCCAGCCTTCGACGTTGACCGAGTTGAACGCATACATCGTGCGCGCCAGCGACACGCCGCGCTCGACCATCGCGGTGAACTGCAGCTCGTGGCCGGGGCGGCCTTCATGCGCGGTCAGCGTCCACGCGCCGGCCGGGTAGTTGAAGTCGTCGTACGGACCGTCCGCGCCCGCGTTGGGATTGCCCAGCGGCAGCACGAACGTGCCCTGCTGGCCGGTGTTGCCCACCAGCGGCGCGGGCAGGAAGTGCGGTGCGGGCTGCGCGGCGTTCTCCGCCGCCGAGCCCAGGCGCATCTGCATCGGGCGCTGCGGCAGCGACACCACTTTGTTCGCGGCGATCAGGCGGTCGAGTTCCGGCATCACCACGTTGCGGTAATGCGGTTCGACCTGGTCGTCCTTGAACTGCGGGTGCTTGAGCTCGTTGATGACGCCGATGTAATCGGTCGACTTCAGGCCCTTCGCCTTGGCCACCAGCGGCGCCAGCTGCTGCATGGCGTTGCGGGTTTCCATGAATTCCAGCTGCGCGCGTTCGATCAGGATGCGCGGATCGATGTCGATGCCGAAGCCCTTCAGCTGCAGGGCATAGAGTTCATCGGGCAGCTTGTAGGTGGTGCGTGCGGCCGGCAGCACGGTCGACTTCGACCACGCCGCGTATTCGGTGAGCTGCTTGTCCAACGCGTCCAGTGCGGCAGCCGCTTCGCCGTCGAGCTTGTACTTGGCGAAGAGGTCGCGGATGCCCTGCTGGTAGGTCTTCACATTGTCGAGCGACTGCTGCACTTCGATCTGGGTCGGCTGCACCAGGCCCTTGTCGTTGCGCTCGTCGTAGCGCTGCTGCGCCAGCGTGGTCAGCGGCGTGGTGCCGGGCACCAGGCCGACATAACGCTGCAGGCGCTGCACGGCCTTGGCGCGACGGTCCTGCGGGGTCTGATCGGAAAGCAGCGACTGGATGCCCGAGAAGATGGTCTGGCCGGCGTCGAGCCACGGCCGCGTCAGGCGCTCGTTGACCTCGCTCGCCTTGATCTGGTCGTCGGCGGCCTGCAGCAGGATGGCGATGTCCTGCTTCACGTTGGCGTCGGTTTCCTTCGCCGACTTCGCGACGAGTTCGGCCTCGGCCTTGGCCGTGGCGTCGCGGAAGCGCTTGGCATAGCCAGGACCGAAATCGAATACCTGGTCGTCGAAGCCCGGCACGCCGAAGAACGACACCTGCTCCGGCTGGAACGGCGCCTGCGCGAGGATCAGGATCTGGGTGTATTCGTTGCTCCTGGCTACCCAGGCCGGTGCGGATTTGGCGGTCGGCTTGGCCGGTGCGGCCTTCGCCGCCGGCGCCTTCTGCGCCAGCACGACGGACGGCGCGAGCGCCAGGGAGACAGCGAAGAAGAGCGGCGCGAGAACGAGCGGCTTGGTCATGGGACACCCCGATGGAAGACGCCGCAGCATGGGCCTGTGGGTCGAAGGCCGCCATGCGCCGAAGGTCATGAGGTCCGGTGCCGGCGGGAGGCTTGGTTGCCACCGCGATCACGTTTCTCCGTAGCGGCCTGCACTGCCCCGTCCGCAGGCCCGCCGAGCACGCCCCATTGCTGTCACGCGACTTGCCGACGCGCACGAGGGTTTCTTTGGCCTTGCAGCACGCGCCCGCGGCGGACGTTCCGCGCAACGTGATCTTCGAAGAGCTGAAGCGACGTTCGTTGGCGGCCGATCTCCACCGCAACACACCCCCGCCCCAACCCTCCCCCGCAAGCGGAGGAGGGGGCAATCTTTCCTTCGCGCGCTTGCGGCCTGCTCCTTCCCCAAGCGGAGGAGGGAGCAATCTTTCCTTCGCACGCTTGTGGCTTGCTCCTTCCCCCGCATGCGGAGGAGGAGGCAATCTTTCCTTCGCGCGTTTGCGGCTTGCTCCTTCCCCAAGCGGAGGAGGGAGCAATCTTTCCTTCGCACGCTTGTGGCTTGCTCCTTCCCCCGCGCGCGGGGGAAGGCCGGGTTGGGGGCGCTCTGCAAGCAGTTAGACCTAGGGAAAAGTCTGATTTCCAGCGGCGCGTGATGCGAATCCCAGATCGTCGCGGCGTTGAGGCGTTTCATTGGTTCCGCAGCAGGAGAAGCGCCAATGACCGCCGGCATCCCAGTACGCCATCGCAAAGATCACGTCGAACCAGCAGAGCGGTGGGTCCTGGGCGTTGTGCTGATCGCCGGAGTGCTCTGGGCGTCGATGCCAGGCGGCGCGCCTATCCCGCTGTTCTCATGATCCAGGGGTGGTTGGGGGATGAGGCATGCCGCTGCGTATTGGGCGGCATGCCTCGGCGCGGTGGGGACCTGAGGCATCCAGCTCAGTACGGCGTGTCGCCGGCGATGGCTTCCAGCGTCACTTGATCGGCGCCACTGTATTGGGCCTGGTTTGGGYGTGCGCGCTCATGGCGAATGTGACGGCGGCAAAGAAAGCGGCCAGCGCATGCGATGCGATTCCGGTGGATGGGTAGGATGGCGGTCCTGGAGTGGTCGCGCGCTGTCTCTCCCAACTGCGGCCACGGGAGTAATGCGCCATGCAATGGTTGATCTACGGTGCCAACGGCTACACCGGCCGCCTGATCGCCGCCGAAGCCGCCCGGCGCGGCCTGCAGCCGATCCTCGCCGGCCGCGACGAAGCCGCCGTGCGCGCGCTGGCCGACGAGCTGGGGCTGCGCTGGCGCCAATTCACCCTCGACCTCCCCGGCGCCGTGGTGGAAGGCCTGCGCGGCATCGACCTGGTGTTGCATTGCGCCGGCCCGTTTTCCGCGACCAGCGCGCCGATGCTGGAAGGCTGCCTGGCCACGCGCACCCATTACCTCGACATCACCGGCGAGATCGACGTCTTCGCCCACTGCCACGCGCAGCACGCGCGCGCGCAGGAGGCGGGCATCGTGGTCACGCCGGGCGTCGGCTTCGACGTCGTGCCCAGCGATTGCCTCGCCGCGCAGCTGCATCGCGATTGCCCGTGGGCGACATCGCTGGTGCTCGGGTTCGAGGGCGGCGGCGGCTTCAGTCCCGGCACCGCGAAAACCAGCGTCGAAGGCCTCGGCAACGGCGGCCGCGTGCGCGAGAAGGGTGAGCTGAAGCGCGTGCCGCTGGCGTGGAAGACGCGCACCTTCACCCGCGACGGCGCCGATCGCATGGCGATGACGATTCCGTGGGGCGATGTCTACACCGCCTTCGTCAGTACCGGCATTCCCGACATCGAGGTCTACACCACGGCCTCGCCCAAGGCGATCGCCCGTGTCCGCCGCCTGCGCCTGCTCGGGCCATTGCTGCGCATGCAGTTCGCACAACGCTGGCTCAAGGCGCGGGTCGAACGCAGCGTCAAGGGACCGGATGCGCAGACGCGCGACAGCACGCAGGCCTACTTCTGGGGCGAGGTGCGTGGCGGCGGCCGCGCGCAGGTGCGGCGCATGGTCACGCCGAACGGCTATGCGCTGACGGTGAGCGCATCGTTGGGCATCGTGCAGTGTTTCCTCGACAACCCGGCGCCTGACGGCGGCTACTACACCCCATCGCAACTGATGGGGCCGGACTATGTGCTGGAGTTGCCGGGTGTGGCGATTGAAGGGCCGCGCCCCGATAACCCACCAGCAGCGGCAGGGTAAAACGCGCCGCAGCGCGCAGGGATGCTGGTTTGCGGTTGTCATCGTGTCCGCGATCGGCATCGCCTGCACCGACAAACTCATGACCGGGACCACCAGCAAGCGCGAGCACGCGTACGCCCACTGAGTACGTCAGCGCCGGCCCATCACGGCGCGGCGCAGGCGCACGGCGTCTTTCTGGTCGGAAAAGTGCAATTCACCGGCGGTGCCGCTGAGGCCCAGCTTCGCGTAGGCCGCGTCGAGCGACGGGAACTCCCGCGACGCGGCGTAGCGCCGGTAGATCCGCGAGAAGATGTCGCCGCCTGCGATCCCGTCCAGCTGCGCGACGAAGTCCGCCGGCGCGACTTCGCCGCTGCCGCTCAGGCAGCAATCGGCGTAGCGCGAGAGCACGGCATCGAGGCTGCTGCCGCGTTCGCGCAGCGCCAGGTCCGTTTCCAGCCAATAGGCGGCGCCGGCCCAATACACGCGCATGGTGCCGTGGCGCGTGCCGGACAGTTCGTCCAGGCGCATCCCACTGTCCTCGCGACGGCCGCGGCCGAAACCGGCATCCAGCCGTCGCCAGGCCTCGGTTTCGTCCAGCAGACCGCTGCGAGCGCGCAACACATTCTGGTAGTAGCTCGCCAGACCCTCCGCCAGCCAGCGGCCGTCGTCGCCCAGGTAGGGATGGAACAGGTGCGAGAGCTCGTGCACCGCGGTCCAGTCCGCGCGCAATTCCGCCAGGCTGGCGCCCTTGCGCACGTACAGGAGCACGGCGACGGAGTTGCGCCGCGAGGTCTGCCCCCAGGGCACCGGGCTGCTGCCGCGATCGTCGACCTCGCTCACGCGGATCGTCGCATCGGGAAGCGGGAAGCGGCCGTAGGCGGCCAGCGTGGCCTGCGCCGTTTCTGCCAGCCAGGCGCGCAGCATGCGGGCGCGGTCGGGGTCGATGTCCGGCGCGATCTGCAGATGCAGGACGTGATCGCCACTGCGCAGTTCATCCTGGCCGATCCGCACCCGCGTGGCGGTCGTGTCCGCGGCGGCGACCGGCCCGGCGCAGGCCAGCAGCAGCGCGATCAGGCACGGGATGGTAGGTCGCAGCGTAAGAACCGGTCGAGCCATGTACGGATCCACGTTCCGGGGAACGACGGCCACACTGTGCCAGCGCATGCGTGAAGCCGGGCTTTCTCAGCCTGCGACACGGCGTGGCCGAGGGCCTGTTAGCGCTTATGACCCGCGTTGCATTGGCCCTCAGTGGCCTGAAGACGCGCGGCGCGGCGTCATCGCTCGGTCACGTATCGACATACGCTCCCTCGCTCTTCCTTGCTCCGCACGCCTTCAGGTCAGGTGCAACGCGGGTCATAAGCGCTAACAGGCCCTAGAATGCGCCGCATGGATGTTTCGCATTTGCTCGACGCGCTGAACCCCGCCCAGCGCGAGGCCGTCAGCGCACCGCCGGGCCACTATCTCGTGCTCGCCGGCGCCGGTTCCGGCAAGACCCGCGTGCTCACCCACCGCATCGCCTGGCTCAACGAGGCCTTTGGCGTGCCGGCGCACGGTATCCTCGCCGTGACCTTCACCAACAAGGCTTCGGGCGAGATGCGCGCGCGCGCCGAGCACCTGCTGCGCCATGGCGCGCGCGGCATGTGGATCGGCACGTTCCACGGCATCGCCCATCGCCTGCTGCGCCTGCACTGGCAGGAAGCCAAGCTGCCCGAAGGCTTCCAGGTGCTCGACAGCGACGACCAGCTGCGCCTGGTCAAGCGCGTGGTGCAGCAGCTGGAACTGGACGATGCGCGCTTCCCGCCGCGGCAGATCGTGTGGTGGATCAATGCGCAGAAGGACGAGGGCCGGCGCCCGCACAACATCCAGTCCGAACGCAACGACGAATGGCTGGACGTGATGCAGCGCTGCTACGCGCTGTACCAGGAGCGCTGCGACCGCGCCGGCCTGGTCGACTTCGCCGAGCTGCTGCTGCGCGCGCACGAGCTGCTGCGCGACAACCCGGCACTGCTGGCCCATTACCGCCATCGCTTCCGCGAGATCCTGGTGGACGAGTTCCAGGACACCAACGCCATCCAGTACGCCTTCGTGCGCGTGCTGGCCGGCGATACCGGGCATGTGTTCGTGGTCGGCGACGACGATCAGTCGATCTATGGCTGGCGCGGCGCCAAGGTCGAGAACATGCAGCGCTTCCTGCGCGACTTCGCGGATGCGCAGACGATCCGGCTGGAGCAGAACTACCGCTCCAGCGCCACCATCCTGGACGCCGCCAACGCGGTGATCGCGCACAACCCGGACCGCCTCGGCAAGAAGCTGTGGACCGACATCGGCCATGGCGATCCGATCGACGTGTATGCCGCCTACAACGAGATGGACGAGGCGCGCTTCGTGGTCGAGCGCATCCGCCAGTGGGTCCGCGACGGCGGCGACCACGGCGATGTCGCCATCCTCTACCGCAGCAACGCGCAGTCGCGCGCCTACGAAGAGGTGCTGCAGGAAGAGCCGAAAATCCCGTTCCGCGTCTACGGCGGCATGCGCTTCTTCGAGCGCGCGGAAATCAAGGATTCGCTGGCCTACATGCGCCTGATCGCCTCGCGCCTGGACGACGCCGCGTTCGAACGCTCGGTCAACACGCCCGCGCGCGGCATCGGCGACCGCACGCTGGAGGAGGTGCGCAAGCGCGCCCGCGCCGACGGCGTCGCATTGTGGGAAGCCGCGCTGCGCATCACCAGAGACAACACCCTGGCCGCGCGCTCTCGCAACGCGCTGGCCGGGTTCCTGTTGCTGGTCGACGACCTCGCCAACGAGGTCGAAGCGCGTCCGCTGCCGGACAAGATCGACCATGTGCTCGGCCGTTCGGGCCTGCGCGAGCATTACGCCAACGAGTCGCGCGGGCAGCTGGATTCGCGCACCGACAACCTCGACGAACTGGTGTCCGTGGCTTCGCGCTTCAGCGGCAGGGAGGACGAGGACGAGGCGGCGGCGATGCCCGAACTCGTGGCCTTCCTCAGCTACGCCGCGCTCGAGGCGGGCGAGGGCCAGGCCCAGGCGGGCGAGAACAGCGTGCAGCTGATGACGCTGCACAGCGCGAAGGGACTGGAGTTTCCGCTGGTGTTCCTCGGCGGGCTCGAAGAGGGCTTGTTCCCGAGCCTGAAGTCGACCGAGGAATCCGGGCGCGTGGAAGAGGAACGCCGCCTCGCGTACGTAGGCATCACCCGTGCGCGGCAGAAGCTGGTGCTCAGCTACGCCGAAACGCGGCGCATCCACGGCATGGACATGTACGGCACGCCGTCGCGGTTCCTGCGCGAAATCCCGGCGGCGCTGCTGCACGAGGTGCGGCCGAAGGTGCAGGTATCGCGGCCCATGTATGCGCCACAGCCGCGGCGCGACCTCGGCCATGCGGCCATCGACGTGCCCGCCTTCCGCCTCGGCCAGGACGTGGTGCACCCCAGCTACGGACACGGCGTGGTCACCGACTTCGTCGGCAGCGGCGCCTACGCCAATGTGCAGGTGAACTTCGAGAGCGCCGGCAGCAAGTGGTTGAAGCTGGCGTCGTCGAACCTGCAGCCGGCCTGAAAAACGGGATTGATGGGCGGCCAATCGCCGCCATCCGTCGCCGCGGCGCGAAAAAAACCCGAAAAATGCGAAAAGACGCTTGGCGTCGCGGCTTTTGTGCCCTACATTCCGCTTGCCGAGGGGTTTTTCCAGGCATACCTCAAACCAACTCTCCATCCGGGGGATTTAGAAAAATGGCGAAGAAGAAAGCTGCTCCGAAGAAGGCCGCTGCCAAGCCGGCTGCCGTCAAGCCGATCAAGGAAGTGCTGGGCAAGTCCGGCCTGGTCGCTCACCTGTCCGAAACGACCGGCGTGGTCGCGAAGGACGTCCGTGCGGTGCTGGGCGCGCTCGAAGGCGCGGTGCACGCTTCGGTCAGCAAGAAGGGCGCGGGTGCATTCACCCTGCCGGGCCTGCTGAAGATCAACGTCGTGAACGTGCCGGCCAAGCCGAAGCGCAAGGGCGTCAACCCGTTCACCAAGGAAGAGCAGTGGTTCGCCGCCAAGCCGGCCACCGTCAAGATCAAGGTCCGCGCGCTGAAGAAGCTCAAGGACGCCGCAGCCTGATCTCCGGTTGCAACACCTGCTCCAGTAACAAGGCCCGCTTCGGCGGGCCTTGTTTTTTGCGGGATTCCGGGTGGTTTTGAAGCGCGTCAGTCCCGCCGTGTTTTCAGTCCCACCAGGCCCTCAGTCCCACCAGGCCTTCAGTCCCACTGGAACAGCTTCCACATCACCGGCGACACCGGGCCTTCGCCCTTGCTGCTGTCGAGGCGGCCGTCGCCGTTGCGGTCGATGAGGTAATAGGGCGCGCCGCGCTTCGGCGTCACCTTGACCACCTGCAGCTGGCCCTGCACGCGGTACTCCTCGACCCGATCGCCGTCGATCATGCGGCTGGTGACGTCGGCGCCTTCCAGTCCGGCGGTGGGATCGCTATCCATCGTGGCGCAGCCGCCCAGGCACAGAACGAGCAACAAGGGGGCTAGCGCACGCATGGCAGTTCTCCGGAAGAGGGCATGAGCGAAGCATACGCGTCCGGGTGTAATGCGGCCGCATGTGCCGCCGGGCATCCGGACGCGACGTGGCGCCATGCCCGCCCGCGTAGAATTCGGAGGATGAAACGACTCGTCCTGATCGATGGTTCCAGCTACCTCTACCGCGCCTTCCACGCGCTGCCACCACTGAACAACGAGGCGGGCGAACCGACCGGCGCCCTGTTCGGGGTGGTCAACATGCTGCGTGCACACCTGAAGGCACAGCCTGATTACATCGCCTTCGTGGTCGATGCGCCCGGGCCGACCTTCCGCGACGACCTCTACCCGCAGTACAAGGCCAACCGCAAGGCCATGCCAGACGACCTGCGCGCGCAGGTCGAGCCGATGTGCGAGATCGTGCAGGCGCTGGGCTTCCGCATCCTGCGCGTGGGCGGCGTCGAGGCCGACGATGTGATCGGCACGCTGGCCATGCAGGGCGCGGGCGAAGGCCTCGAGGTGACGATCTCCACCGGCGACAAGGACTTCGCCCAGCTGGTGCGCCCGGGCATCGCCCTGGTCAACACCATGAGTGGCAGCCGCTACGACTCCGAAGCCAGCGTGGTGGACAAGTTCGGCGTGCGCCCGGCGCAGATCATCGACTTCCTCGCCCTGATGGGGGATGCCGTCGACAACATTCCCGGCGTCGACAAATGCGGCCCCAAGACCGCGGCCAAGTGGCTGGGCGAATACGGCACGCTCGATGGCGTCATCGCCCACGCGGACGCCATCAAGGGCAAGATCGGCGACAACCTGCGCGCCGCGTTGCCGCGCCTGCCGCTCAATCGCGAACTGACCACGATCAAGACCGACGTGGCCCTCGAGTACCGGCCGCAGGACCTGGTGCTGCAGCCACGCGCCACCGACGCGCTGCGCACTCTGTACGCCCGCTACGGCTTCAAGCAGGCCCTGCGCGAGCTGGAAGGAGGCGCGGCGGGGGCGGATGCGGACGCCGGCAGGATCAGCGTGCGCGGTACGGCGGCGGGCTATGCGCGCGCGCCTGCACCGGCTTCCACCGAACCGCTCGATCCGGCGCTGGCCACGCAGGGCGAATACGAATGCGTGCTCACCGACGCGCAACTCGCGGCGTGGATCGCGAAGCTGCAGGCGGCCGATGCGTTCGCCTTCGACACCGAAACCGATTCGCTCGACCCGATGCGTGCGCGGCTGGTCGGGATCAGCCTCGCGGTCGAGACCGGACACGCTGCCTACGTGCCGCTGGGCCACACCTATCCCGGCGCGCCTGCGCAGTTGCCGGGCGATACCGTGCTGGCGGCGTTGAAGCCGCTGTTCGCCGATCCGGCGAAAAGGAAGATCGGCCACCACGGCAAATACGACCTGCACGTATTGCGCCGCCACGGCATCGAAGTCGCCGGTTATGCGGAGGACACGATGCTCGAGAGTTTCGTGCTCAACGCCACCGCCACCCGCCATGACATGGATTCGCTGGCCAGGCGTTATCTCGGCTACGACACCATCACGTACGAACAGGTCGCCGGCAAGGGCGCCAAGGCGATCTCCTTCGCCCAGGTCGCGCTGGACGACGCCACCCGCTATGCGGGCGAGGACGCCGACGTCACCCTGCGCCTGCACCGTGCGCTCGCGACGAAGCTGGCCGCAGAACCCGCCCTGGAGCGCGTCTACCGCGAGATCGAGATGCCGCTGGTGCCGGTGCTCGAGCGGGTCGAGGCGAACGGCGTGCTGATCGATGCCGACGAACTGCGCCGGCAATCCAACGACCTCGGCAAGCGCATGCTGGCCGCGCAGCAGAAGGCGACCGAACTGGCCGGCCGCAGTTTCAGCCTCGATTCGCCCAAGCAACTGGGCCAGTTGCTGTTCGAAGAGCTCAAGTTGCCCGCCCTGGTGAAGACCCCCAGCGGCCAGCCGTCGACGAACGAAGAAGCACTGGAGGCCATCGCCGAGCTGCACGAATTGCCGCGCGTGATCCTCGACTACCGCGGCTTGGCCAAGCTGCGCAGCACCTACACCGACAAGCTGCCGGAAATGGTCAATGCCGATACCGGCCGCGTGCACACCAGCTACCACCAGGCCGGTGCGGCGACCGGCCGCCTCGCCTCGAACGACCCCAACCTGCAGAACATCCCGATCCGCACCGACGATGGCCGCCGCATCCGCAATGCGTTCGTGGCGCCGGCGGGGCGCAGGATCGTGTCCTGCGACTACTCGCAGATCGAACTGCGGATCATGGCCCACCTGTCGCAGGACGCGGGCCTGCTGCGCGCGTTCGAATCCGGCGCCGACATCCATCGCGCCACCGCGGCGGAAGTATTCGGCAAGACTCTGGACGAGGTGAGCGGCAACGAACGCCGCGCGGCCAAGGCGATCAACTTCGGCCTCATGTACGGCATGAGCGCGTTCGGCCTGGCGCGCAACCTCGGCATCGCCCGGGGTGAGGCGCAGGATTACATCGCGCTGTACTTCTCGCGCTATCCTGGCGTGCGCGAATTCATGGAGCGCACGCGCGAACAGGCGCGTGAGCGCGGCTACGTCGAAACCGTGTTCGGGCGGCGCCTGTACCTGGACAACATCAACGCGCGCAACCAGGGCCTGCGCGCGGGTGCCGAGCGCGCGGCGATCAACGCGCCGATGCAGGGCACCGCCGCCGACATCATCAAGCGCGCGATGGTCGACATCGACGGCTGGCTGGCGGCGCATCGTGACCGTGCCTTGATGGTGCTTCAGGTACACGACGAACTGGTGTTCGAAGTCGACGCCGCCTTCCTGGATACGCTGCTGGCGGAGGTGCCGCAGCGGATGGCGGCGGCGGCCCAGTTGCGGGTTCCGCTGGTGGTCGACAGCGGGGTTGGCGACAATTGGGGGCAAGCCCATTAAGACCGCCAAACGCGGTCCCGGTGCGGACACGGCCGCCAAAAAATGGCACCTGACCGGGTGAGAGAAGGGTCGGGTGCGGGCATTGGCAGGTTTTGCCGACCGCTGTGCGCCGAACGCTGCCGGTTGCGCGACGTTTACAGAAGTTGGCGGAATGAATCAGTCCTGAACCCAACAAATTGTTAACTATCCTCTTCACGAACTATCCATGTGGAGGATGGTCTTATTACTCGCGACAGGTGCAACGCCTGTCGCTGATCTCTCCCTCCCCTGGAGTGATCCCAGGAGCGACGGCCCCTCCCCAGGCCCCGCTTCTCCAGCCCCGCCGGCCCCCCCTGCCTGCGGGGCTTTTTATTGCCTGCGCTTTTTGCGCAGGCAATAGAAGCCCAAAGTTCCGCTTTGCAAAACTTTGGGCCCCGCTATGTGCTTCCAATCCCCGCGGCTGTCGCCGCGCCCCCTTACTGAGGGGGCTCTACTCCAGAGATTTCCCGCGAGAGAGCATGTCCTCTCCCTCTCCCTCTCCCCGCTTGCGGGGAGAGGGTGCCCGAAGGGCGGGTGAGGGGGAGCGAGCGCAGCGAGTCTGCTTTGCGTTGCTCCTGTTCCGCCTCCGGCTGTGCTTCCATCGCCTCTGCGTTACCTTCGCGGACAAACGGGGAGAATCGTATGAGCGACGGCGCTGCCAGCCTTTTGCAACTGAGTCTGCCCTGGTATCAGTTCGTGCTGCGGGCCGTGGCCGTGTACTTCGTGGTGATGGTGCTCGTGCGTCTGTCGGGCAAACGTGCGGTAGGGCAGTTCACGCCATTCGATCTCGTGCTGCTGATCCTGATCGGCAACGCCGTGCAGAACGGGATGAACGGCGGCGACAACTCGCTGACGGCCGCCCTGATCCTTTCGGTGAGCCTTATTGCGCTGAACTACGGCGTCGCCTTCCTCTCGGCGCGTGTCCCGGCGGTGCGCAAGTTTGTCGAGGGCGAATCCGTGGTGCTGGTGCGCGACGGGCACGTGTTCCGCAACGTGCTCAAGCGCGAAATGGTCAGTCGCGCGGATTTCGACAAGGCGATGCGCGAAGCGGGCATCTCCGAGGTGGATGAAATCCATCTGGCCGAACTCGAGACCAACGGCCACATCACGATCGTTCCGCGGGAAGTGAATCGCCCGGAAGGTCCGGGCGCGCATTGAGCACGGTTCAGCCCAGCTCGGCGATCCAGTCCCGCGGCCGCAGGTAATCGCCCAGGCGCGCCTCTTCGCTGCCGGCTTCGGGCGCGAAGCCGTATTCCCAGCGCACCAGCGGCGGCAGGCTCATCAGGATCGATTCGGTGCGCCCGCCCGATTGCAGGCCGAACAGCGTGCCGCGATCGAACACCAGGTTGAATTCCACGTAGCGGCCGCGCCGGTACAGCTGGAACTGGCGTTCGCGCTCGCCGTAAGGCGTATCGCGGCGGCGATCGACGATCGGCAGGTAGGCGTCGAGGAAACCGTCGCCGACCGCACGCAGGTAGGCGAAGTCGCGGTCGAAGTCCGTGTGCAGGTCGTCGAAGAACAAGCCGCCGACGCCGCGCGTCTCGCCGCGATGCTTGAGCAGGAAGTAGTCGTCGCACCAGCGCTTGTGCGCGGCGTAGCGCGCGTCGCCGCCGAAGGGCTCGCACAGGTCGCGCGCGGTGCGGTGCCAGTGCAGCACGTCCTCGTCGAAGGGATAGAACGGGGTCAGGTCGAAGCCGCCGCCGAACCACCACGCCACGGTCTCGCCGTCGCGCTCGGCGCGGAAGTGGCGCACGTTGGCGTGGGTGGTCGGAAGGAACGGATTGCGCGGATGGAACACCAGCGACACGCCGACCGCGCGCCATGACGCACCGGCGAGCTCCGGCCGCGCCGCGCTCGCGGAGGGCGGCAGCCTCGTGCCCGATACGTCGGAAAATCCGATGCCGGCCTGCTCGAACACCGCGCCGTCGCGCAGGATGCGGGTGCGGCCACCGCCGCCTTCCTCGCGCTTCCACTGGTCTTCGATGAAGCGGGCGCCGCCGTCGGCGGTTTCGATGGCGTTGCAGATGCGGTCCTGCAACCCGGTGAGGTAATCGCGGACGCGTTCGAATTCCGGGGTGGAGGCAGGAGGCTTGGCGGTCATGGGCCCGCATTCTAGGCGGGAGCCACGAAACGCGTGACATTCAGTCGATGCAAGGTCGTTGCCCGGACGCGTTGATTGCGTGCACGCGCGCGCGCGGCGTGCAGTCGTTCATGTCCATGTGAATCGGGATTTAACGACGCGGGGACTATGATCCGCCGGCAAATCGAAGCCTGTTCGAGCTCGATCCCGCTACTGCTGACGCCATCTGCGATGGGAGTTCCCAATGCGCATCCCGGCTCGTCATGTCCTGCTGGCCGCGCTGTTGGTGGTGGTGGCCGCTTGTTCGAAGGAACCCGCTTCGACCCCGGCGACATCGGCGCCTGCCGCGACGCCGCCGCCACCGGCGACGGCGCCCACACCCGCTGCGCCTGCCGCTGCCGCGGCGCCAACGCCGACCGAGGAAGTGTTCAGCCGCGCGGAGCTGGACCAGATGGTGGCGCCCCTCGCGTTGTATCCGGACTCGCTGCTGGCCCAGGTGCTGATGGCCGTGACATATCCGGGTGATGTGGCCGACGCGGTCGCCTGGTCGAAGGCGCATCCAAAGGAGGAAGGCGACGCGGCGGTGAAGATGGTCGCCAATGAGCCCTGGGATCCGAGCGTGCAGGCACTCGTGGCCTTCCCGCAGGCGCTGGCCACCCTCGGGCAGGACCCGGGATGGGTGCAACGCCTGGGCGACGCATTCCTGGCCCAACCCAGCGACGTGATGGATGCCGTGCAGCGCCTGCGCCACCAGGCCCAGGCCGCCGGCAACCTCGAATCCAACCAGTACCAGAAGGTGTCGATGGAACCGGCGCCGGCGCCGGCACCTGCCCCCGCCGCGGAACCGGCCATGGGCACCGTGGTCGAGCAGGCACCGCCTCAGACCATCGTCATCGAGCCGACCGACCCCGAGGTCGTGTACGTGCCCAGCTACAACCCCACCCAGGTCTACGGCACCTGGGCCTATCCGTCGTATCCGCCGCCGTACTACCCGCCGACGCCGTACTGGTACCCGGGCAGCGCGCTGATGACCGGGCTCGCCTTCGGTACCGGTATCGCGATCGCCGACTCGCTGTGGGGTGATTGCGACTGGGGCGGCGGCGATATCGACATCGATGTCGACCGCTACAACAACATCAACACCAACCGCCAGATCAACCGCACCGAGAACACCTTCCGCCACAACGCCGCCAATCGCGACGGCGTCCCCTATCGCGATCGCGCCAACCGCGAGCGCAACGGCCGGCAGCTGGCGGACAGCGGGCGCCGCGACGCATTCCGTGGCGACGACCCCGGCCGCGCGCGCCAGCGCGAACAGGCGCGCAGCTCGATGCAGCAACGCGGCATCGAGCCGGCCAGGAGCAACCGCGAGGCGCGCGACCGTGCACAGACGGCGTCGCGGGACATGCGCGAGCGGCCGCAAGGGCAGGCGCGGGACCAGCAGCGGGAGCGGGCTGCGCAGACCACGCGCGACCGCCAGCAGGCAGGAGCGCGCGACAGTCAGCGCGCGCAGGCCGCCCAGGCCAGCCGCCAGGGCGGCGACCGCGCACGCGCACAGCAGCAGTCGCGGTCGACATCGCAGGCGCGCCAGCAGCGCGGCCAAAGCAACACACAGGCGCGCAACACGGCGCGCCAGCAGCAGGCAAGTAGCCAGGGCTCGCGGAACAACGCATTCGAAGGGTCGCGCAATCCGTCGCAGTCGCGCGCCCAGGCCAACCGCGGCCGCTCCAGCAGTGCCTCCGCGCAACGTTCGTCCGGTTCACGCGGCGGCGGTGGCGGCCACCAGGTCCAGCGCCAAGCCCCGCAGCGCCAGGGTGGCGGCGGACGTCATCGTTGAGAGGGGCCTCATGAACACCACACTGCGCATCCTTCCGCTTGTCGCCGTGCTGGGCCTGGCGTTGCCCGCGCTGGTCCGGGCCCAGCAGGCCTATCCCAGCCCCGATGCCGCCGCCGATGCCCTGGTTGCCGCGCTGGGGACCGACCATGCCGACGCCGACAAGCTGGCGGCCCTGCTCGGCAAGGACTGGCGCGACTACATCCCGCCTGCAGGCGGCCAGCGTGCCGACGTGGATGCGTTCCTCAGCGGCTATCGCGAGCGGCATTCGATCAAGACCGCTGCCGACGGCCACGCCAACCTGGTCGTCGGCAAGAACGACTGGAGCCTGCCGATCCCGCTGACCAAGGGAAAGGACGGCTGGCGTTTCGATCTCCGCGCCGGCGCCACGGAGATCCGCGAGCGTCGCATCGGCCGCGACGAGTTGGCGGCGGTGGAAGCGGCGCGCGCCTATGACGACGCGCAGATGGAATACGCCGAAGTCGATCGCGACGGCGATGGCGTGCTCGAGTACGCGCAGAAGATCCTCAGCACCGACGGCCAGCACGACGGCCTGTTCTGGGCCGACGACGACAGCGGTGAGATCAGCCCGCTCGGTCCGCTGTTCGCGGACGCCTCGCCCGGCAGCGACTGGCATGGCTACCACTACCGCATCCTCACCGCGCAGGGACCATCGGCGCCGGGCGGCGCCTACAACTACCTGCTGGGCAAGAACATGAGCCGCGGCTTCGCCCTGATCGCCTGGCCGGCGAAGTACGGCGACAGCGGCGTGATGAGCTTCATGATCAGCCACGACGGCGAGGTCTTCGAGAAGGACCTCGGCCCCGGCAGCGAGAAGCTGGCGAAGGCGATGCCCCGCTTCGATCCCGACAGCAGCTGGCAAGAAGTGAAGGACACGGACACTGCGGCCGCCGCCGCGCCCTAGCTGCACGAGCCTGCGTCTCCCGGCATCGACGCGTGCGGTCATGCGCGTCGGCGGCTGATCGTGAACGACAGCTTGACCGGCAAGGACCAGACCTTCGTGCGTGGGATCAAAGTCCAATATCCCCGCATGCCTGCCCCGCACTAAGGTTTCCATCACGCCGGACGATTCGGTCCGGCCCGCAAAGTGTCGCCCGCGAATCCGCCCACCGGTGCCGCGGTGCCATCTGCGACTGGAGATTCCCAATGCGCATTCCAGGGCCGTATCTCGCCGCATTTGCATTGATTTTTGCCTCGACCGCCGCACGCGCCGCGCCGCCGGCATCCATTCCCCACGCGGCCGCACAGGGCGCCGCCGCGCCCGCGTCGACGCCTGCATCCGAAAAAGTATTCGGCGTCGAGGAACTCGACCAGATGACGGCGCCCATCGCCCTGTATCCCGACGCGCTGCTCGCGCAGGTGCTGATGGCGTCGACCTACCCGGGTGATGTTGCCGACGCGGCCAAGTGGTCCAAACAGCACAAGGGCGTCAAGGGCGAGGAGGCCGTGAAACAGGTCGAGAACCAGGCCTGGGACCCGAGCGTGCAAGCGCTGGTCGCCTTCCCGCCGGTACTGGAGACGCTCAGCCAGGATGCGGCCTGGGTGCAGAAGCTGGGCGACGCCTTCCTCGCCCAGCCCGATGACGTGATGGGGTCCGTGCAACGCCTGCGCAACAAGGCGCAGGCAGCCGGCAACCTCAAGACCACCGAGCAGCAGGTGGTCAAGACCGAACCGGCGACCGGCGCCGTCGCGGCGGAATCGGTACCGCAGACCATCATCATCGAATCGGCTGACCCGGAAGTCGTCTACGTACCCAGCTACAGCTCCAGCGTGTACGGCCCCTGGGCGTACCCGGCCTATCCGCCGTACTACTACGGCTACTACCCCGGCGCCGCGCTCTTCAGTTTCGGCGTCGGCATGGTCGTGGGCGGGGCGCTGTGGGGCAACTGCAACTGGGGCGGCGGCGACATCGACATCGACGTCAACAACAACTTCAACCGCAACACCAACCGCGAGCGCAACACCAATCGCACCACCAACCGCGGCGAGGGCGGCAAGTGGCAGCACAACGCCGCCAACCGCGACGGCGTGCCTTACCGTGACCAGCGCAGCCGCGACCAGTTCGGCAAGAGCCGCGAAGGCGTCGCGTCGCGCGATGCGTATCGCGGCCGCGATACGGCGCGCAACGCCGACCGTGATCGCGCCCGCCAATCGATGTCGAAGAGTGGCTTCGAGGCCCCGGCGGCGAGCAACCGGGAGGCGCGCGATCGCGCCGGCCAGGCCTCGCGGCAGATGGGCCAGGGCCAGGGGCGCGTCAGCGATTTCGATCGCGGCCAGCAGCAGCTGAGCCAGCAACGCAATGCGCAGGAGCGCCAGTCCTCGCGTGACTCGTTCAACAGCTCCCAGGGAGGGCAACGCAACAACGCGTTCTCCGGAGCGAGCAATCCCAATGTCTCGCGCGCCTCGTCGAACCGCGGCCGCAGCAGCTATGGCGCGTCGCAGCGTTCCGGCTCGCGCGGCGGTGGCCACCAGATGTCCCGTCCCTCACGCGGCGGCGGCGGGCGGCGCCGTTGAACAGGAGATCGAGCATGACCGCTACCACTCGCTTGATTTCGTTCGCCGTGCTGGCATTGCTGGCGCCGGCGGTTTGGGCACAGCAGGCCTATCCGTCACCGGATGCGGCAGCCGAAGCGCTGGTCAGGGCCCTGGGCTCGTCGCAACGCGCGGAGAAGCCCGATGAAGTCCGCCTCGCCGCCCTGTTGGGCGCGGACTGGCGCGACTACGTGCCGGTCGGCAGCGTCGGCAGCGACGACGTCGACGCCTTCGTCGCGCGCTATCGCGAGCACCACGAGTTCAAGACCGATGCCGGTGGCCGCGAGATGCTCTCGGTCGGCAAGGATGCGTGGACCCTGCCGGTACCGTTGGAGAAGCGCAAGGGCGGCGGCTGGGCCTTCGATCTCAAGGCCGGCGCGCAGGAGATCCGCATTCGCCGCATCGGCCGCAACGAGCTGGCGGCGGAGCAGGCCGCGCGCGCCTACGAGGACGCGCAGGACGACTACGCCATGGTCGACCGCGATGGCGACGGCGTACTCGAGTACGCGCAGAAATTCCTCAGCAGCGACGGCAAGCACGACGGCCTGTATTGGGCCGACCAGCCCGGCGAGGAGGAAAGCCCGCTGGGACCGCTGTTCGGCGATGACACCCCGGGCGGCGACTGGCACGGCTACCACTACCGCATCCTCGCCGCGCAGGGACCGTCGGCGCCGGGCGGCGCCTACGACTACAAGCTCGGGGACAACATGAGCCGCGGCTTCGCCCTGGTGGCCTGGCCGACGAAGTACGGCGACAGCGGCGTCATGAGCTTCATGATCAGCCACGAAGGCGAGCTGTTCGAGAAGGACCTCGGTCCGGACAGCGAGCGCGTGGCAAAGGCGATGACCACCTTCGATCCGGACAGCAGCTGGCAGGAAGTGCCGGACACGGCCACCGCCACCACCACGGCACCGTAAGCGCCGCGGCCTTGGGGCCGCGGCGCCGGCGCGCTTACTTCAGCGTGCGCTCGAACAGTTCGTAGATGCGGCGGTACTCGTCGTACCACGCATCCGGATGCGCGAAGGTGTGCCGTTCCATCGGGTATGGCGCGATTTCCCACTTGTCCTTGTGCAGCTCGATCAGGCGCTGCGACAGCATCACCGAATCCTTGAAGAACACGTTGTCGTCGATCATGCCGTGCGCGATCAGCAGATGGTCCTGCAGCTTGTCGGCGTATTCGATCGGCGACGAGACGCGGTAGGCCTCGGGGTCGAGTTCGGGCGTATTGAGGATGTTGCTGGTGTATTCGTGGTTGTACTGCGACCAGTCGCTGACCGGGCGCAGCGCGGCGCCGGCCTTGAACGTGCCGGGCGCGCGGAACAGCGCCATGAAGGTCATGAAGCCCCCGTAAGAGCCGCCATAGATGCCGGCGCGATCCTTGTCGCCCTGCTTGTTCGCGATCAGCCAGTCGAGGCCGTCGAGGTAATCCTCCAGCTCCGGATGGCCCATGTTGCGGTAGATCGCTGTGCGCCAGTCGCGGCCGTAGCCTTCCGAGCCGCGGTAATCGAGGTCGAGCACGACGTAGCCGTGTTCGACCAGCAGGTTGTGGAACATCTGTTCGCGGAAATATTCCGGCCAGCGGTCGTCGACGTTCTGCAGGTAGCCCGCGCCGTGCACGAACATCACGATCGGATACTTCTTGCCGGCTTCGGGCTGCCTGGGTCCGTAGTACTTGCCCCAGACCGTGCCGGCGCCGTGCTTGCTGGGCACCTGCACGTATTCGGGCTGCATCCAGTCGCGCGACTTGAAGGCGTCCTTGCGCGTGTCGGTGAGCTGTCGGGCTTCACCGCCATTCGCCGCGACCACCGATACCTGCGCCGGCATGTAGGCGCGCGAATGGCGCACGAGCACCTGGGTGCCATCGGGCGACAGTGCGAAGTCCTCGACGCCGCCGAGGTCGGTCAGCTCGCGCACGGCACCGCCCTTGCGGTCGGCGGCGCACACCTCGTAATCGCCAGGCCACTTGCGGTTGCACAGGAAATAGAAGGTGCTGCCGTCCGGCGACAATTGCGGCGCCGAAGCTTCCCACTTGCCCGCGGTCAGCGCGCGCGGCGTGCCGCCGTCGCTGAGGTAGATGTGCGAATAGCCGCTCTGTTCCGACAGCAGCCAGAGCTGCCCGTCAGGGGTCCAGCCGAAATCGTTGAAGCCCCAGTTGATCCAGGCCGGATCGGTGAGGCGGTGGCGCGGCTGCAGTTTGGCGGTGGCGAGATCGACGCTGGCGATCCAGCGGTCCTTGTTGTCGATCGCGCGCACCATCACCGCTACGCTGCGGCCGTCGTCGCTCCAACGGATCGGCGGCGCGCCGCTGTTGTCGCCACTGGTGAGCACCTGCACGGCGCGGTTGCCCTTGAGCGCGTCCTGCTTGGCCGCCTTGCGCAGCGCCGCCAGCGGGTCGTCCTTGATGCCAGGGAGGGCGTCGAACTTGAGTTCGCTGACCTTGGCCCCGGCCACATCCACCAGCCACAGTCGCTGCGGCAGCGACGCATTGCGGCCGACGCGGGTACGCACTTCCTCGAATTCCTCGTAACCCGACTCGGTCACGTACTTGGGCATCTTGCCGGCCTGTCCCGCATCCGCGTCCTTGGCGGTGGTGACGACCAGCAGCCAGCGTGCATCCGGCGACAGCAGGCTGTCGACGATGGCGACGTCATTGCTCAGATAGGCCGGCAGCGGCGCCCGCGTGGCGTCGTCGCGCCGCCACTGTTCGTCCTGCACGCGCGCGGCGTCGCGCCGCGCCTTGTCGTCCTGCAGCGTGCGGATCATGTGCAACTGGCGATCGCGCAGGTCGTCGGGCTTGGGCGCGGCGGCGGGATCCTTTTCGGCCTTGACGATCGCGGCCTGGCTCACCCCGGCGCCGGCGCGCCACCGGTACCAGTCGTTGCCGACGCGGAATACGAGGTTGCCATCGCGGCTCCACTGCGGCAGCGCTTCGGACGCATCGGTGCGCGTCACCTGCGTCAGCGCACCGCTGCGCAGGTCGCGCACGAACACGTCGCCATTGCGGACGAAGGCCATGCGCGTGCGCGCCGCGTCGAAGGCCGGGTTCGCCGCATCGAGTTCGGCGCGCGCGGCGCCATCGACCCTCTGCGCCGGACCGCCGGCGACGGGCTGGCGCCAGGTGTCCTTGATCGTCGCGCCCTCGCGCTTGACCTGGTATTGCACCTGCTTGCCGTCCCACGACCACCAGGCCTGCTCGACCGGCGGCCCGATCCAGTCCGGATCGGCCATGACCTGCTCGAGCGTGAGCGGCGGGTTGGGCTGGGCCGCGACCGCGGCGGGCAGCAGGAGGAGCAAGGCGAAGGGCAGGACGGCAAGACGCATCGGGCAGCGGACTGTAGGGAAACCGGGCCGCAGGGTAACAGTCCGGCGCTTTGCGCAATCGGGCCGTCGGTCATGCCCTGGGCGCGCCGGCGGCAGGGCCTGCAAGCCCCGCAGGCCCCGCGGCGGCTGCACCGGTCCGGCCAGCCGGAACTGATCCTGTTCGCGGCCAATGGCGCGGCGCACAATACGCGCCGCGACGCACCCCCGCGCGTCGCGGAGTCGCTGCGTGGATGCACTGTTCTCGCCGCTGTTGCTGTCGCGGATCCAGTTCGGATTCGTCATTTCCTGCCACATCCTGTTCCCGGCCTTCACCATCGGCCTCGCCAGCTGGCTGGCGTTCCTCGAATTCCGCTGGCTGCGCACGCGCGATGCCCTGTGGCGCGACCTCTACTTCTTCTGGCTGAAGATCTTCGCCGTGTCGTTCGGCATGGGCGTGGTCAGCGGCATCGTCATGAGCTTCCAGTTCGGCACCAACTGGGCGGTGCTGAGCGAGAAGGCCGGCAACATCCTCGGGCCGCTGCTGTCGTACGAGGTGCTGACCGCGTTCTTCCTCGAAGCGACGTTCCTCGGCGTGATGCTGTTCGGTGCCAGGCGCGTATCCGACAAGCTGCATTTCTTCGCCACCTGCATGGTCGCGCTGGGCACCTTGATCTCGACGTTCTGGATCATCTCCGCCAACAGCTGGATGCAGACCCCGCAGGGCTACACGCTCACCGCCGACGGCGTGTTCGAGCCGGCGAGCTGGTGGGCGATCGTGTTCAACCCGTCGTTCCCATTCCGGCTCACGCACATGGTGCTGGCGGCGTTCATCACCACCTGCTTCGTGATCGGCGGCGTCAGTGCGGGCTACCTGCGCCGCGGCGTGCACGTCGAAGCGGGCAAGCGCATGCTCCGGCTCGCCGTGGTATTCGCGGCGATCGCGGTGCCGCTGCAGGTCTTCGTCGGCGACCAGCATGGCCTCAACGTCGGCGAACACCAGCCGATCAAGCTCGCGGCGATGGAAGGCCATTGGGAACAGGGTGAAAAGGGTGCCGGCGTGCCGCTGGTACTGTTCGCGCTGCCCAACCAGAAGGCCGAGCGCAACGACTACGAGGTCGCGGTGCCGAAACTTGGCAGCCTCATCCTGACCCATTCACTCGACGGCGAAATCCAGCCGCTGAAATCGGTGCCCGCCGACGAGCGCCCGCCGGTGGCGCCGGTGTTCTTCGCCTTCCGGGCGATGGTCGGTCTCGGCACGACAATGCTGCTGCTCGTGCTGGCCTCGCTGTGGATGTGGCGGCGGCGCCGGCTGTTCGAATCGGCGTGGGTGTTGAACGGCTGGCGCGCGATGACGCTGGCCGGTTTCGCCGCGATCCTCGCCGGCTGGTGGGTGGTCGAGATCGGCCGCCAGCCGTACGTGGTCTACGGTCTGCTGCGCACCGCGGACGCGGTGACGCCGACGCTCGCCACCGGCAGCGTGCTGACGTCGCTGATCGTTTTTGCCGCGGTCTACTTCACCGTGTTCGGGGCCGGTATCTGGTACCTGCTCAAGCTCATCCGCAAGGGCCCGCAGCCGCACGAGCCGGCGCCGCGGACCGAAGGCGGCGACAAGACGCCGGCGCGGCCGCTGTCGGTGGGCGGTGCCGAAGGGGAGGGCGCGTGATGGCGTACTGGCTACCCGTGCTGTGGTTCGGCGTGATCGGCTTCGGCGTACTGATGTACGTGCTGCTCGACGGCTTCGTGCTCGGACTCGGCATCCTCGCCCCATTCGCGGAGGACGAGCACCAGCTCGACCACATGATGAATACCGCCGCGCCGATCTGGGACGGCAACGAGACCTGGCTGGTGCTAGGTGGCACGGGCCTGCTCGCGGCCTTCCCCAAGGCGTACGCGGTGGTGCTGTCGGCGCTGTACCTGCCGGTGCTGCTGATGCTGATCGCGCTGGTGTTCCGCGGCGTCGCCTTCGAATTCCGCTTCAAGGCGCAGCGGACGAAGCCAGCATGGGGCGCGGCGTTCGCGCTGGGCTCGATGTTCGCCGCGTTCGCGCAGGGCGTGATCCTCGGCGCGCTGGTCGAGGGCATGCCGCTGCAGGGCGGCAAGTACATGGGCGGTGCGTTTGGCTGGTTCAGCCCGTTCTCGATGCTCACCGGCGTGGCGGTGGTGTTCGGCTACGCGCTGTTGGGATCCACCTGGCTGATCCTCAAGACCGAGGGCCGCATGCAGCTGATCGCGCGCACGCTGACGCGTCCGCTGGTGCTGGTGGTCGTCGCCTTCATGGGGCTGGTGAGCGCGTGGCTGCCGTTCCTCGACTCGCGGATCATGGCGCGCTGGTTCGAAAACGGGAATTTCTGGTGGCTGGCGCCGGTGCCGGTGCTCGCGCTCATCAACGCCTTCGCGCTGTGGCAGGCGACGATGAAGCAGGGGCGCGACACAGCGCCGTTCCTGCTGACGCTCAGCTTCTTCGTACTCGGCTTTGCCGGGCTGGTGCTGGGGATCTGGCCGAACATCGTGCCGCCGTCGCTGACGATCTGGGATGCGGCGTCGCCGTCGTCGTCGCAGGGTTTCGTCGGTGTCGGCCTGATCGTGCTGCTGCCGGCGATCCTCGGGTACACGTGGTGGTCGTACAGCGTGTTCAAGGGCAAGGTCGCGGCGGACGCCGGCTACCACTGAAGGCCGCTGGCGCGGGGCGCGAAAACCCCGCAAAAAAAGCCTGAACACGCGTGTCGCGCAGCGACGGGGCGGTTATGCTGTGTGCGTTGTCACGCGGCGAGCCGTCCCCCCAAGCGCATGCAAGCCTACGTTTACAAAAGCCTCCGCAAAGCCGACACCTACGTCTACCTCGGCGCCCGCGACGATTTCGAGCGCCTGCCCGCACCGCTGCGGTCGCAGCTGGGCAACCTGCAGTTCGTGCTGGAACTGGCGCTCACGCCGGAGCGCAAGCTCGCCCGCGGGGATGCGGCCGTGGTGCGCGAGAACCTCGCCGTGCGCGGCTTCCACCTGCAATACCCGCCGACGGTCGAAGACCCGATGACGGAGGACTGGGGCACCGATGCCTGACGCCATCGCGGCGACGCCAGACACGCCAGCGGCCATGCCGGCGGACACGCGCCGCGTCGCCCCGCGGTGGCTGCCATGGGCGACGCTGGCGGGCGCTGTCGCCCTGGCGGCGGTGGCCGGGTTCGGTGGCATCGCCGCCATTGCCGCATTGCTGGCGCAGCCCGCCTTCGCGCTGGCTGTCGCCCAGTTCCGCGGCCGTCGCTTCGCCACGCCGCGCGCGCTGCTGGGCGAAAGCGGCTGGCTTGCGCTGCTGTGGGGCGGGGCATTCGCGCTGGCGGCGGCCGTCGTCACCTGGCCCCTGTCGGCCCTGATCGAAGGCGGTTCGCTGTTGTCGGCGCTCGGCCTGAGCCTGATGGCCGGGGTGTTGCTGCTGGGCGCGTGGCGCCTATGGCCGCTGTGGCACGGCATGGAAACCGAAGGCGGCACGCTGGCGCAGCATTGGGGTGAGCTGGGCGAACTCGACGCCGGTGCGTGGCGCGGCCTGGGCGTGGCCGGGATCGTGGTGGCGCTGCTCGGCGCGATCCTGGTGCTGGCGTGGCCGGGCCTGCTCGGCGCCAGCGCGCGCTGGGGCCTGGGCGCCGGGCTGGTCGTCGCTTCGCCGCTGCTGCACTGGCTGCTGCAGCGCACGGCGCCCGCCGATGCGTTGCCCGAGGGCGACGCTGTCATCGAAACCGACAACGAGACCGCCGCCGAACTGCCGCTCGGCGCGCTGCCGCTGGAAACCGAACTCTATGCCGCCGCCCGCGCCGGCCGCGTCGAACAGGCGCTGCAACTGATTGATGCGGGTGCCAACGTGCATGCGCCGCCGCCGCACGAGGACCGCGACCAGCGCAACCTCGCCGTACTCGCGGCGGTACTGCCCGACCTGCGCCTGCTGCGCACACTGATCGCGCACGGCGTCGACCTCAACGCCACCCATGCCGGCATGACGCCGCTGCTCGCCGCCACCCGCGACAGCTGGCACGGCCGTCCCGATGCGGTGATGACGCTGCTCGCCAACGGCGCCGATCCGCGCGCCGTCGACCACGACGGCAACACCGCCCTGCACCACGCCGCGCGCAGCTCCGATCCCGGCGTCGCCGCGCTGCTGCGCGATGCCGCGGCGGAAGTCGACGCGCTCAATGCCGAGGGCCTGTCGCCACTCGGCGTCGCCTGCGCCGCGGGCAACTGGCGCCTGGCGAAATTCCTGCTCGAGCGCGGCGCGAAGCCCGAGCCAGCCGGTGGCCAGCCGGCGCTGCTCGCCGCCGCCGGCACCGAGGAAGACGACGCCGCGGGCGTGCAGCTGCTGCTCAAGCAGAAGGCCAAGGTCGACGCGCGCGACGCGCAGGGCCGCAGCGCCCTTCACGAAGCGGCCTTCGCCGGCCACGCCGAGATCGTCGAGGTCCTGCTCGCCGCCGGTGCCGATGCCGCCGCCGCCGACCGCCTCGCCCGCACGCCGCTGCTCGAAGCAGCGCGGGGCGGCCGCGTCGCCGTGCTTGACCGCCTGCTCGCGCAGCTGCGCGACTCGTCCAGGAGCGGGGGCGGCATGAGCGAAGCCGCTGCCGTCGATGCGCATGGCCGCGGTGCGCTGATGCTCGCGGCGATGTCGGAGAACGCCACGCCGGCCCTGATCGAACGCCTGCTTGCGCTCGGCCTGGATGCCGACGCGCGCGACTTCGACGACAAGCGTGCGATCGACCGCGCCGCCGAAGCCGGCCGTTGGGCGCTGGTCGCCGCGCTCGACCGCGCCTACCCGTTGCCATCAGCGGTCAGCGACGCCGCGGAAACGCCGGACGCGCCCCTACCCGACCGTGCCCCCGCCGCGCTGCTGCGCGAGGGCCTGCACGAACGCCGTGGCGCCGAACTCACCGGCCTGGCGCAACTGCTCAGCGCCAGCGAACTCGGCGCACTGCTGCATGACGAGGCGCCCGCACCCAGCGCGGAACAGGTCGAGCGCCTGCTGCACTGGGGCGCGGATCCGGGCGTGCGCGATGGGCAGGGCGACACGCCGCTGTTCGCGCTGCTCACTCGCGGTCCCGCGGCGCTGCCGGCGCTGCAGGCGCTGGTGCGCCGCGGCGTTTCGCCGGCCGGTGGCGGTGGCCTCGCGCGCTTCCTTGCCGCGTGCTCGGCCAGCGAACAGGCCGCGCGCGGCCTCGAATATTTCGCCCTTGACCTGCTCGAGCGCGGTGCCGATCCGTTCGCGGCATCGCCCGCCGGCGATCCGCCGCTGGCCCTGGCCGTGCGCCTGGGCTGGTCGCGCCTGGTCGATCGCCTGCTCGCCATCGGCGTCAGCCTCGACGGCCGCGACAGCCACGGCATGAGCGCGCTGCACCTCGCCGCCGCGCTCGGCCGCGAGGCGATGCTGAGGAAACTTGTGGCGCAGGGTGCCGCGCCCGACCTGCTCGCCGCCGACGGACAGACGCCGCTGGGTGTCGCGCTGTCGTCCGGACGCCGCGATCTCGCCGACTGGCTCGACTGGCGCGGCTGGCCGCTGCCGAAGCGGCCGCTGCGCGCGCAGGACGTACCGGCCGCGGCGATCGTGGGGGACGCCGATGCGGTGCGCCGCCTGCTCGACCTCGGCCTGCCGGTCGATGCCGCAGACAGCCAGGGTTGCAGCGCGTTGCTGCGCGCGGCCGGTGGCGGCCATCGTGCCGTGGTCGACCTGCTGCTGGCGCGCGGCGCCGATCCGCAACTCGCCGCGCATTCCGGGGCCACGCCCCTGTCCGCCGCGGTGAGCATGCGCCATGCCGAAGTGGTCGACCGCCTGATCGCCGCCGGCGTCTCCCTGGAACAGCGCCTGCCCGGCGACCTCACCGTGTTGATGGTCGCGTGCGCGCTCGGCCTGCCCGACATGGCCGCGCGCCTGCTGGCGGCCGGTGCCGACGTGCATGCCACCGATGCCCAGGGCCGCACCGCGCTGCATTGCGCGGCGATGTTCGGCTTCACCGCGCGCGAGCGCGCGCGCCTGGTCGCACTGCTCGACACCCTGCTGCTCGCCGGCGCCGAAGCCGACCTGCCCGCCGCCGGGGCGACGCCGTTGCTGCTGGTGCTGGGGGCGCGCGCGGAACCGGGCTCGGCCGCCGACGAGGACGTGCTGATGGCCGGCCTCGACCAGCTCCTCGACCACGACGCCCAGCTCGACGTGCAGGACCCGCGCGGTTTCGGTCCGTTGCACCTGGCCGCGCTGCACGGCTTGATGCGCGTGGTGCAGAAGCTGCTGCGCGCGGGTGCGGATCCCGCGTTGCGCGACACGCTCAACCGCACCCCACGCGAGATCGCGGTGATGCGCGGCTTCGTCGACATCGCCGCGGAACTGGCGCCGGTGCCGTCCCCGGGTTCGGACGTGTCGATGGCGCGGTTCCTGCGCGAGCCGTGATGGGCACGCGGCGAAGCCGGTAACCGGCTCGCCGCGCGGTCCTAGTCTTCTTCTTCCTCGCTGGCGATCTCGCCGAGCACGCCTTCGCCCATGTCGGCGCTGAGCAGCTCCTCGAGCTCGCGCCTGGCTTCCTGCACCGACTGCTTCAGGGCGTCCTCGTCGTCGCGCACGTAGTACTGCGCCTGCAACACGCGTTGGTCGTGCTCGCGGAAACGCTGCGCGTGCTGGCTCGCGATTTCCGGCGCGATGCCCAGCTCCACCAGTACCTGCTCGCCGAGGAGGAGGCTGGAATGGAAGGTCTCGCGCATCGGTTTCGCGCCCAGGTCCATCAGCTCCCACGCGTGGCGGCGATCGCGGGCGCGCGCGTGCACGATCGCATCGGGATACAGGCGGCGGATGACTTCCACGGTGCGCATGTTGCGCTCCTGGTTGGCGATCGCGACCACGAACACCTTCACGCCCGCCGCGCCTGCCGAGCGCAGCAACTCGGGCTTGGTCGGATCGCCGTAATAGATCTGGTTGCCAAAGCGGCGCGAGAAATCGACCTGGTCGATATCGTCCTCGATCACGAGGAATGGCGTGCGATGCGCCGCGAGCAGGCGCGCGACGATCTGGCCGAAGCGGCCGAAGCCGGCGATCAACACCTGTGGGTGGTCATCTGGAATCTTGTCGAATGCGCGCTTCCTGCGCGCCACCGGATGCGCGGCCAGCGCGCGCGATAGCGCCTCCACCAGCAACGGGGTCAGTGCCATCGACACGCCGACCGCGGCGACCAGGCGATCGCGCAGGACATCGTCGAACAGGCCGGCCTTCTTCGCTTCGCCAAAGACCACGAAGGCGAATTCACCGCCCAGCGCGAGTACCGCCGCGAGTTGCAGCGCGCCGCGTTTGGTCAGTCCGCCCGGACGCAGGCCCACGGCGAACAGCAGCGCGAACTTGATCGCCATGAAGCCCATGACGACCGTGGCGATCAGCAGCGGCTCCTGCAGCACGCGACGCAGGTCGATGCTCATGCCCACGGCCATGAAGAACAAGCCCAGCAGCAGGCCCTTGAAGGGGTCGATCTGCGATTCGAGCTCGTGCCGGTATTCCGAATCGGCGAGCAGCACGCCGGCGAGGAACGCGCCCAGGCCCGCCGACAATCCCGCCAGCTCCATCACCCAGGCCGCGCTGAGGACCGTCAGCAGCGTCGCGCCGGTGAACACCTCCGGCGTCCGCGTACGCGCGACGAAGCGCAGGAAATGCCGCAGCACGATGCGACCGCCGATCACCACCGCGGCGATCGCCGCCACCGCCTTGAGGATGGCGATTCCGATCGGCTCGCTGGTCTGCGCATGCGCATGGCCCAGCAACGGAATCGCCGCAAGCAGCGGGATTGCGGCGAGATCCTGGAACAGCAGGATCGCGAAGGCGAGGCGGCCATGTTCGCTGGCCAGTGCCTTGCGCTCGGACAGCAGCTGCAGGCCCACCGCGGTGGACGACAGGGCGAGGCCGGCACCGGCGACCAGCGCCACCTTCCAGTCGAAGATGCTGGCGAGCGTCGCATCGCCCAGCAGTGTCGCGAGCCCCATGGCGGCCGCGGCGAGCACGATCCCGGTCGACAGCACCTGCGCGCCGCCCGCGGCGAAGACCGGCTTGCGCATCACCCGCAGGCGCGAGGGCGACAATTCCAGCCCGATCACGAACAGCATCATCACCACGCCAATCTCCGACGCGGTCAGCACCGGATCGGCGTCGCGGATGACGCGGATGCCGTGGGGGCCCAGCACCACGCCCGCGACGAGGTAGCCCAGCACCGCACCCAGGCCGAAACGCCGGAACACCGGCACCGCGATCACCGCGGCAAGCAGGAATACCAGTGCTAGTTCAAGGCCGCCGTGCATGGGGGACACCTCCGTTGCCGCGATTATGCCGCCGCGACGAGGTTATGCTGCGCCGGTTGCCACTTAACAGGGACAAGGAGAAGCAATGAAGATCCGCATTGGCGCAGGAGCGGTATTCGTCGCAATGTCATTGCTCGCCAGCGCCGCGGCCTTCGCCGCCGGCCCCGGAGCGGTGCGCAAGCAGATCGAAGCCAGCATGCTGGTCACCGGCAAGATCCAGGTCGACACCAGCGGCAAGGTGGCCGGTTTCTCGCTGGACGAAAAGGACAAGCTGCCCGAGGGCGTAGTGAGCCTCATCGGCACAGCGGTGCCGACGTGGAGGTTCGAGCCCGTGCTGATCGATGGCAAGGCGGCGAACGTAGCGACCGACATGAACATCCGGGTCGTGGCCAAGAAGGTCGACAAGGACAGCTTCACGATCACCATCCGCAGCGCCGGCTTTGGCGACAGGACGGGCAAGCCGGAAGAGCGCCCGCGCCCGGTCAGCATGGAGCCGCCGAGATATCCGGACAGCGCGGCGCGAAATGGCGTGTCCGGCACCGTCTACCTCCTGGTCCGCGCAGGGCGCGATGGCAAGGTCAGCGACGTGTTTGTCGAACAGGTGAATCTGAAGGCGGTCGCGGATGAGACGACGATGGCGCGATGGCGCCGCATGTTCGAGGACGCCTCGGTGTGGCAGGCCAAACGCTGGACCTTCGCCCCGCCCACCGAAGGCGACGATGCGCGATCCGACTTCTGGGTGCTGCGCGTGCCAGTGATGTTCTCTTTCGATGATCCGCGTAGCGCGAAGGCGGCTTACGGTCGCTGGGAAGCCTACGTTCCCGGTCCGCGCCAAGCCAACCCCTGGAAAGAAGACAAGGAAGGCGCGGCGTTCAGCCCCGACACGCTGGCGCCGGGCGGGGCCTATCTCGCGGGATCTGGCCTGAAACTGCTGACCCAGCTGTCCGAGAGCTGATCGATTACGGCCGCTCCGCGGCAACGCGCGAGCGGTGCATCATCGGCGTACCCATCCACCATCCGTTACCACGGGAAACACAATGCAGTCCAGCGGTTTGTCGTTCCATCATCCCATCGCCTTCTGGTTCGGCTGCACGCTGATCATCGCCGGCGTGTTCTCGCATGCACCGATGTTCCTGATGGGGCAGTACACGCACTGGCAGATGGTGGGCATGCCGATGGACAACTGGATGCTGGCCGGCATGGCCGCCATCCCGGTGGGCCTGGGTTTCGCCGCCTACGGCCTGATGCCGCGGCTGGCGTTGATGCAGCAGGCGCTGCATGGCGACGCGCGGCACCTGCACTTCCATATCGCCGACGGCGTGCCGCTCAACATCGAACACTGGAAGCTCGTCGGCGTGCTCGTTGTCGCGCTGGCGGTGGATGTGATGAAGCCGGCGACGCTCGGCTTCGTCATGCCGGGCATGAGCGCGGAATACGCGATCACCAAGCCGACCGCGAGCCTGCTCGCGCTGGTGGCGCTCACCGGCACCACGGTCGGTTCGGTGCTGTGGGGTCGCGTCGCCGACGGCTTCGGTCGCCGCGCCGCGATCCTGCTCGGCGCCCTGATGTTCATGGGCACCGCGATCTGCGGCGCGATGCCCTCGTTCGGCTGGAACCTGGCGATGTGCTTCCTGATGGGCGCATCCGCCGGCGGCCTACTGCCGATCACCTTCACCCTGATGGCCGAAACCGTTCCCGCCGCGCATCGCGGCTGGCTGCTGGTCGCGCTGGGCGGCATCGGTACCTCCGCGGGCTACCTGCTCGCGGCGGGCGCGGCGGCGACATTGGAACCGATGTTCAGCTGGCGCGTGCTGTGGCTGCTCGGACTGCCGACTGGCGCGATCATCCTGGTGCTCTACCGCTTCATTCCGGAGTCGCCGCGCTTCCTCTCCAACGCGGGCCTCGCCCACCAGGCGCGCGCGGTGCTGCGCAAGTTCTCCGGCCAGGCCGCCGATGCGCTCGAAATCGATGACGCCCAGCACCCCGGTGCGCCGAGGATCGACGACCAGCATCCGGTCACCGGCATGCGCCAATTGCTGCGCGGACGCCATGCACCGATCACCTGGGGGCTGCTGGTGTGCGGGCTTGCGTGGGGCCTGGCGAACTTCGGCTTCCTGCTGTGGCTGCCGGTTAATCTCACCGAACTCGGTGTCGATCCGAAGGCCGCGAGCCGCCTGCTGGCGAAATCGGCGCTCTACGCGCTGCCGGGGATCGCGGTGGTGATCTGGCTGTACCACCGCTGGAGCAGCTTCAAGTCGCTGGTGGTGTTCATCGCCCTGACCACGCTGTCGCTGCTCGCTTTCTTCGCGATGGGGATGCTGCAGATCCGCTCGGAGACGCTGACCATCGTCGCCACCGCCTCGCTGCTGATCAGCATCAGCGGTGTCATCGCGATGCTGATTCCGTATGCGGCCGAGATCTACCCCGTGCATCTGCGCGGCACCGGCTCGGGCGTGATCGCGGCGAGCTCCAAGTTCGGCGGCATCCTCGGCGCGGGCCTGGGCGTGCTCGGTTTCTTCAGCCACTTTGCGTGGTCCGCATTGCTGATCGCGGTGCCAATGGCGGTCTCGGGCGTGCTGCTGCTGCGCAGCGGAATCGAGACCCGCGGGCACCGGCTGGAAGAGATCCAGGACGCGTTGGCGGGCTGAGTCGGGGCGCGGGAGCAAGGCCTTCCCGCGCGCGGCGGCGCGTTTGACGGTGTCGCGGCGTGAAGATCGTCGCGGCGCCCTGTAATCGTTTGCACCCGCGCCGTGGACGACCGCAGTATTAGGCTGTCGTGATGCTTTCATCGAGTCCCGCGATGCGCAGCCCCGCTTCCCTGCTGGTCATCTTCGGCGCCACCGGCGATCTGGCGCAGCGGATGCTGTTCCCCTCGCTGTACGGATTGCAGGAAGACGTGCTGTGCCCGCAGGCGCTGCGCATCCTCGGCACCGGCCGCAGCGATATCGACACGACGGCCTTTCGTGCACTGGTCGCCGATGCGGTCCGTCGCAACACGCCAGCGGGCGAGTGCCACGAGGGCGCCTTGCAGGCGCTGCTGGAACGCATCGACTACCACGCCRCCGACGTCTCCAATGACGCCTCGCTGCAGGCGCTGGGCCAACGCATCCACGAACTGCGCGCCACGGCCAGCGGCGATGTCGTCTACCACCTCAGCACCGCGCCGCGCTTCTACGCGCCGATCTGCGAGGCGCTCGGGCGCAGTGGCCTCGCCGGGCCCGGCACACGCGTGATGCTGGAGAAGCCGATCGGCCACGACCTCGCCAGCGCGAGAGCGATCAACGATGGCGTCACCCGCGTCTTCGACGAGGAACGCGTGTTCCGCGTCGACCACTACCTGGGCAAGGAGGGCGTGCAGAACCTGCTCGCGCTGCGCTTCGGCAACGCCCTGTTCGAACCCTTGTGGAACGCGCGCCACATCCAGCAGGTGCAGATCACGGTGGCCGAGACCGTCGGCGTGGAAGGCCGCGGCGACTACTACGACCATTCCGGCGCGATGCGCGACATGCTGCAGAACCACATGCTGCAGCTGCTGTGCCTGACCGCGATGGAACCACCGGCGCGCTTCGAGCCGTCCGCGGTGCGCAACGAGAAGATCAAGGTGCTGCGCTCGCTGCGTCCGATCAGCCGCAACGAGGTGCTGACCGAGACCGTCGCCGGCCAGTACACCGCCGGCGCGGTCGATGGGAAAGTCGCGCCGGGCTACCTCGAGGAACTCGGTCGCCCCAGCCGCACCGAGACTTTCGTCGCCCTGCGCGCGCACGTCGACAACTGGCGCTGGTCGGGCGTGCCGTTCTACCTGCGCACGGGCAAGCGCATGCCCCGTCGCAGCACCGAGATCCACCTGCAGTTCCGCGCGGTGCCGCACTCGATCTTCTCCGGCGCGCAGGTCGAGCCCAACGCGCTGACCATCCGCCTGCAACCCGACGAGCGCATCGAACTCAAGCTGATGAGCAAGACGCCAGGCCTGGACCGTTCCGGGTTGCGGCTGTCGCAGGTCGCGCTCGACCTCGACATGCACGAGGAATTCGCCACCTTCCCGCGCCGTCCCGCCTACGAGCGGCTGTACCTGGACGCGCTCGAGGGCAACAGCACGCTGTTCGTGCGCCGGGACGAGACTGAAGCGGCATGGGAATGGATCGACGCCATCTTCGACGGCTGGCGCCACGCCGACGTCACGCCCCGGCCGTACCCTGCGGGCACATGGGGCCCGGCCGCCGCGGTGGCGATGGCCGAGCGCCACGGTCACAGCTGGCGCGAATGAACGCTGGCGCGCGCGGAGTGCGGTGATGGCCTGGATCGAACATCTGTACGTCGATGCCGACGCGCTGGCCGCGTCGCTCGCGGCGCGGCTGGAGGACATCGTGCGCGAAGCGATCGCCGCGCGCGGCCACGCGATGCTTGCGCTCGCTGGCGGACGCACGCCGTTACCCGCTTACCGCGCGCTCGCGGCGTGCGCGCTGGACTGGCACAAGGTCGTCCTCATGCCCACCGACGAGCGCTGCGTTCCGCACGACCACCCCGCCTGCAACCTGCGCGAGATGTGTGCTGCGTTCGCGCCGGCCGAGGGCGCGCGCTTCGCTTCGCTGACCGTCGACGACGGCGATCCGGAGCGTTCGCTCGCGCAGGCACGCACGCTGCTTTCGCAGCACGCCGGCGCCTTCGATGCGGTCGTGCTGGGCATGGGCAACGATGCGCATACGGCGTCGCTGTTCCCCGGCGCGGAACGGCTGGCGGAAGCGCTCGACATGGCCAAGCCGGTCGATGCGTGCCGGATCGATCCACGACCGTTGCCGGCGGAAGCGCCATTCCCACGCATCACCCTGTCGGCCGCGCGCCTGCTGCACGCGCGTAGCATCCACCTGGCCGTCACCGGCGAGGGCAAGCACGCCGTGCTGCGCGAGGCGCAGGCGACGCACGACCCGCTGCGGCATCCGGTCGCTGCGATCCTGCATGCGCCCGTGACCGTGCTCATCCATTGGAGCGAATGATGTCGCTGCATCCCGTTCTCGAACGCGTCACCCGCCGCATCGCCGAGCGCAGCCACGCAACCCGCACGGACTACCTGGCGCGCATGGACGCCGCGCGCGAGTCCGCGCCCGCGCGCGCGCGCCTGGGCTGCGGCAATCTCGCCCACGGCTTCGCCGCCGCGGGCGAAGACAAACCCCGGTTGCGCGGCGCGCGCGGCGGCAACATCGGCATCGTCACCGCTTACAACGACATGCTGTCGGCGCACCAGCCGTACGAACCGTATCCGAGCCTGATCCGCATGGCGGCGCGCAATGCCGGCGGCAGCGCGCAGGTCGCCGGCGGCGTGCCTGCGATGTGCGACGGCGTGACCCAAGGCCGCACCGGCATGGAGCTGTCGCTGTTCTCGCGCGACACCATCGCGCTCGCCACCGCCGTATCGCTCTCGCACGACATGTTCGACGCGGTGCTGTGCCTGGGCATCTGCGACAAGATCGTGCCGGGCCTGCTGATCGGCGCGTTGAGCTTCGGCCACCTGCCGGTGATCTTCGTGCCCGGCGGGCCGATGCCGTCGGGCCTGCCGAACAAGGAAAAGGCGGCGGTGCGCCAGCGCTACGCTGAAGGCAAGGCGACGCGCGAGGAACTGCTCGAAGCCGAGTCAGCGTCCTACCATTCGCCCGGCACCTGCACCTTCTACGGCACCGCCAATTCCAACCAGATGCTGATGGAGGTGATGGGCCTGCACATGCCCGGCAGCGCCTTCGTCAATCCGCACACGCCGTTGCGCGATGCGCTGACCGTGGCGGCGACCGAGCAGGCCCTGCGCATCACCGCGCTGCGCGAGGCCGGCGTCCCCGATGATGGCGGCTCCGATAAGGGCGTCTCCGATAACTATCGCCCGCTCGCGCGCACCATCGACGAGAAGGCGATCGCGAATGCGATGGTCGGCCTCGCCGCGACCGGCGGCTCTACCAACCATGCCCTGCACCTGGTGGCGATGGCGCGTGCGGCGGGCCTGATCATCGACTGGGACGATCTCGACGAACTCTCGCGCGTCACCCCGTTGCTGGCACGCGTGTATCCCAACGGCAGCGCCGACGTGAACCACTTCCACGCCGCCGGCGGCATGGGCTTCGTCATCCGCGAGCTGCTCGATGCCGGCCTGATGCACGGCGACCTGCGCTGCGTGCACGGCGGCGACCTGCGCCAGCAGATGCTCGAACCCTGGCTCGACGGCAGCCAGCTGCGCTGGCGCGATCCGCCGCCTCAATCGCGCGACGCCACGGTGGTGCGGCCGGCGGCGGAGCCGTTCGACAGCGAGGGTGGCCTGCGGCGCCTGCAGGGCAACCTCGGCCGCGCCATCGCCAAGATTTCCGCGGTGGCGCCGGAGTTCCGCGTCATCACCGCGCGGGCGAAAGTGTTCGACACCCAGGACGCATTGCTCGATGCGTTCAAGCATGGCCGGCTCGAAGGCGATTTCGTCGCCGTGATCCGTGGCCAGGGGCCGCGCGCCAACGGCATGCCGGAACTGCACAAGCTCACGCCGCCGCTGGCGGTGCTGCAGGATCGCGGCCAACGCATCGCGCTGCTGACCGACGGGCGCATGTCGGGCGCATCGGGCAAGGTGCTCGCGGCGATTCACGTCTCGCCGGAAGCCGCCGATGCCGGTGCTATCGCGCGCATCCGCGACGGCGACATGCTGCGCATCGACGCCGAAGCGGGCACGATGGATGCGCTGGTCGACGCGGCCGAGTGGAACACGCGCACGCCGGAACTCGCATCGCTGCAGGGCAACCGCACCGGTCTCGGGCGCGAACTGTTCGCACTGATGCGCACGCAGGTCGGCACGGCGGAACAGGGTGCGTGCAGCCTGTTCGTGGCGGAGGCGCCATGAACGACGCTTCCCGCCCGCTCGCGCTGATCGCCGACGTCGGCGGCACCAATGCACGCTTCGCCCTGACCGATCCGGCCTCACCCAAGGCCGAGATCATCGAGCCGCGCTCGCTGATCAACGCCGAATTCGCCAGCCTGCAGCACGCGGCCGAACACTACCTCGCCGAGGTCGGAGCACACCCGCGCAGTGCGGCGATCGCCGTGGCGTCGCCCGTGCACGGGGAGGAGATCCGCCTGACCAACCGGGCCTGGTCGTTCACCCGCAGCGAACTGAAGCAGGCGTTGGGCCTGCAACAACTGTCCGTGATCAACGATTTTGGCGCAGTGTCGTGGGCGATCCCGGCGTTGCAGTCGACGGAATACGTCACCCTGCACGGCCGCGACGACGCGCCGCTGCGTGGGCCGGTAAGTGTGATCGGCCCGGGCACCGGCCTCGGCGTCGCGTTGCTGATCGGCGACGCGCAACGCGGTTGGGACGTGGTGGAAACCGAAGGCGGCCACGTCAGCTTCGCCCCGCTCGGCGACGAGGAGCAGACGATCGCGCGCTGGCTCACCGCGCGTTTCGGCCGCACCTCGACCGAGCGCGTGCTGTGTGGCGCGGGCCTGTCGCATATCGATGCGGTCCTGCGCAGCAACGGCAATGCGCCGCATGACGTGGCGCTGCGCGGTTTCGAGATGCGCGAGCCTGCCGAGATCGTCAAGGCCGCGCTCGAGGGTCACGACGTGGTCGCACGCCGGGCGCTGGCGCGGTTCTGCGCGGTGCTCGGCAGCGTCTGCGGCGACACCGCGCTGATCCATGGCGCGCGCACGGTGATGATCGCTGGCGGCATGGTGCCGCGCTTCATTCCCTTCCTGCGCAGCAGCGCGTTCCGCGAACGCTTCCTCGCCAAGGGCCGCTTCGCCCCGTATCTCGAATCGGTGACGATCCGCGTCATCACCCACCCCAATCCCGGCCTGCTCGGCGCGGCCGTCGCCGCGCGCGCGGCCCTGCAGGCGGAGGCGCCGCGATGAACACCCCCATGGAGCTGCATGCCCAGCGCATCGACCAGGTGCTGGCACGCGCGCCGGTCGTGCCAGTGCTCAGCATCGCGCGCGTCGAGGATGCAGTGCCGCTCGCCCGCGCGCTCGTCGACGGCGGCCTGCCCGTGCTGGAAGTGACACTGCGCACTGACGCCGCGATCGGTGCGATCCGTGCGATCCGCGAGCAGGTGCCCGGAGCGAGCGTCGGCGCCGGCACCGTGCTGAGTGCGCGCGATCTTTCCGCCGTCGAAGCCGCCGGTGCGCTGTTCGCGATCTCGCCCGGCGCCACCGACGCCCTGTACGCCGCGGCCAGCGATGCGCGCATCCCGCTGCTGCCCGGCATCGCCACCGCCAGCGAACTGATGCACGGACTGGAGCTTGGCTACCAGCGCTTCAAGTTCTTCCCCGCCGAATCCAGCGGCGGCATCGCGGCGCTGAAATCCTTCGCCGGGCCATTCGCGCAAGCCAGGTTCTGCCCGACCGGCGGCATCGACGCTGCCAAGGCGCCGGCGTACCTGGCGCTGCCCAACGTGATCACCGTGGGTGGTTCGTGGATGGTGCCCGCGGACGCCTTGGCTGCGGGCGACTGGCAGCGTGTTGCCAACCTCGCACGCGAAGCGGCGGCGTTGCGTCGGCCCTGAGCGGCGGCGTTAGACACCCTAAAAAAAGAAAAGCCCCGCCATGGCGGGGCTTTGCATGCCACCGCCGCCACGTGCGATGCGTGGCGGGTATCGCGTTCTTTCGTGGGCGAACGCGGCGATGACCGCTCAGTCACCAAAAATAAAAAGGCCCTTGCCGGCGGTCAACGCAGGCAAGGGCCCAAGGTCCAGCGGAGGCCCGTGGATCTGGTTGGTTAGAACTTGTAGTTCACGCCGAACAGCCAGGTCTTGCCCCACTTGATGTTCTCAAGCGGGCGATCCTTCGTGCCGGCGTAGGTCTGGTAGGAATCGTCGGTCAGGTTGCTCAGCTGCAGCAGCACGCTCAGGCCCTTGATGGCGTCATCGCCGAACGTGTAGCTGATCTGCGCGTCGACGATTTCCTCGCCCACCACGTAGCGCAGCGTCCGGTTGCCGGCGAAGTTGCCGATCTCACCGATGAAGTCGGAACGCTTGCGCCCACTGATGCGCGCCTCGAAACCCTTGTGCTCGTAGTAGGCGGTCAGGTTGTAGACCTCGTCCGACAGGCCGGGCAGGCTGATGTCGCCGCTGCCGACGCTGGAGGCGTTGTCCGGGTCGCGGATCTTGATGTTGCTGTCGTTGAAGCTGGCGCTGGCCACGATACCGAAGCCTTCCAGCGGCTGCCAGAACAGATCCAGCGGCAGCGATGCGGTCAACTCCAGGCCCTGCAGCATGCCGCCCTTGCCGTTCTGGGGCGCGGTGAACCTGCCGATGTTCTTCGCCGGCGCCGTGCCGGGCGGCGGCACATAGTCCGCCACGAATGCCGACCAGTCGTAGTTGTCTACCGTCTGCGTGAAGATGTAGGTGCGCAGGTCCTTGTAGAAGTACGCGGCGGCCAGGTAGGCCTTGGTGCCGAAATACTTCTCGTAGGAGATGTCGAACGCGTTGGCCTTCCACGGGTCGAGCTGGGGGTTGCCGCCGCTGCCGCCGGGTTCCCCCGTGGCGGTGTTGACGCCGAACTCGAGCGAGGCGCGCATCTGGTCGATGCGGGCACGCGCCAGCTGGCGGGCGAGGGCGACGCGCAGGGTCTGGTCGTGCGAGAACGAGAACGCCAGGTTCAGGCTCGGCAGCACGTCGGTGTAGGTCTTGCCGTCTTCGAACGGACGCACGTTGCTGCCGGCCGGCTGGGTGGCGTCCCAGTAGTTCGCCTTCGAGGACTGGTCGGTGTACTGGACCTGCACGCCGACATTGCCGCGTACCGGGACCGAACCCCATTCGGTGTCGATATTGGCCTTCGCGTAACCCGTGGTGATGCCTTCGTAGACCTTCCACGCCTTGGACACGAGATAGGAGGCGTCCGAGTTGGGCGCGAAGACCATGTAACGGTCGACCGCGCCCGGCACGTTCCACGACGGGACCATGCCGACGCCAGCGAAGCCGAGATCCACCAGTCCGTATTGCAGGTCCGGCGCGATGGTGGTGATGCCCTGTGGGCCGAGGGTGATGTTGCCTTCGGGCTGCTGCTTGTACTTCTCGCGGTCGGCGTAGTTCAGGCCGACGTCGATATCGGAGAACCAGTCCAGGGGCGAAGGCAGCGAGGCGTCAAGCCGGTAGCTCCAAAGCTTGTCCTCGACCTTCGGCACCTTGCCATACCCGGAGCCATAGATCGTGTTGGACAGGAACAGCGCATTCGGATTGGAGTAATCCCGTCCGGGCACCAGCTGCGAGAAACCGTTGCTGCGGAAGGACAGCGCCACCGAGTCGAGCTGCGGCGCGGGCAGTAACTGCGTGTTGTTCTCCAGGTTGATCTCGTCGCGATTGGCCTTGGAGTAGCTGATGTCGGCATTGACCTTGGCCGGGCCGACATTGAACTCGTTGTTCCAGCCGAACGCGTCGATCTTGTCTTCGCGCTTGTTGTACATGCCGCGGACCAGCGGGTACACGTTGTTGGCGACACCGCCGGTGAAGGTGTTGTTGTCGTTGATCGTCACGTTGGTGACGTTCAGGCCCGGCGAGTAGCCGCCGTTGTAGCCGCCGATGTGCACTTCGAACTGGTTGGCGGTGTCCTCCTGCTCGGCTTCGGTGTGGAACAGGTCCAGGGTGCTGGTCCAGTCGTTCGACGGACGGAACTGCAGCGTCGCCATCACGGCGTCGCGCTTCACGTCGCCGGTGCGGCGCAGGGCCTTGGCACCGTCCGAGTAGAAGGTGCCCGCAGGTACGCCGGGACGCCAGCCGACCCCGATCGCCTGCCAGGGTTCGTACAGGCCTACCTGCTGCTCCTGGATCGGCAGCTCGGAATGCGAGTAGCCCAGGGACAGGCCAATGGTCCGGTCGGCGAACTGGTCGATGTAGCTGACATTGACGCGGTTGCCATAGGCCGAGGCGTTGGCCGCCGCGTCGAGCGAGTTGTGCTGGCCACGCGCGCTGACCGCGATGACGCGGTCTTCGAAGCTCAGCGGCCGCACCGTCTGCATGTCGATGGTGCCGGAAAGGCCCTGGCCCACCAGCCCGGCATCCGGCGTCTTGTACACCGTGACGCCGCTCATGAGTTCCGACGGATACTGGTCGAATTCCACGCTGCGGTTGTCGCCGGTGCTAACCAGTTCGCGGCCGTTGAGGAGCGTGGTGGCGAAGTCGGGCGACAGGCCGCGTACGCTGATGACCTGGGCGCGGCCGGCAACGCGCTGCGCGGCCAGGCCAGGCAGGCGGGCGAGGGATTCGGCGATGCTGACGTCGGGCAGTTTGCCGATGTCCTCCGCCGAAACCGATTCCACGATCGAGGTGGACTCCTTCTTCTTCGAGATCGCGCTCTCGATGCCCACGCGGATGCCGGTCACGGTGACCGTGTCGAGCGTGGTCGCTTCGTCCTGCTTCTGTTCCTGCGGTTGCTGTGCCTGCGCTTGCGCGCCAGCAGCGAGCATCATCGTGGCCGACGCCAATGCGACGCTCAGCAGATTTCTCTTGAACTGCACCATCACTCCCCCTCCGGAATGAAACTTTCTAATTAGTCGTCTGCGGTACACGTGTCACCACGGGTCCACGAGTCTTACGTACGGCCCCAAGTGGTTGCCCCGAACGCAGACCGATGGTAGTCCGGGGCGCAGCCGCACAATTTCCCTTGCATACGTATTCATCTGGCCGCGCGGAAAGAGCCTGACGCGGCGGCGCTGCGGTTGCAGGCAGTCCTTCCACCGGGGCGACGACCGTGTCGGCGGATTGCTGGGCAGGGCGCGGGCGCCATCGTAGTGGCAGATCCGGAACCCGATCACACTTCGTCGCCGCCAACCGCTGCATACGTATTCAGTCGGACGCGCCGCGATGCGCGTGCGCATGATCGCCGGATGGCCGCGCTTCGCGGCAGCTGGCACGGAACCTTGGGAGGGGTGATGAGCAGCATCGAGACGATGGTGGGTGGTCAGGAACAGCACGCGACGCTCCGCGTCCTGCTGATTTCGGCGGCGGCGGCGCTGGGCGGCTTCCTCTTTGGTTACGACACCGCGGTGATCAACGGCGCGGTGGACGCGATCCGCGGGAGCTTCGGCCTGAGCGCGGCGGCCACGGGGTTTGCGGTTTCCTGCGCGTTGCTCGGCTCGGCGCTGGGCGCCTGGTATGCGGGCCCGCTGGCCGACCGCCATGGTCGCGTGCAGACCATGCGCGTGGCCGCGGCGCTGCTGGCGATCAGCGCGGTGGGCGCCGGCTTCGCCTTCGGCGTGTGGGACCTGATCCTGTGGCGCGTCGTGGGCGGCATCGGCGTGGGGGTCGCCTCAGTGATAGCGCCGACCTACATCGCCGAGGTCTCGCCGGCGCACGTTCGCGGCCGTCTCGGTTCGCTGCAGCAGCTGGCGATCGTGCTGGGCATCTTCGCCTCGCTGCTCAGCGATGCGTGGCTGGCGGGCGCCGCGGGTGGCGCGTCACAGCCGCTGTGGTTCGGGCTGGAGGCCTGGCGCTGGATGTTCCTGGTGGCGCTGGTGCCCGCGCTGGTCTACGGGGCGCTGGTGTTCGGCGTGCCCGAATCGCCGCGCCACCTGGTGGCGAAGGGCCGCCTGGCCGAAGCGCGCGGCGTGCTGCAGCAGGTGCTCGGCTTGCGCGATCCGGCCAGCCTGGACAGCAAGCTCCATGACATCGAGCACAGCCTGCGCCGGGAATACCGGCCAACGCTGCGCGACCTGCGCGGTCCGCGCGCCGGCCTGCTGCCGGTGGTGTGGATCGGCATCCTGCTGTCGGTGTTCCAGCAATTCGTCGGCATCAACGTCATCTTCTATTACTCCTCGACGCTGTGGCACTCGGTGGGCTTCAGCGAAGCGGATTCGTTCTCCATCACCGTCGCCACCTCGATCGTCAACGTGCTAGTCACGCTGGTCGCGATCGCGCTGGTCGACAGGCTCGGGCGCAAGCCGTTGCTGGTGGTCGGCTCGGCCGGCATGGCGCTGACCCTCGCACTGATGGCCGTGTGCTTCGCCCACGCGACAGGTACCGGCGCGCAGTTGATCCTGCCGGGCGCGTGGGGCATGACTGCCCTGGTCGCGGCGAACGCCTACGTCGTGTTCTTCGGCCTGAGCTGGGGACCGATGGTGTGGGTGCTGCTGGGCGAGATGTTCCCCAACCGCATCCGCGCGATCGCGCTGGCGGTGGCCGCATCGGCGCAGTGGCTGGCCAACTTCCTGATCACTGCGACTTTCCCCTCGCTGGCCGAAATCGGCCTGACCTTCGCCTACGGCCTGTACGCCACCTTCGCGGTGCTGTCGCTGGTGTTCGTGCTCCGCGCCGTGCGCGAGACCAAGGGCATGGAACTGGAAGCGATGCGCGACTGAAGGTGTGCCATCGCCCGGGCAGGCACGCCTGCCCGGGGATCATTCACTTGCCGAGCAGGAATTCCAGAGGCACCTCGACGCGGGCGCTCCATGCCCGCTCGGAGTGCTCCGCGCCTTCGAACACGCGCGTGCTGAAGTTGCGGCCTTCGACATAGCCGTGCGTGCGCACGATCGCGTCGACGCGTTGCTGGAAGGGCGCGTACTGCGCGTCGAGCGTGGCGGTGCCGTGGTCGAAATACAGCCGGTGCGTGCGCGGATCGGGCAGGTGGGTGCCCAGCCAGTCGATCATCACGCCGTTGCCGATCGGCCAGTGCGTCGACACCGCGCCGACGCCGCCGAATACGTCCGGATATTCCGCGGCGGCATACAGCGAGATGAGGCCGCCCATGCTCGAGCCCATGACGAAGGTGTCGTCGCGGCCACGGCGCGTGCGGTAAGTGGCATCGATGAAAGGCTTGAGCTCGTGGACGACGAAGTCGAGGTACTGGTCGGACACGATGCTGGAAGCGGGCAGGTCGCCCATGCCTTCGACGCCGATGGCGAGTGACGTGCCGGTCACCGGCTTGCGCGGCATGTACTCCTGCAGGCGCAGCGGCGTGCTCCAGACGCCTATGACTATCGCCTCGCGCACGCGGCCCTCGGCGATCAGCTTCGTCATCGCCTCGTCCACGCCCCAGTCGGTGTGCGAGTAGAACGAAAACGCGGGATCGAACAGGTTCTGGCCGTCGTGCATGTACAGCACCGGATAGCGCTTGTGCGGATGCGCGGCGTAACCCGGTGGCAGCCACACGTCGACAATGCGGGCGGCGACATGCGCGGACGGGAAGTCCTGGTAACCCTCGACCGTGCCGGTGGCCGTGATGCCTGGCGCCCGCACCGCGTAGGCCCAGCGCAGGAAGCCGGGCAGCATCCTGGCCCACGACGCCTGGTTGTGCTGGCCGCCGTCGAGCACGGCGAGGGCGACCTCGCTGCGCGCGGGATGCGCGGTGTAGTCGAGGTTCACGCTATGGCCGAGCTGGCGCAGGCCCTTGGCTTTCACCTCGTCGCCGACGCGCCAGCCGTCGATCAGGTCGCGGGTGTCGTCGAGCGCGTCGTTGATGCCGTCGCCATCGCGGTCGTCGGTTTCCTCGTTGGTGCCGACGGCGAAATACTGCTGCAGTCCCCAATGAGGTGCGCTGCTTGCGACCATCTGCTGCGCCACCCGCGTGCGCTGTACGGCCTGGGCGTCGCCACGCTCGGCCGAGAGCCAGAACGAGGGCGAAAAAGCGCCCACGCGCGCGAACAGCTCCGGATACTGCCAGCCCAGGTTGAACGCATTGAGCGCGCCCAGCGACCAGCCCAGTACCGCGCGCGCGTCCGGGGTGGTGCGCGTGCGGTAGCGTGCGTCGATCGTCGGCACCACCGTCTTCGCCAGCCATTCCGAGTACGCGTGCGCCTGCGTGCCCACCGGTCCGTACTTCGTCACCGCGGGCAGGCTGCGCGCCTGCGCGCGGTCGGACAGGCCGTAGGCGCCCATGCGGTCGGGCGGCATGTCGATGGCAACGACGATGAGCGGACGGATCTCCTTCTGCGCATACAGCGCGGCGAGCGTGGCCTGCAGGCCGACCGCTTCCATGTCCTGGCCGTCGTTCGCGTAGAGCACGGGATAACCGATCGCGGCGTGGGGGTCGTAATCCGGCGGCAGGTACACGCGCACGCGCAATGGCGCAGGCGCGACGCCCGGGGCATCAAGCTGCAACGTGTCGACCTTCGAGCGTTGCGCGATGTCTTCTGGCGCCACCGTGGCCGCCGGCGCGACATGGGCACAGCCGCCGCCCAGCAATGCGGCAAGGAGAAGAACGGCGGAGCCGACGCGGGCAGGGTTCACGCGGGTTTCCTTCGACAAGTGAAGCAGTACAGGTCAGGGTTGAACATCGCTCGCGCCGTCACTTCTTCCCGGGCAGGAAACGGATCGCCGCGCCACCGCCCGCGCCGAGCTTCAGCGTCAGCGTGTCGCCGCGCGTGACCTTGCGCGTCTCGCGCACGAAGGCGAAGGGGTTGGTCTTCCAGTCCGCGCCGTCGCCATCGCGGTAGATCTGCGCGACGTAGGTGCGCCCTGCATCGAGGAAGTCCAGCGACACCTGCAGCGTGCGCGCGTTCTCGTCGGTCACGCTGCCCAAGTACCAGTCGGCGCTGTTGCGATCCTTGCGCACGATGGTCGCGCAGTCGCCGACTTCGCCGTTGAGCACGTGCGTCTCCTGCCAGTCCACGGGCACGTCGCGGATGAACTGGAACGCGTCCATGTGCTGTTCGTAGTGCTCGGGCAGGTCCGCAGCCATGTGGATCGGGCTGTACAGCACCACGTAGTCGGCGAGCTGGCGCGCCATGGTGTTCTGGATCGCCTGGCCATTGCGGCCCTTGAGGCTGAGCACGCCCGGAGTGAAATCCATCGGGCCGGCGAGCATTCGGGTGAAGATCAGGTTGGGCTCGTGCTCGGGCGGATTGGGCGGAGTGCCCCAGGCGTTGAATTCCTGGCCGCGCGCGCCTTCGCGCGAGACCCAGTTCGGATACGTGCGGCGCAGGCCGGTGTCCTTGATCGGCTCGTGCGTGTCGATGGCGATGTGGTGCTTCGCCGCCTCCTGCACCACGCGCAGGTGGTGGTTGCTCATCCACTGGCCCTCGTGCCATTCGCGCACCACCGGGCCGCCGTCGGCGTCCTGCCGCTCGATCTGGCCGGCGTCGCAGACGTACCCGGTCTTCACCGCGTCGATGCCCAGGCGCTGGAACAGCGCGAACGCCGCGCCCATCTGCCGCTCGTAATGACTGACCGCGCAGGCGGTCTCGTGGTGGCCGATCAGGTGCACGCCTTTCGCCTTCGCATACGCCGCGAGCGCTGCGATGTCGTAATCCGGCGTCGGTTTGCTGAAGTCGAAGTTCCAGCCGTTGGCGAACCAGTCGCCGTCCCAGCCCACGTTCCAGCCTTCCACCAGCACGCCGCGGAAACCGTATCTGGCGGCGAAGTCGATGTAGCGCTTCGTGTTCTGGGTGGTGGCGCCGTGCCTGGGTCCGGTACCCCAGGTCTGCTCATCCAGGTGTAGCGACCACCACACACCGACGTACTTGGACGGCTTGAACCAGCTGACGTCGCCGAGCTTGTTGGGTTCGTTGAGGTTGAGGATCAGGTTCGACTCGACCAGCCCGCCGGCGCGGTCGGCGATCTGGATGGTGCGCCATGGCGTCGCGAACGGCGTGTGGCGCACGACCTTGGCCCCGTCGGTTCCGGGCGTCAGCATCGCGCGCAGCCGGCCGCCTTCGCCCTTCGCCAGGTTCATGCCGGCGTAGTCCACCAGCGCGGCCTCGTGCACGGTGAGGTGGGTGCCGTCGGCGGTGCGCAGGGTGATCGGGGTCTGCGCCACGCCCACTTCCGCCAGCGGCGTGCGGTTGTACAGGTATTCCTCGCGGTTCCATTCGAACGCGGGCAGCCACCACGCGGTCGCCGGCTGCGCGATGGCGAACTCGGTCAGCTCGTCCTGGATCTGGACCTCGTCCAGCGCCGGCTGTTTGGGCAGCTCATAGCGGAAGCCGACGCCGTCGTCGAACACACGGAACACCACGTCGAAGTGGCGGTGGTCGCGATCGCTCTCGACGAAGCTGGCGCGCAGTTCGTTGTAGTGGTTGCGGACGAAACGGCGTTCGCCCCACGGCTGCTCCCAGGTCTCGTCGAAGGCGCGTGCCGATTGCTGTTCGAGCTTGAGGTTGCGCAGCAGTTCGCGACCGTTGCGCAGGAGGAAGCCGAGCCGGGAGTCGCTGATCAGCGGCGTACCCTTGCGCGCCACGCGATAGGCGAGCCGGCCTTCGCCGTTGAGGTCCAATTCCACCTTCAACGCGCCGTCGGGCGATGCGACCGTGGCGACGGTTTCGGAATGGGCCGGAACGACCAGCGCCATCAGCAGGAGAGCGGGCAACACAACACGCATCGGAATTCCTTTGCAGATTTATCGGGGTTGAAACGCTTCACTCGACCACGAACACCACGGCCGTCCGCGGCGGCACCACGAAGCGGCCCTGGGGCGCATCGAAGCGCGCTTCCGCAGCGCGCCCGTCGGCTGCACTGGCGGCGCGCTGCACCGGATGCAGTACGTAGCGCTTGCCGGCTTCTTCCGGCAGCACAAGGGCCTGTGCCTGCGGTGACACGTTGATGAGGTACAAAACATCGCGGAAGTTCGCGCCGTCGTAGTCACCGCCGTCCAGGTGCGCCGCGATCACCAGCGGATTCTGGTCGCGGCCGGTGTTGCGGAAGCGCAGCCGCTGCTGGACCTCGGCGGCGGTGCGCAGGCGGAACAGGGTCGAGCTGGCGCGGATGCGCAGCAGGTCTCGGAAGCCGTCGCGCATGAACGCGATGTCGCCGGGCGTCGGCTTGATGGCCGCTTCGGCCAGCAGCGGCCGCAGCAGGTCCCAGTCCTTGCCGTTGTCGCTGGCTGGGGGCAAGCCACTACCGAAGAAGTTGTCGCGGTAGCTCCAGTCGAGCCGGTTGAACCAGTCGCCCGAATCGAAGCTGTTGCGGTCCAGCGACTTGGAACGCAGCACGTCCATGCCGGCATGGAAGTACGCCACGCCCTGGCTGAAGGCGACGAAGGCCGCGCCGAGCAGCTGCACGCGGGCCCGATCCGCCGGGGACGTATCGCGCGGCAGTTTCATCGCGTCGATGTCGAACAGGGTCTGGTTGTCGTGGTTCTCCACGTAATTGACCACTTCCGCGGGCTGCGCCGCGTAGCCGGCGGGCTGGCCCTTGTAGTCGATCTCGCGCAGCGGCTGCTCGTGGCCGTCGGCGGTTTGCAGGCGGTAGTCGCGCAGCGTGCCGGCGAGGCCGACGCGGGCGAGATCGGCGGCGCGCAGCAGGTCCGCGCGCGTGTGTAGGCCGGCGCTCAGCGCGTTGGGCGCGTAGAACAGGCCATTGAGATAGCCCTGCGTGGTGACGACCTCGGTGCCGCTGTCGCAGCAACCGCCACCGCGCAGCGCATCGCGGGCGCGGTCGCTGAAGGTGCCGATGCCCGAGTCCTGCAGCGACAACTGCGAGGCTTGGACGAAGCGCTTGCCGTCGGCGATCTCGCCGAAGTTCCAGCCTTCGCCGATCAGGTTGATGTGGCGGCCGGCGGCGGCATCGGCGCGTTGCTGCACCTGTTCCATCGCCGCGCGCGGCTGGTGGCCCATCAGGTCGAAACGGAACGAGTCGATGCGGTACTGCCGGGCCCACAGCGCCACAGAATCGGCCATCAGCCTGGCCATCATCAGATGCTCGGTGGCGGTGTTGGCGCAGCAGGTCGAGCGCTCCACCTTGCCGTCGGCATCCAGGCGCTGGTAGTAGCCGGGCACGATGCGATCGAGTACCGAACGCTCCTGCTGCCCCGCCACGGTGGTGTGGTTGTAGACCACGTCCATGCCCACGCGCAGCCCCGCCGCATGCAACGCCATCACCATCGCGCGGAACTCGCGGATGCGCACCGCGGCGTCGCCGGCATCACTCGCGTAGCTGCCCTCGGGCACGCTGTAGTGGTACGGGTCGTAGCCCCAGTTGAAGCAGTCGCGCGCGGCCTGCGCCATCGCCGCCGCCTGCTGCGCCTCGCTGTCCGGCGCCGCCGCGGGCACCGTGGGCGTGACGCAGCCGGACTCGGGAATGGTCGCGATGTCGAACACCGGCAGCAGGTGGATATCGCTGAGCCCGGCTTCGCGCAACGCGCGCAAATGGCGCATGCCGTTGGAGGCGGTATCGGTGAAGGCGAGGTACTTGCCGCGATGCTGCTGCGAAACGCTGGCATCGCCGATGGAGAAGTCCCGCACGTGCAACTCGTAGATCGACATGTCGGTCTGCGCTGCCAGCGGCGCGGGGCGCGGCGCGTCGTCCCAACCCGGCGGCTTCAATGCGGCATCATCGAGGTCGGCGATGTAGCTGCGCTTCGAATTGGTGGTGAGGCCGATCGAATACGGATCGGTGACGCGGTTGCGCACCAAGCCCAGGCCCGGCACGAACACGTCGACCAGGTAGGTGTAGTACTGCGTCCGCAAGTCGGCCGCGATGGTCGCGGACCATATGCCCGTCGTGGCATCGCGCTGCAATGGCGCGGTGCGGGTAGCCGGGCCCGTGCCGTCGCCGTAGAGGCACAGCGCCACGGCCTGCGCCGTCGGTGCCCACAACCGGAAGCCGGTGCGGGCTGCACCCGCCGACAATCCGAGCGTGGTGTCCCCGGCTGCGCGGGCGTACAGGCTGTCGAGTGCGCCCGGCGCCTGCACATGGGTCGCGTCCAGTACGCGGCCGGCTTCGTCTTCCTGCACCAGCAGCATCTGACCCGTCAGGAACTGCGGAACCTTGGCGAGGTCCTTGCGGGTGACCGCCAGTTCCACGCCGTCCGCAACGAAACCAAAGCGCTCGAACAACGATGCCGGCAAGGTATCGGGAACACCGACCTCGATGCTGCCGTCTGCGCCGCGCACCGGCTGGCCGCGTTCCGCGCGCAACCGCGCCTGCGCGGAGTGGTAGATCCGATAGCTCCCCGGGCCGTTCGACCCCGGCCACTTCAGGAACTGCGCATCGAGCCAGTACGCGCGCGCGTCGGCTTCGCTGCGTGCGATCGGTGCCAGCACCTTCGCATATGCGGCCGCGTCGCAATCGGCGTGCGCTGGTGCGCGCGCGTCGGCCCGGCCGGATGCGGCCAGGCCAAGCAGCAGGAGCGACACCAATCCCGGCATGAGGCCATGGCGATCAGGTAGCCACGCGCCCTTTCCCGATGACAGGAAAGGGGGCCGCGGGCGGGCCTTCTCAATCGAGCGTGGCGTAGAACGCGCCATGCGCGGGTAGCTGCAGCACGCCGCCGTCGACACGGCCGTTGGCGACGCCTGGCGCGGTGATCGCCTGCACGGGCACGTCGAGCGGCAACGGCACGTCGATCGCGGTGCCCGACAGGTTGAAGGCCACCAGCAGCCGCTGCGACTCGCATTCGCGCACGAAGGCCAGCACGGGCTCGGATGTATCGAGGAAATGGATCGCGCCCTCGCGCAGCGCCGGTTGCGTCCGGCGCCAACGCAGGAAGGCGCGTGCAGCGTTGAGCACCGAGTGCGGATCGGCATCCTGTGCGGAAACGTTGCGCGCGATGTGGTCGGCGGGAATCGGCAGCCACGGCTTGCCGTCGCTGAAGCCGGCCTGTGCCGTGTCGTCCCACGGCATCGGCGTGCGGCAGCCGTCGCGGCCCTTGAAGTTGGGCCAGAAGGTCTTGCCGTAGGGATCCTGCAGCGCCTCGTACGGCACGTCGGCCTCGGGCAGGCCGAGTTCCTCGCCCTGGTACAGGCACACCGAGCCGCGCAGCGAGCACACCATCGCCACCAGTTGGGCGGCGAACGTCCCGCTGGCGCCGGCGCCGCCCCAGCGCGTCACCGCGCGCCGCACGTCGTGGTTGGAGATCGCCCAGCACGGCCAGCCTTCCGTCATCGTCGCTTCGAGCCGTTCGACCGTGCCGCGGATGTAGGCGACGCTGAAGTCGTCGGTCAGCAGCTCGAAGCTGTAGCCCATGTGCAGGCGCTGGTCGTTGCAGTACTCGGTCATCGTCGCCAGCGAGTCCTCCGAGGAGATCTCGCCTAGCGTGGTCGCGTCGGGATAGCGGTCCAGCAGCGCGCGCAGCTCGCCGAGGAACTGCAGGTTTTCCGGCTGCGTGTTGTTGTGGTGGTGGTACTGGAACGCGTACGGGTTGTCGGGGCTGAAGCCGCGCCCGGTGCGCAGTTCCGCCGGCTTGGGCGGGTTGTCGCGCAGCTGCGCGTCGTGGAAGCAGAAGTTGATCGCGTCCAGGCGCAGGCCGTCGACGCCCTTGTCGAGCCAGAAGCGCACGTTGTCGAGCGTGGCGGCGCGCACGTACGGGTTATGGAAGTTCAGGTCGGGCTGCGAGGACAGGAAGTTGTGCAGGTAGTACTGGCCGCGCCGCGGTTCCCACGTCCACGCCATCCCACCGAACAGCGACAGCCAGTTGTTGGGCGGCGTGCCGTCGGGCTTCGCGTCCGCCCACACGTACCAGTCGGCACGCGCGTTGTCGCGGCTTTCGCGGCTCTGCCTGAACCACTCATGTTCCATCGACGTGTGGCTGAGCACCTGGTCGATCATCACTCGCAGGCCCAGCGCGTGCGCCTTCGCCAGCAGGCGTTCGAAGTCGGCCAGGGTGCCGAACAGCGGGTCGACATCGCGGTAGTCGGCGATGTCGTAGCCGAAGTCGGCCATCGGCGACTTGAAGAAAGGCGAGATCCAGATCGCGTCCACGCCGAGGCTGGCGACATGGTCGAGCCTGTCGACGATCCCGGGCAGGTCGCCGACGCCGTCACCGTTGGTGTCCAGGAAGCTGCGCGGGTAGATCTGGTAGATCACCGCGCCACGCCACCAGCGGTTCGTCGCCATCGGCCCTCGGCCCCAATTCCGTCACAGCCGCGACTATTCCACGCCGCGGTACCCGGCGAGCGGGCGCATGGTCACGGTGACGCTTGAATACGATTACATTTCATTGTGCAGTGCGGGCACTGACTACGATGCGTGCCTTCCAAAGTTCAAGGAAACCAGATGAAGCAAAGCGCCGCGCAGCAGGGTGGGGGCATCGCCCACGGGAAGCCGCAGTTGTCGTTCTGGCAGATCTGGAACATGTGTTTCGGCTTCCTCGGCATCCAGTTCGGGTTTGCGCTGCAGAACGCGAACGTCAGCCGCATCTTCCAGACGCTCGGCGCCGACATGGACACCCTGCCGGGCCTGTGGATCGCCGCGCCACTGACCGGACTGATCGTGCAGCCGATCGTGGGCTATCTGTCCGACCGGACGTGGACGGGACTGGGACGCCGGCGACCGTATTTCATGGTTGGCGCGGTGCTCGCGTCGATCGCGCTGCTGCTGTTCCCGAACGTGTCGGCGTTGTGGATGGCGGCGGGCCTGCTGTGGATGCTGGACGCGTCGATCAACATCTCGATGGAGCCGTTCCGCGCCTTCGTCGGCGACCAGTTGCCGGTACGGCAGCGCGCCAGCGGCTATGCGATGCAGAGCTTCTTCATCGGCGTGGGCGCGGTGGTGGCGAGCCTGCTGCCGTGGTTGCTGGCGAAGTACGGCGTGTCGAATACCGCAGGCCCGGGCGAAGTGCCCGATACCGTGCGTTATGCCTTCTATGCCGGCGGCGCCGTGCTGCTGCTCGCGATCGCCTGGACGGTGCTGCGCACCCGCGAATATCCGCCCGAGAAACTGCACGCGTGGGACGAGGCGCCACCGCTGGCGCGCCGGCCGCGCGATGCCGCACGCGTGCGCCGCAATGCCCTGGCCTGGCTCCTGGCCGGCAGCATCGGCGTCATCGCCGTGGCGCTGGGCGGTTGGGACCGGCAGCTGTACATCTTCGCCGGCCTGCTCACGGCCTACGGAGTCGCCTTGCTGCTGCGTTCGCTGCGGCAGGGCGAAGGCGCCTTCAGCCACATCATGGACGACCTCTACGACATGCCGCCGACGATGCGGCAGCTCGCCGTCGTCCAGTTCTTCTCCTGGTTCGCGCTGTTCGCGATGTGGATCTACACCACCGGCGCGGTGACAAGCGTGCATTACGGCAGCACCGACACGACCACGGCCGCGTACAACGAAGGCGCGAACTGGGTCGGCGTGCTGTTTGCCGCCTACAACGGCTTCGCCGCGCTGGCGGCGGTACTGATTCCGTGGATGGTGAAGCGCTGGGGCCTGCGCATCAGCCACCTGATCAACGCCACGCTCGGCGGCCTGGGCCTGCTGTCGTTCGCGGTCATCCGCGATCCGCAGTGGCTGCTGCTGTCGATGGTCGGCGTCGGCTTTGCCTGGGCCTCGATCCTGTCGTTGCCGTATGCGTTGCTGTCCGACAGCGTGCCGGCGCAGAAGATGGGCGTGTACATGGGCATCTTCAATTTCTTCATCGTCATCCCGCAGCTGGTCGCGGCGAGCCTGCTCGGCGTGCTGCTGAAGGTGTTCTTCGGCAGCCAGCCGATCTACGCGCTGGTGATCGGCGGCATCAGTCTGCTGGTGGCCGGGTTGTGCGTGCTGCGCGTGCGCGAGCCCGCGCCCAATGCGGCCGTCGCGGCGGCCAATCCGTGAGGAATCCGCACATGGAACGTCGCCTGCTCACGGTGGCCTGCGCCCTGCTGCTGGCCGGATGCGCGCGTGAAGCCGCTGCGCCGTCGCCCGCCATGGATGCGCCGAAGCCGCGGGCGAACCAGGCGGCGAGCGCGAACGACTACATCGGCACCGCCGAACCATTGGCGGCCAACGCGGTGTACTTCGTCCTCACCGACCGCTTCGTCAATGGCGATCCCGCCAACGACCAGCGCGAGCAGGCGGCAGGTCCCAACCACACGTTCGACCGTCCGGTGCCCGGCGCACCGGCGGGGCACAGCGACAACATCGGCTACCTCGGCGGCGACTTCAAAGGCCTGCTCGACAACGCCGACTACATCCGCGGCATGGGTTTTGGAGCGGTGTGGGTAACGCCGATCGTGGACCAACCTGACGAGGCCTTTACCGGCGGCGATCCGGTGGCATGGGGCAGCATGTTCACCGATCGCGGCAAGACCGGTTTCCATGGCTACTGGGGGGTGAATTTCTACAAGCTCGACGAACACCTGCCCAGCGCCAACCTCGATTTCGCCGGCCTCACCAGGGGCCTGAAGCGGAACGGCCTGAAGACGGTGCTCGACATCGTCTGCAACCACGGCTCGCCGTCCTACACGATGCCGGCGGACCAGCCGAAGTTCGGCGAGATCTACGACAAGGACGGCAAGCTGCTCGCCGACCACCAGAACCTGGCGCCGGACAAGCTCGATCCCGCGCACAACCCGCTGCATGCGTTCTACAACACGCATCCCGGGCTGGCGCAGCTGTCGGACATCAACGAGAACAACCCGCAGGTGCTGGAGTACTTCGTCGGCGCGTACTCGCAATGGATCGACCAGGGCGCGGACGCGTTCCGCATCGACACGATCCCGTGGATGCCGCATGCGTACTGGCATGCCTTCACCACGCGGATCCGCGCGAAGCACCCGGGCTTCTTCATGTTCGGCGAGGCCTTCGACTACGACGCCGCGACCATCGCCGCGCACACGCTGCCGCGCAACGCCGGCGTGAGCGTGCTCGACTTCCCGCTGAAGGAGCGCGTGGCGGAAGTCTTCGGACGCAAGGGTGGTGGGTTCGAACGCATCGCCGAGCGCCTGTACCTGGAGGACGGCCCGTACCAGAACCCGTACGAGCTGATGACCTTCTACGACAACCACGACATGGCGCGGCTCGACGCCAGCGATGACGGCTTCATCGACGCCAACAACTTCCTGTTCACCACGCGCGGCATCCCGGTCATCTACTACGGTTCGGAGACCGGCTTCGAGCGTGGCACCGCCGAGCACATGGGCAACCGCAACTACTTCGGCCAGGAACGTATCGACGCCGCACCGCGCAGCGCGATCTACCAGTCGCTCAAGCGCATCGGCTCCCTGCGCGCGGCCACGCCGGCATTGCAGCGCGGACTGCAGGTCAACGTGCTGATGCAGGGCGAACGCGCCGTGTTCTATCGCGTGCTGCAGCAGGGCGGTACGCACCAGATCGCCCTGGTGCTGCTCAACAAGGGCGCGACGCCGGCGGCGTTCGCGGTCACGGACATGCTGCAGGCGGGACGTTGGCGCGCGGCACTAGGCGGGGGCGACGTCGATGTCGCCGAGGGCGGCGCGCTGCAGGCGACCGTGCCGGCGCACGGCGTCGAGGTCTACGTCCTCGATGCGGCGGTGACCCAGCCGGCGTTGCGTGCGGCACTGGCGCGCGCCCGCGGCGGCGCACACCCGCGCGATTGAGGCATGGCTGCTCCCTTCGCGTCGCGGAGGGAGCCGGCGGTCAACCGACGGTGCTCGACCTTCGGACCACCAGCGACGGCGGCAGCATCACGCTGTCGACGGGTTCGGCACGCACCCGCTTGAGCAGCGTCTCCACCAGCAGTTCGCCGGCGCGCGAGGTGTCCTGGATCACCGAAGTCAGCGGCGGGCTGGCGACGCGCGCCATCGGGATGTCGTCGAAGCCGACCACCGCGACGTCCCACGGCACGTGGCGGCCGTGCTCGACCAGGGCGCGCATCGCACCGATCGCGATGAGGTCGCTGGCGGCGAACAGTGCATCGAACGGGCGTCCGCGTTCCATCAGCGCCAGCGCCGCGGCATAGCCGGCTTCCTCCGAACTCTCGGCGTCGACCTGCAGGTCGACGTGCATCGATGCGCCGCCCTTCTGCAGCGCCGCGTCGCAACCGCGATAGCGGTCGAAGAATTCGGGATAGTGGTTGGAGGCGTGGCCGAGGAAGGCGACGCGCTTGCGTCCCAGGCCCAGCAGGTGTTCGCCCACGAGCTGGCCGCCCTGGAAGTTGTCGCAACCGATCGAGATGCCCGGCTGGTCGGGCAGCACCGCGCCCCAGCGCACGAAGTGCGTGCCGTGTTCGACCAGCTGCTCGAGCTTGCTGCGATAGGCCATGTAGTCGCCGTAGCCGAGCAGGATCAGGCCGTCGGCCTTCATGCTGTCTTCGTAATCGGCGTGCCAGTCGTCGGAGAGCTGCTGGAACGACACCAGCAGGTCATGGCGGTGGCGCGCGCAGGCGCGCGTGATCGAACCGAGCATCGACAGGAAGAACGGGTTGATGTGCGACTCGTCCGGGGTCGGGTCCTCGAACAGCAACAGGGCCAGCGTGCCCGAACGCTGCGTGCGCAGGCTCGAGGCGCGATGGTCGACCTTGTAGTTGAGTTCGCGCACTGCTTCGAGCACGCGCTCGCGCGTTTCCGGATTCACCAGCGGGCTGCCGCGGAGGACGCGCGATACGGTGGCCTGGGAAACGCCGGCGCGATGGGCGATGTCGACGGAAGTGGCGCGGGACTTCTTGCTGCGCATGCGGACCGGGAAGCGTCGGAAACGCGCCGAGTGTAGTCGGAAAGCGGCAGATCACCGCAAGCCGCGATGGGGGGGTGGCAAAAACGACGACGCCGGCGCGAAGCCGGCGTCGTCGGTGGCGGAACCGCGCGGGGCGGCTCAGCGCTTCATCGAACTGAAGAACTCGTCGTTCGACTTGGTGGTCTTCATCTTGTCGAGCAGGAACTCCATCGCGCCGATCTCGTCCATGCCGTGCAGCAGCTTGCGCAGGATCCAGATCTTCTGCAGCAACTCCGGCTCGATCAGCAGGTCCTCGCGGCGGGTGCCCGAGCGGTTGATGTCGATGGCCGGGTACACGCGCTTCTCGGCGATACGGCGGTTGAGGTGGACTTCCGAGTTGCCGGTGCCCTTGAACTCTTCGTAGATCACCTCGTCCATCTTCGAGCCGGTGTCGATCAGCGCGGTGGCGATGATGGTCAGCGAGCCGCCTTCCTCGACGTTGCGCGCTGCGCCGAAGAAGCGCTTCGGGCGGTGCAGGGCGTTGGCGTCGACGCCGCCGGACAGGACCTTGCCCGAGGAGGGCACGACGTTGTTGTAGGCGCGGGCTAGGCGGGTGATCGAGTCGAGCAGGATCACGACGTCCTTCTTGTGCTCGACCAGGCGCTTGGCGCGCTCGATCACCATTTCGGCGACCTGCACGTGGCGGGCGGCGGGCTCGTCGAACGTCGAGGAGACCACTTCGCCGCGCACGGTGCGCTGCATTTCGGTCACTTCTTCCGGACGCTCGTCCACCAGCAGCACGATCAGGTGCACGTCCGGGTGGTTGTGCGTGATGGCCGTGGCCACCTGCTGCATCATCATCGTCTTGCCGGCCTTGGGCGGCGAGACGATCAGGGCGCGCTGGCCTTTGCCCTGCGGTGCCATCAGGTCGAGGATGCGGCCGGTGATGTCCTCGGTCGAACCGTCGGCGCGCTCGAGCTTGAACTTGCGGCGCGGGAACAGCGGGGTGAGGTTCTCGAAGAGGACCTTGTTCTTCGACGCTTCCAGCGGCTCGCCGTTGATCGTGTCGACCACGGCCAGGGCGAAATAGCGCTCGCCGTCCTTCGGCCAGCGGATGCGGCCGGACAGGTGGTCGCCGGTGCGCAGGTTGAAGCGGCGGATCTGGCTGGGCGAGATGTAGGTGTCGTCCGGTCCGGCGAGATAGCTGGCCTCGTGCGAGCGCAGGAAGCCGAAGCCGTCCGGCAGGATTTCCAGCACGCCGTCGGCGGCGACGCCTTCAGCGTGACGGGTCAGGACCTTGAGGACGGCGAAGATGACGTCCTGCTTGCGGGCGCGGGCCACGCCTTCCTGGATCTGCAGCTGTTCGGCGATGTCCAGCAGGCGGTTCGCGGGCATGCGCTTGAGGTCGCCCAGCGAGTAGACCGGGAAGCCCTCGGGCACCTGCGGGTGCGGGCGCGGGACGAAGGTCTCGTTGCCGCCGCCGTCGTCCTGCATGCCGCCGTCGCGGTAGCGGTCGCGCTGGCGGTCGCGGCGGTTGCGGAAGCGGTCGCGGCGGTTGCCACCACCGCCCTTGTCGAAGTCGCGGCCTTGCTGGCCGTGGTCGCCACCGCCGCCCTGGGCAGACGCGGCGTCGTTGGCAGCGGCCGCCGGGGCGGCTTCGCCTGCGGACGGGGCCGGCGGCGGCGCGGATTCGCGCGGTGCGGGCGGTGGGGCGGATTGTTCGGCGGCGGCCGGCGCATCGGCCTTCACGACGCGTGCCTTGCGCACGCGCTTCTCGACGATTTCGCCGGAGTCGGGGGTGTTATCGGACAAGCAGGGAATCCTCGCTAAGCGGCGAGCGCTCGCGGTCTGCGAGCGGGACGTCAGGGACGTGGGTCATTGAGAAGAGGGGCGCGGCGCCGAGTACATATCGGCTTGCCTGCAGGGCGAAACTAGCACCGCGGCCGCGTGGCGGCAAGCGCGCCGCGACACAAGTTCAGTCCCGATAATGATGAACGAGCCGCAGCGAGGGGTAAAAGTCGGCCACGGGTCGTTTCAGCGGGTCCGCGGCAAGGCTGCCACGGGTCGTTTCAGCGGGTCCGCGGCAAGGCTGCCACGGGTCGTTCCCAGCGGGCCCGCGGCAAGGCCGTCACGGGTCGTTCCAGCGGGTCCGCGGCAAGGCTGCCACGGACCGGTTCAGCTGCGCAGGCCCTTACAGCGCCTTGTCGAGCATCTGGCTCAGCTGGGCCTTGCCCACCGCGCCGATCTGCTGGGAGTGGATCTGGCCGTTCTTGAACAGCAGCAGCATGGGGATCGAGCGCACGTGGTACTTCATCGCGCTGGCGCGGTTGTGGTCGACGTTGACCTTCACGATCCTGGCCTTGCCGGCGTAGGTGTCGGCCAGCTCGTCGAGGGCCGGAGCGATCATCTTGCAGGGGCCGCACCATTCAGCCCAGAAATCGACGAGCACCGGCTCCGACGAGCCCAGCACGACGGCATCGAAATCGGCATCGCCGACATGCATCACTTTGTCGCTCACGCGCATCTCCTGGAGCTTGGGGCCCCAGCAGGAGCGCGGGGCGGGTAAGTAAAGGGGACCACGGACCGGATGACCGGACCGGTGGGACCGCAGGCTGGGTTAAACTGGGGCGTTTCGCGCCGGCTTCAAGTCCTGGCGCCTACGTCAAACCGAGCCGGCGAGCCCGGCCCCGGCAGTCTGCGATGGCAGGCCGCCCCCATGCAAGCGCTGCCCACGGCAGCGCGGCCTTCGCGATGAAACACAGAAATCCATGAGCGACAAACCGCTAACCGACATCACGTTCGACTCGTTCGAACTGCACCCGTCCCTGCTGGCCGGCCTGGAAGCCGCTGGCTTCACCCGCTGCACCCCGATCCAGGCGCTGACCCTGCCGCTGGCCCTGAATGGCCGCGACGTCGCCGGCCAGGCCCAGACCGGCACCGGCAAGACCCTCGCCTTCCTGGTGGCGGTGATGAACCGCCTGCTGACCCGTCCCGCCCTCGCCGAGCGCAAGCCGGAAGACCCGCGCGCGCTGATCCTGGCCCCGACCCGGGAACTGGCGATCCAGATCCACAAGGACGCGGTCAAGTTCGGCAGCGACCTGGGCCTCAAGTTCGCCCTGGTCTACGGCGGCGTCGACTACGACAAGCAGCGCGAGATCCTGCAGAAGGGCGCCGACATCATCATCGCCACGCCCGGGCGCCTGATCGACTACGTCAAGCAGCATCGCGTCGTCTCCCTGCACGCCTGCGAGATGTGCGTGCTCGACGAGGCCGACCGCATGTTCGACCTCGGCTTCATCAAGGACATCCGCTTCCTGCTGCGGCGCATGCCCGAGCGCACCACGCGCCAGACCCTGCTGTTCTCGGCGACGCTGTCGCACCGCGTGCTGGAACTCGCCTACGAGCACATGAACGAGCCGGAAAAGCTCGTGGTCGAAACCGAATTCATCACCGCGGCCAAGGTTCGCCAGAAGATCTACTTCCCGGCCGACGAGGAAAAACTGCCGCTGCTGATCGGCCTGCTCTCACGCTCCGAGGGCGCGCGCACGATGGTGTTCGTCAACACCAAGGCGTTCGTCGAGCGCGTGGCGCGCGCGCTGGAAAGGGCCGGCTACCGCGTCGGCGTGCTCAGCGGCGACGTGCCGCAGAAGAAGCGCGAGTCGCTGCTGAAAAGGTTCCAGGCCGGGCAGCTGGAGATCCTGGTCGCCACCGACGTGGCCGCACGCGGCCTGCACATCGATGGCGTTTCCCACGTCTACAACTACGACCTGCCGTTCGATGCCGAGGACTACGTGCACCGCATCGGCCGCACGGCGCGGCTGGGTGCGGAAGGCGACGCGATCAGCTTCGCCTGCGAGCGCTATGCGATGTCGCTGCCGGACATCGAGGCCTATATCGAGCAGAAGTTGCCGGTCGCGGCGGTCGAGGCCGACCTGCTGGTCGCGGTGCCGCGCGCGCCGCGCGAGATCCCGGCGGGTGGCGAGGGCGACGAGGCCGGCGAAAGCATCGGCGCGATCTTCAAGGAAGCGCGCGAACAGCGCGCCGCCGATGAAGAACGTCGTGGCGGTGGCCGTAGCCGCGGTGGCAAGGACGGTGCCCGCAGCGGCGGTCGCCGCGAAGGCGGTTCCCGGGCCGGTGCCCCGCGTGCGCGCACTGAGCGCGCGCCGGGCGAAGCCCACGCGCCGCGTCCTCCGCGTGCCGAAGCGCCCGCCGCGCCGCACGCCGCACCGGTTGCGGCCAATGTCGCCGTGAACGAGGCCGGGCATGCGCCGCGCAAGCGCCGTCGCCGTCGTGGCGGACGCAAGATCGAAGGCGCCGAGGGTGCCGTGCAGGTGGCGAAGTCACCGGCGAACGTCCCGGCCAAGCCGGCTGCCGCCGCCGCGGGGGCGAAGCCGGGCCTGATTGCCCGCATCGGCCACGGCCTGAAGAAGCTGGTCACGCGCGCGCCCAGTTCGCAGCATTGAGGGGCCGCGGGTCGCACGCGATCCGCGCCACCTCTCAGGCACGCATCCCGGCCACGCCGGGATGTGGCGGCGGCCATCGCCGCCAACGACTAGCCATCGCCGCGTCCGGCCCCGATACTTGCCGCTGAACTGGCTGCACTTCCGGACCGAATGGCCGTCCTGCGCTTCGACAACGTCAGCAAACGCTACGACAGCGGTCACCACGCGTTGACCGACGTGAGTTTCGAAGTCGCCACGGGCGAGATGCTCTTCATCACCGGCCATTCCGGCGCCGGCAAGAGCACGCTGCTCAAGCTCATCCACCTCAGTGAACGCGCCAGCCGTGGTGCGGTGCTCTTTGGCGAGCGCAACCTGGCCAAGGTGCGCGGCGGCCGTATTGCCCTGCACCGGCGCGATGTCGGCGTTGTCTACCAGGACCACCGCCTGCTCACCGACCGCAGCGTTGCCGACAATGTCGGCCTGCCGCTGGTGCTGCGCGGCATGCGGCGTGGCGACATCGCCAAGCGCGTGCGCAGCGTGCTCGAAAAGGTCGGGCTCAGCGCGCGGGCGAATGCCCTGCCGGGCCAGCTCTCCGCCGGCGAGCAGCAGCGCGTGGGCATCGCCCGCGCGATCATCGGCGAGCCGAAGCTGCTGGTGGCCGACGAGCCCACCGGCAACCTGGATCCGACCCTGTCCGCGGAGATCCTCGACTTGTTCGCCTCGCTGCCCGAGCGCGGCACCAGCGTGCTCATCGCCAGCCACGACCTCAACCTGCTCAAGCGCATGAAGAAGCGCGTGCTGGTGCTCAACCAGGGTCGCCTCGTCGACGATATCTCGCCGCAGGACCTGGCCGAATGAACATCGAAGTCGACGCCATGAAGGCGCAGTCGCGCATCGGCATGTGGTTTGACCACCACGTCTACAGCCTGGTTGCGAGCCTCGGTCGCATGTTGCGCAAGCCATGGGCGACCGCACTCACCATCGGCGTGATGGCGGTGGCGCTGGCCCTGCCGTTGGGGCTGTGGGCCACGCTGCGGAACGTCGAACGTTTTGCCGGTGACGTGCAGCAGTCGCGCCAGGTCAGCCTGTTTCTCAAGACGGATGTCACCGTGGACCGCGCCAGGGCGCTGGCCGGGGAATTGAAGGCGCGCGGCGACGTCGCCCAGGTCGAAGTGCGCACGCCGGAGCAGGGCCTCGAAGAGCTGCGCCAGCGCGGCCTCGGCGATGCGCTCGCCGCGCTCGAAGGCAATCCGTTGCCAAGCCTGTTGATCGTGACGCCCAAGGTTGGTGATCAAGGCGGTGCGGCCGATGAAGGCGCGCTCGCGGAATCGCTGCAGGCACTGCCCGAAGCCGACGTCGTCCGACACGACGCTGGCTGGCGCCATCGCCTCGACCAGTGGCTGCGTTTCGGCGCACGCCTGGCGTGGGTGCTCGCCGGCCTGCTGGGCCTGGGCGCGCTGCTGGTCGTGGGCAACACGGTGCGGCTCGACATCCAGTCGCGTCGCGACGAGATCGGCGTGCTGCAACTGCTGGGCGCGAGCGATGGATTCATCCGCCGGCCCTTCCTGTACCTGGGCGCGTGCTACGGGCTGCTGGCGGGCGCGTTCGCGCTCGCCCTGCTCACCGCCACCGATATCGCCCTGCGCGCGCCGCTCGCCGAACTCGCGCGCAGCTACGGCAGCGGCTTCGCCCTGCGCGGGTTCGACCCGTCTGAGGCGGGCGCGATCGTGTTCGTGGCCGGTCTCCTGGGCTGGCTCGGCGCCGGTTTCGTGACCGGTCATTACCTGCGCCAGACCCGTCCGACGGACATTTGAGTAGTCTGAAAGAGTCCCTCCGGGACATCTTTCAGACACGCCGGGCTCGAGCCAAGCTCGACCCCGGCTTACGCGGATCAAGCACTTGCGTGCTTGCCCGCGTGCGGCACATCCCTGTGCCGCAGGAATCGCCGAACTTCGTTCAGCGATTCCTTGAGCCAAAAGCCGACCGGCGTCGCAACATCGCCGCGTAATCGCAGCAGGCAGCGCGTACACTCGCGACTCGCCCACTCCGCCGTCCCCGCAATCTCATGTCTTCGCAGGATCTGCGCCACCTCGACAAGGCCGCGCCACGCGTGATGGTGGTGGACGGCAGCAAGCTGGTGCGCAAGATGATTGGCGATGTGCTGGTGCGCGAAGTCGCCGACGCCGAACTCGTCGCATGCGGCAGCATCGGGGAAGCGCGCGACGCGCTGGCGCGGGGCGCGGTCAATCTGGTCACCACTTCGCTGGTGCTGCCCGATGGCGATGGCATCGCACTCGCGCGCACGGTGCGTGAAGCGTCGGGCCAGGCGTACGTGCCGATCATCGTCATCTCCGGCAATGCCCAGGACGCACTGGAAGCGCGACGTTTTACCGAGGACGTCACCGATTACTTCGACAAGGGCCTGGGCTACAGCGCGCTCGCGGCCTTCATCCGCGGCTACGTGCAGCCCGAATCGATCCCGGGCGCCCGGGTGCTGTACGTGGAAGACAGCAAGGTGGTCGCACTCGCGACCAAGCGCATGCTGGAACGCAACGGCCTGGTCGTCGTGCACTTCGTCGGCGTCGAAGAAGCGCTGGAGTACCTCGAGCAGCATCGCGGCAACGACGATCCGGGCGCCGACCTGGTCCTCACCGACGTCTACCTCAAGGGCGAACTCGAAGGCAGCGACCTGCTCGACCGGATCCGCAACGACTTCGGCTACGGCAAGCGCCGCCTGCCGGTGCTGGTGATGACCGGCGACGCCAATCCGGACAACCAGAGCGAGCTGCTGCGCATGGGTGCGAACGATCTCGTGCTCAAGCCGATCGAGGAGCGCCTGCTGGTGACCAAGACGCTGTTCCAGTTGCGCGTGGCGAAGATGCCGGAGCAGCGCACGCTCGACGCGTAATCGGCGCGCGGCGCAGCGGTATCCTGTGCGCATGAACGACATCGGCGAACGCATCCGGCTCGACCCTTCCTGGAAATCGCGCATGGGCGACTACCTGCAGCGCGACGACATGCAGGCGTTGTCGACGTTCCTGCGCGAGCGCAGGGCGAGCGGCGCGCGCATCTTCCCGCCGGGACCGCAGATCTTCGCCGCGCTGGACGCGACGCCTTTTGACGCGGTGAAAGTGGTGATCCTCGGCCAGGATCCGTACCACGGCTTCGGCCAGGCGCATGGTCTGTGCTTTTCGGTGCAGCCCGGCGTCGCGGTACCGCCGTCGCTGGACAACATCTACAAGGAAATCCAGCGCGACCTGGGCATCGCGCGGCCCGGCCACGGGTGCCTCGCGCACTGGGCGGAGCAGGGCGTGCTCCTGCTCAACGCCGTACTCACCGTCGAGGAGGGGCGCGCCGGCGCGCACCAGGGAAAGGGTTGGGAAGGCTTCACCGACCGCATCGTGGAAACGCTCAACCGCGAACGCGAGCACCTGGTGTTCATGCTCTGGGGCAGCTATGCGCAGGCCAAGGGCAAGGTCATCGATCCGCGCCGGCACCTGGTGTTGAAGGCGCCGCATCCTTCGCCGCTGTCGGCGCATCGCGGGTTCATCGGCTGCGGACATTTCTCCACCGCCAATCGCTACCTCGCGCAGCACGGCATGGCGCCGATCGACTGGTCGCTGCCGCCGCGCGAGCGGATTGCGTAGCCGCAGCGGAGGTGCCAACGAAAATGCCGGGCGAGGCCCGGCATTTTCGGGTACATCGTCGCGCTGCTTCAGTCGAACTACTTCAGTCGAACTGCAGGCGCGCGTCGCCGGAGAACGACTTCAGCGATATCTCGCCGTCGCCGCTGCCGTAGCGGTGCTCGAAGTTCGAACCCGGGCCATGCTTGGGCCGGCTGATCTCCACGTCGGGTGCAGAGAGTTCGCCGCTGAAGCTATCCCCGCGCACCTGCGCGGAAAGGTTCGCGGGCATGCGCAGGGTAAGGTTGCCGCTCACGCTTTCCAGGCCGATGCGACCGCCGGCGGTCAATGCGGTGTCGATACGCATGTCGCCGGACACCGTGTTGCCGCTGAACTTGCGCACGCTGCTCTGGTGGCCGGAGACGTCGATGTCGCCCGATACGGTTTCCACGTGCACCTCGTCGCTGAGGCGGCCGCGCAGGTCGATGTCGCCGCTCACGCTCTCGGTGCTGACCTTCGGACTGTTGAGGATCAGCTTGAGGTCGCCGCTGACGCTGTCGATCGTCGCTTCGCGCGGTGCGCCGACGACGTTGATGTCGCCGCTGACGCTGTCGATGGAAAGTTCGTCCGAGGCCATGCCGCTGACGTCGACGTCGGCCGATACGGCGTCGATGTCGAGGTCGGCCTGCAACGGCACCATCAGCCGCAGCTCCGAGGGTTCGCTCTTGTCGCTGCCGGAGAAGAAGCCAAGGCCGCCGTTCTTGGGGTACTTCACCTTTATCGACAGGTGCTGGGCGTCGCCGAGGATCTCCAGCTTCTCCACGCCCTGGCCGAGGCTGCCTTCGATCTTCACCTCGCGGCGGTCCCAGGCCCGCACTTCGATGCTGCCCTTGACGTTCTCGATGCTGAGGTGGCCGCGGGCATCAAACGCGCGGGTTTCGTTGATGGGCGTCGCGGCGAGTGCGTCGTGGAACAGCGTGGGGACAGCGAACAGGCCGACGGTCATCAGGGCGAGGGCGCGGGACATGGGACTTCTCCGGAACAGCAGGTAGGCGAAAGGATCAGGTGTAGGCGACGCGCTGGGCGAGCGCGAGGCGATGGGCGTAGGTGCGGCGCAGCTGTTCGAGCAGGCGGACCGAATCGGGGTCGCGGGTGAGCGCGGCGCGGATCAGGGCGACATCGCGGTCCAGTGCCTCGGCCGTGGGCTGCAGGCTCGGCGGCATGGGTACCTGCACCTCCTGCAATGCGGCCTGGTACTGGCGCGAAAGGCCGTCGGCTTCGCGTTGCACCAGGGTCGGCGACTGCGCCTGCGACGGCGCGGTCACGCCGGCGGTACGGGCGAACCAGCCCACGCTGCCCACGGCCAGAACCACGCTGGCGGCGAGTGCGACCGGCCCCAGCCAGCGGGGCGACCGGCGCACCGGCGCCCGCTGCGTGGCCAGGCGCGCTGCGATGCCGGGCCACAGGTCGTGCGACGGAGTGGCGTCCTGGCGCAGGGCGCGCAGTTGCCAGCGCAGAGCCTCGGGGAAGTCGTTGCTGTCGTGGGAGTTGTCGTGACCGGTATTCATGCGTGTGCCTCCAACCGCGTCCGCAACAGGTGGCGGGCGCGGTGCAATTGCGCTTTCGAGCTGCCGACCGCCATGCCGAGTTCGGCGGCGATTTCCTCGTGGTGCCAGCCTTCCACGTCGTACAGCACGAGTACCGCGCGGGCGCGCGGCGGCAGGCTGGCGACGGCGCGCTCCAGGTCCATCGACAGCGCGGTGCCGTAGCCGGCGGAATCAGGGACGCCCAGTCCGTCGAAGGCGTCCTCGCTGCCGTCGTCCTGCGGACGGCTCTTGCGGCTGCGCAGGTCCATCAGCGCCGTGTTGACCGCGAGCCGGTGCAGCCAGGTCGCGAAGGCCGACTCGAAACGGAAGGCCGGCAGCGCCTGCCAGGCGCGGACGAATGCGTCCTGGGTCAGGTCTTCGGCGCGGGCGCCATGACCGCCGACCAGCCGGGCGATCACGCCATGGATGCGGCCGGCGTGGCGCCGGTAGAGCGCCTCGAAGGCCGCCACTTCGCCCCGGGCGGCCGCGCCGACCAGGGCGCGGTCGTCGTCGGCCCCGGTGTCGGGGTGGTCGGTTTCGATGGGCATCACGGCGGCGAGCAGAGCCATACAGATGCACGGGCGTCCCCAGGCGTTTAAGCGGGTCGCTGCGGCGGGCATCCCTATTCAGGCCGCATCAGGCCGCATGCGCCAAGGCATCGCGTTTGCTTGGATATCCCCCGGTAGCAAAAAGGCACGCGAATGAGCAATGGGGCCTCACGGCTTCATTACATGGATGCGCTGCGCAGCGTTTTGATGCTGCTGGGGGTGGTGCTGCATTCGGCGCGGCCGTACGACTCGGACGCCTGGCAGGTCAAGGACCAGGCCCACCTGCCAGCGCTGGATTGGCTGGTGGCGGGCATCCATCTGTTCCGGATGCCGGCGTTCTTCGTCGTCGCTGGCTACTTCGCGATGTACCTGCTGGTGCGGTGGCCGGTACGGGACTTCCTGCGCGACCGCATGCGCCGGGTGCTGGTCCCGCTGCTGGCGACGCTGCTGACCTTCAACCTGCTCCAGGTGCGGCTGGTGATCGGCGCCGGGGGCGATGCCGGTTTCCTGCAGGGTGCGCTACTGCCTGCGTGGGTGGATGGGCAATGGGTTTCCCACCTGTGGTTCCTGTTCTCCCTGGCTGTCTATTTCGCCCTTGCCGCCATGTTCGCGCCGTACCTGCGCCGCCTGGCCGACCCCGATGGCGCCGTCGCCTCCTGGTTGCGGGGACGGTGGGCCTTGCCCTTCGTGCTGCTCGCGCTGGTCGCAACGCCGCTGGGCGTGGTGGCGGTGGGCCGGCTTGCCGGTCCCGGTTGGGATGAGCCCCTGCTGGGGAGCGCCAGTCCGGCGGAGCTGCTGCTCTACCTTCCCGGCTTCCTGGTGGGGATGTTGCTGTGCGCCAGTCCGGAGCTGCTCGACCGGTTCGCCCGGCGCGATCGGCTGGTGATTGCCCTTGCCGTGAGCGGAGGGGTGGTGATGCTGCTGACCGAGGGGCGTTCGGATTACGCCTTCCGTACCGCACACTTCCTGGGCGAAGGGCTGTTGCGGTGGATGGTGGTGCGGGTGCTGTTCTCGCTGTTCCGCGAATGGGCGGACCGGCCGTCGCGCACCTTCGCCTACCTGTCTTCCGCCAGCTACTCGATCTATCTGTTCCACCACGTGACGGTCATCGCCATGGCGACGGCGCTGCTGTCGCTGCCGCTGGCGGCCGGGATCAAGTTCCTGATCGTCCTGGCAGTCGCATCGATGGTGTCGCTGACACTCCACCATTTCCTGGTCCGCCGCTATGCCGTGCTGGGCTATCTGTTCAATGGCCGCAAGCCGGTCCAGCATGATGTCCGGCCGATGGCCACGGCCCCGGAATGGGTGCCGCCGGCCTCCCCGGCGCCGGGAGCGCCGGAAAGCGGTAGCGCGGGCCGTTCCGGCGGTGGATGAGATCCTGGGGCCACCCCGCGGGCCCGAAATTGGCCGCTGCCGGGGCCTTGGCAGGGTCAAACCGCGTTCCATGAATGCAACGCACCGGAACTTCCGCGGGGTTTAGCAGTCCCAAACCCCGACTGCTAAGATGCCTGCCATGACCCAAAACACCGCCCTTATCGCCAATAACCTCCCGGTTCCGGCCTTCAATGGCCTGACCGCAATCGGTTCGCTGGATGCCTACATCGGCGCGGTGCACCAGATCCCGGTGCTCACCGCCGAAGACGAGCAGGCGCTTGCGCGCCGCTTCCGCGACGGAGAGGACCTCGACGCCGCGCGCGACCTGGTGCACTCGCACCTGCGCTTCGTGGTCCATGTCGCCCGTGGCTACAACGGCTACGGCCTGCAGATGGGCGACCTGATCCAGGAAGGCAACATCGGCCTGATGAAGGCGGTCAAGCGCTTCGACCCGGAGCAGGGCGTGCGCCTGGTTTCCTTCGCGGTGCACTGGATCCGCGCCGAGATGCACGAGTTCATCCTCAAGAACTGGCGCATCGTCAAGGTCGCCACGACCAAGGCGCAGCGCAAGCTGTTCTTCAACCTGCGCAAGTCCAAGACCCGCCTGGGCTGGATGAATGCCGAGGAAGTGCGCGCCGTGGCCGCCGACCTCAACGTGTCCGAACGCGAAGTGCTGGAGATGGAATCGCGCCTGTCCGGCCGCGACATCGGCTTCGACGCGCCCACCGACGAGGACGACGACCACGCCCCGCCGTCGCCGGCCGCCTACCTTCGCACCGATGCCGAGGATCCGTCGCAGGCCTACGAGCGCGCGGACAGCGAGGACAACCAGCTCGAGTTGCTGCGCGAGGGCCTGGCCGGCCTCGACGCCCGCTCGCGCGACATCGTCAAGCGTCGCTGGCTCGATGCCGACAGCAAGATCACGCTGCAGGAACTGGCCGACGAATACGGCGTGTCCGCCGAACGCATCCGCCAGATCGAAGCCAACGCACTGAAGAAGATGAAGGCGTTGTTCGCTGCATAAGCGTCGCGCGAAAGCAGACAGGAAAAGGCCCGGTTCCCCGGGCCTTTTCTTTTGCCGCCGGGATGCCGCGGTTACGGCTGCGTCGTGTTGTTGACCGACTGCGTGCACCAATCGAAGCCATCGACAGCCAGGCCGACGGCGAGGTTGCGCGAGCACAGTGCGGCGCTACCCATGTTGCCGTAGTTGGTGCCGGTGCGCGCCATCATCACGTTGTTGAGGATGCGTGAAGTGGCGCTGTCGGTGACGATCGCCGCGGCGAAACCGCCCTCATTGGGCTGCAGGTCGATGACCTGGTTGTTGTTGATCAGCGCGTTGTCCGACATGTCGACGCGAATGCCCCAGATCGTGCCGTTGCCGAATGCGCCGGCGACCGTGTTGTTGGAGATCACGTTGCCGGTCGAACGCACGCCCGGTTCGAAAGCGGTTACGGTGATGTTGCGGGAGTAGTCGTAGAAGGTGTTGTGCGTGCTCAACACGCTGTTGCCAACGATGCGCGAGTTGCTGCCCCACAGCACGATGCCGTCGAGCTTCGGCTTCACCACGTCGTTGTTGGCGATCTCGATCCGATCGCTGCCCGGACCGAACAGGATGCCGGTGCCGAAGTCGACGAGCTTGCACGAGCGCACGGTAACGTCATGCACCGGACCGAAGCCGCTGCCGGTGATGCCGAAGGCATCATTGGCCGGATCGCTGTGCGTGATGCTGCGACCACGGCAGTCCAGCGTGACGTCACTGGACTCGATGCCGATGGCGCCGCCGACGAGGTTGGTGGTGATGTTCTGCTTGAGGCAGTAGTAGCCAGGGCTGGTGATGGTGACCGGCACGGCGGTGATCCATTGCGTGCAGGGCGACGCGGTGGCGGTCTGCGCCATCGCGGGGGTGGCAAAACCGGAAAGAGTCGCGAACGAAAGAACGACAGCAAAGAGTCTATGCATCCTTAAATCCCCAAAAATCCATTCAAAAGAAAACCCGCTACGCGCGGGGGCATGTTGTCGCGCGAGGCCTCCCCTGCGGCCGCGCCGCGCGACCTTAGCACGGGTGTCAATCCGCCGATGCGTCAGTAGTACCGCCCAGGATGATCCGCGCGTGCCGCTGGTAGCTCCAGTACGCCCACGCCCAGTTGACCAGCACGATCACGCGGTTGCGGAAGCCGATCAGGAAGAAGATGTGGATGAAGAGCCAGAACCACCATGCCAGCAGGCCGGAGAGCCTGAGCCTGCCGAAGTGCACGACCGCCGCCATGCGGCCGATGGTGGCGAGGTTGCCGAAGTCGCGGTAGCGGAAGGGCAGCGCGGCCTCATTGCGCAGGCGCGCACGGATGACGCGCGCGACATGCGCGCCCATCTGCTTGGCCGCGGGCGCGACGCCGGGCACCGGCTTGCCGTCCTGCTGCACGCTGGCGAGGTCGCCGGCGACGAAGATCCACGGATGATTCGGCACGCCGAGGTCGGCGTCGACCTGCACGCGGCCGGCGCGGTCGCGCGGTGCGTCGAGCAGTGCGCCCAGCGGTGAGGCCGCCACGCCCGCCGCCCACAGCACGGTGCGTGCAGGCACGCGTCGTCCGCCCAATGCGTACCCGTCCGCGTCGATCGCCTCCACCGGCAAGCCGGTCACGACCTCGACTCCGAGACGATCGAGTTGCGCGCGTGCCTTCGCCGACAACGACTCGGGGAACGACGACAGCACGCGTGGTCCGGCTTCGAGCAGGCGCACCTTCGCTTCGGCCGGGTCGATGCGGCGGAATTCATTGCGCAGGGTGTGGCGCGCGATCTCCGCCAGCGTGCCGGCCAGTTCCACGCCGGTGGGGCCGCCGCCGACCACGGCGAAGTTGAGCCAGGCGGTGCGTTCCTCGGCGGACTGCGCGGCTTCGGCGCGCTCGAACGCGAGCAGCAGGCGCCGGCGGATCGCGAGCGCATCGTCGAGCGTCTTCAGCCCCGGCGCATGCGCGGCCCAGTCCGCATGGCCGAAGTAGGCATGGGTGGCGCCGCTCGCCAGCACCAGGTAGTCGCAGGTGAGGACGTCGCCGTCGGCGAGCGTCACCGACTTCGCGACGGCATCGATGCCGACGACTTCACCCAGGCGCACTTCCACGTTGCGCTGCGCGCGCAGGATATGGCGCAGCGGCGCGGCAATGTCCGGTGCCGACAGCCCCGCGGTCGCGACCTGGTACAGCAATGGCTGGAACAGGTGGTGGTTGCGGCGGTCGACCAGGGTGATGCGAACCTGGTCGCGCGCCAGCGCGCGCGTGGTCCACAGCCGGCGAAGCCGCCGCCGACGATCACGACATGGGGAGTTGGCTTGCCGGGCGTTTTGTCCATGGGGGCATTGTTTCAAAACCACCGGCGTCTGCGCAGCACGGCGATGCCATGCCCGGGCGACAGGACGCCTGTCAGGGCACCTCGCGATCGATGCGCGAAGTGCGCTGCGTCTCCGGCATCCACAGGTAGACCAGCAACGACACGCCGATGCAGGCGGTGACGTACCAGTAGAAGCCGCTTTCGACGCCGGCGTTCTTGAACCACAGCGCCACGTATTCGGCGGTGCCGCCGAACACGGCGACGGTCAGCGCGTACGGCAGGCCGACACCGAGTGCGCGCACCTCGACCGGGAACAGCTCCGCCTTCACCACTGCGTTGATCGCGGTGTAGAAGCTGACAATGGCGAGCGCGGCCAGGATCAGCCAGAACGCCTGTGTCGTGATCCGCACATCCTGCAGCGCGCTCAGGATCGGCACGGTCAGTGCCGTGCCCAGCACGCCGAATGCGATCAGCAGCGGACGCCGGCCGATGCGATCGGACAGCGCGCCGACCACGGGCTGCATGAGCATGAAAACGAACAGCGTCGCCGCGTTGAGCGACGAGGCGGAACGCGTGTCGAGCCCGGCGCTGTTGACGAGGAACTTCTGCATGTAGGTCGTGTACGTATAGAACGCGAGCGTGCCGCCCATGGTCAGGCCGATCACGGTGGCGACGGCACGCGGATGCTGCATCAGCGTGCGCACGGAGCCCTGGCGTTGCCGGGTGGCGGCGCCATCCTGTTCGCCGCGGTCGAAGATGGCCGTTTCCTGCATGGCGCGCCGCAACCACAGTGCGGTGACCGCCGCCAGCGCGCCGATGGCGAAGGGGATGCGCCAGCCCCACGCATGCAGCTGGTCCTCGCTGAGGAACAGCTGTTGCAGCGCGATCAGCACCATCAGGGCCAGCAGCTGGCCCATCACCAGCGTCACGTACTGGAAGCTGGACCAGAAGCCGCGGTGCTCGCGCGTGGCCATCTCGCTCAGGTACGTCGCCGAGGTGCCGTATTCACCGCCGACGCTGAGCCCCTGCAGCAATCGTGCGACCACCAGCAGCACCGGGGCGGCGATGCCGATCGAGGCGTAGCCGGGGGTGAAGGTGATGAGCAGGGAACCGGCGCACATCATCAGCACCGACAGCATCAGCGCACGGCGGCGGCCGTGGCGGTCGGCATAGCGCCCCAACAGCCAGCCGCCCAGCGGCCGCATCAGGAAGCCGACGGCGAAGATCGCGGCAGTGTTGAGCAGCTGCGAGGTGCGGTCGCCCTTGGGGAAGAACGCCTGCGCGAAATACAGCGAGAACGCGCTGTAGACGTACCAGTCGTACCACTCGACCAGGTTGCCGACAGAGCCGGAGAAGATGCTGCGCAGCCGGCGCGCGGGGCTGAGCGGCGTATCGCCGGAAGTCGAATCGTGGGTGGTCGCCACGCGCATCACTGCCGCTGCGCGAGCAACTGTTCGAGCTTCACCTGGTCGGCCGCAAAGCGACGGATGCCGTCGGCGAGCTTTTCCGTGGCCATCGCGTCCTCGTTGTGCCGCCAGCGGAAGCCGGCTTCATCGAGTTGTCGTGGCGCGTCGCCGCGGGCGCCGTCGTCGCTGAGCGCGCGCGGCACCGCGGAGTCGCTGGCTTCGAGCTGCGCCAGCAACTCCGGCGCAATCGTCAGCCGGTCGCAGCCGGAGAGCGCCAGCACCTGGCCGGTGTTGCGGAAGCTCGCGCCCATCACCACGGTGTCGTAGCGGTGGCGCCTGTAGTAGCGCCAGATGCGCGTGACCGACGCGACGCCCGGATCGTCCTGCGGCGTGGCCGGCGCTGGCAGGCCCTGGGCCAGGTGCCAGTCGAGGATGCGGCCGACGAAGGGCGAGATCAGGAACACGCCCGCTTCCGCGCACGCGACCGCCTGCGCGAACGAGAACAGCAGGGTGAGATTGCAGTGGATGCCTTCGCGTTCGAGTTGCCGCGCGGCGTGGATGCCTTCCCACGTCGCCGCGATCTTGATCAGCAGGCGTTCGCGGCCGATGCCCCGGGCCTGGTAGAGCGCGACGAGCTTGCGCGCCTGCGCGAGCGTGGCATCGGCATCGAAGCTGTGGCGTGCATCGCATTCGGTGGAGACGCGTCCGGGAATAAACCTGAGGATTTCCGCGCCGATGGCGACGGCAAGACGATCGCCGGCATCGGCAAGGCGCGCGGTGACGTCGGCGCCCTGGGCGCTGGCGAGCGCGGCATCGATCAGCGGGGCGTACGCCGGCAACGGCGCGGCCTTCAACAGCAGCGAGGGATTGGTGGTGGCGTCGAGCGGTCGGAAGCGGGCAATGGCGTCGATGTCGCCAGTGTCGGCGACTACCGCCGACAGGGCGCGCAGTTGTTCGAGTTGGGTGGTCATGCGCGGATTGTGCGTGAAGCGCGGGATGACGTCATCGGACATGCGCCGTTGCCGGAACGCTAACGGATGGGCGCCTACAGTCGCGCCATGCGAGGCGGATCTTCCATCGCCGGCATCGGCCTGCTGCTGGCATGGCTGGTGTGCAGCCCGGGCGCGCACGCGCAGGATCCCTATGCCGCGCCGCGTAGTGCACTCATTGCCGAGCTGCGCGCGCAAGGCGATACGGAACCGGGCAGCTTCACCCGGATCGATCGCGACGTGCTGGCGGTGATGGGGCGCCTGCCGCGGCATGCCTACGTGCCGGTGGCCGAACGCGCCGACGCCTACGAAAACCGGCCGCTGGGCATCGGTTATGGCCAGACCATCTCGCAGCCGTACGTCGTCGCGCTGATGACCACGTTGGCGCAGCCGCGCGCCGGGCAGAAGGTCCTGGAAGTCGGTACCGGCTCCGGCTACCAGGCGGCGGTGCTGGCCGAGTTCGGCGTGCAGGTCTACACGATCGAGATCGTGGCGCCGCTTGCGGCGCAGGCGCGGCAACGGCTGAGTGGCCAGCGCAACATCACCACGCGCACCGGCGACGGCTATTACGGCTGGAAGGAGCAGGCGCCGTTCGATGCGATCGTGGTGACGGCGGCGGCATCGTCGATTCCGCCGCCGCTGTTGGCGCAGCTCAAGCCGGGCGGACGCATGGTGATTCCGGTCGGCAGCAGTTTCTTCACCCAGACGCTGTTGCTGGTGCAGAAGGACACCGGCGGGCGCGKGCGCACGCGCCAGGTCCTGCCCGTGCGCTTCGTGCCGCTGACCGGCGAGCATTGAGCCGCGACCCCTTGCGATGCCTGCCGCGCGCGAAAGCGAGTTGATCGACCCCGCCGGCGATGCACGCACGCCGTGGCGACTGGCGCTGGCCGTCGCGCTGATTTCCGCCGCGGCGCTGGCCTACCAGTTGTTGCTGATGCGCTGGCTCGCCATCGCGCACTGGTATCCGTTCGCCGCGATGATCATCAGTCTCGCCCTGCTCGGGCACGGAGCCAGCGGCACCTGGCTGAGCATATGGCTGCGGGGGCGTCCGCATGCGTGGTTGGCCGCGCGGTTCGAGGCGACGTTTGCCGGCTGCGCGCTGTTGTATGCGCTGGCTGCGGCGCTGGCCCTGGCGCTCGCCGCCCGCATTCCCTTCAACGGCCTGGAACTGGTGTGGAATCCACGCCAGTTGCTGTGGCTGAGCGCGCTGTACCTGCTGTTGGCGGTGCCGTTCTTCTTTGCCGCCAGCTGTTTCGGCCTGGCGTTCGCCCGGCATGGCCAGCGCATCCCGTTGTTGTACGGCGCCGACCTCCTCGGAGCCGGGGTGGGAGCGCTGGCGGCGCTGGCGCTGGCATGCCTGCCGGTCGAACGCGGCTTGGTGCTGGCCGCGTTGTGTGGGCCGGCTGCGGCGGTGCTGGTGATGAGGCCTCGCGGCGCTGCCTTCGTGGCAGCGGTGGCTGCGGCGGTGGTCGGCGCGGCGCTGCTGCTCGCCTTGTTGCCGAGCCACGCGCTGACGCCGCGACCGAACGAATTCAAGGGCCTGAGCAGGACCCTGCTGCTGCCCGGCGCGCGGATCCTGGTGCAGCGCTCGGGTCCTTATGGCTGGTTGGCGGTGCTCGACAGTCCGCGCGTGCCGCTGCGCCAGGCACCGGGCCTGAGCCTGCAGTTCGCCGACGAACCGCCACCGCAGTTGGGCCTCTACACCGACGGCGACGCGCTGTCGGTGATCGTGCACGACGACGGCTCGCGGCATTCGCGTGCATGGATGGGTGCGATGACATCGGCGCTGCCTTATCGCCTGGTCGCGCCGCGATCCGTGCTGGTGCTCGGCGCCGGTGGCGGCCTCGAGGTATTGCAGGCACTGGCGCTCGGCGCTCGGCGGGTGGACGCGGTGGAACTCGATCCGCAGCGCCTGCGCTGGGTGCGGCAGGATTTCGCCCGCTACGACGGCGGCCTGTATCGCAATCCGCGCGTGCACGTCACGGCCACCGAGCCGCGCGCCTTCGTGCGCGCCAGCGCCGCGCGCTACGACCTGATCGTGCTGGCCGGTGGCGATTCTTTCGCCAGCAGCGGCGCCGGCGTGCAGGCGGCGTCGGAGCAGTACGCGCTGACGGTCGAGGCGATGCGCGATTACCTGGCGCGCCTGTCGCCAGGCGGCATGCTCGCCGTCACACGCTGGAGCAAGCAGCCGCCACGCGACGAGCTCAAGCTCTTCGCCACCGCGATCGCGGCGTTGCGTGAGCGCGGCGTGGACGATCCGGCGTCGCAACTTGCGGCGATCCGCAACTGGGATGCCAGCACGTGGCTGATCGCGCGTCGGCCGTTCACGGCAACGCAGCTTGCGGCATTGCGCGACTTCGCCTCGGCGCATGGCTTCGATCCGGTCTACGCGGCGGGAATGCCGTTCGATTCGACGCAGCGTTTCCACGTGCTCGAACCGCCGTACCTGTTCGACGGCACGCGGGCGCTGCTGTCGCCGCGGGCGCGCGATTACGTGCGCGACTATCGCTTCGCGATCACGCCCGCGCGCGATGACCGCCCCTACTTCGGTGACTATTTCCGCTGGCGCAGCTTGCCGGAGCTGTGGCGACTGCGTGGGCAGGGCAGTGCCGTGCTGCTGGACGCGGGTTACCTGCTGCTGGTCGCCGCGCTGGTGCAGGCAGTGCCGCTGGCGCTGCTGCTGGTCCTGCTGCCGCTGCGCTTCCTGCCGCGTTCGCAGGACGCGCAAGCGGGGTCGTTGTCGCGCCTGCGTGCGAGTGGCTATTTCCTGGCGCTGGGACTGGCGTTCCTGCTGATCGAAATCGCCACGCTGTCGCGCCTGACCTTGCTGGTCGGGCATCCGTTGCTGGCCGCAGGCGTGGGACTGGCGGCGTTCCTGTTGTGCGCGGGCGCGGGCAGCGTGTACACGCAGCGCTGGCTGTCGCAGCGCGCCGTAGTGGACGAGGCGGTGCTGATCGCGCGCATCCGCCGGGCCGTGGGCGCCATCGCGCTCGGGTTGGCGTGGCAGTTCGCGCTGTTCTCCGTTGCCTACAGTCATGGCGCCGCATGGCCGGCCGGGATGCGCGCGGCGCTGGGCGTGGCCGGCATCGCGCCGCTCGCCTTCGCCATGGGCATGCCGTTCGCGCTGGGCCTGTCGCGGCTCGCGCGCACCGCGCCGGAATTCGTGCCCTGGGCGTGGGGACTCAACGGCTGTGCCTCGGTGATCGCGGCGATCGTCGCGGTGCTGCTGGCGATGGCGTGCGGACTGCGCGCGACGCTGCTGATCGCGCTGGGGTTGTACCTGCTAGCGGCGTGGGAATGGCCCGCCCGCCCGCCGTAAACCTTCCAAATCGACAGACCAAGGGCCGCGCGCGCGGCTGACGGCAACGAATAGGCCGCGCTTTGTAAGCAAGCGACCGCTAATACAGATCCACCGGATCCACATCCAATGACCACCGCACCCGCCGCGCCTCAGGCGACGCGTTAATCGCCGGCAGCGCCGCATCGAGCGCGGCATGCAGCGTTCGTCGCTCCGTGGCGGACAACAGCAGTTGCGCGCGCTGGTAGCCCGCGCGGCGCGGCATCGGTGCGGGCAAGGGACCGTGAAGTTCCAGCGATCCGCCAGCATCGCGCAGCGCCACCTTCGCCGCCTGCAGGAAGGCGTGGGTGACCTCGAGCTGCTTGGCTTCGGCGCGCATCAACGCGAGATGCGCGAAGGGCGGAAAGGCGGCGGCCTCGCGCTGTGCGAGTTCTGCATCGGCGAAGGCGTGGTAGCCGCCATTGAGCAGCGTCTCCAGCAGCGGATGCTGTGGATGGTGCGTCTGCAGCAGCACCTCGCCCGCGCGCGCTGCGCGGCCTGCGCGGCCGGCGACCTGGATCAGCAGTTGCGCGAGTTTTTCCGGCGCGCGGAAGTCGGCACTGAACAGGCCTTCGTCGACGCCGACCACGGCCACCAGGGTGAGGTTGGGCAGATCGTGGCCCTTGGCCAGCATCTGCGTGCCGACGAGGATGCCAGGGGCCTCGCCGAAATCATGCAGCAATTTCTCCAGCGCGTCGCGGCGCTGGGTGCTGCCGCGATCGATGCGCAGCACGGGCACGTCGGGAAAACGCTTCGCCAGCGCTTCCTCGATGCGTTCGGTGCCCGCGCCCTGCGACTGCAGCGCGAGGCCACCGCAATCCGGGCAGGCATCGGGCGCGGGGCGACGCGCGCCGCAGTGGTGGCACTGCAGGCGGCGGCCGCCCGCGTGCACGGTCATTGGGGCATCACAGCGAGAGCACTGCGCGCTCCAGCCGCAGTCGTGGCACAGCAGCACCGGCGCGTAGCCGCGGCGGTTCTTGAACACCAGCGCCTGCGAGCCGTTGCGCAGCGTGGCCGCGATCGCCTCGAACAGCTCCGGCGACATGCCCGCATCGAGCGGGCGCTTGCGCACGTCGCACACGCGGACGCGCGGCGGCTGCGCGACGCCGGCGCGCGTGCGCAGGCGCAGGTGCGCGTAGCGACCCGTTTGTGCATTGCGTAACGACTCCAGCGACGGCGTCGCGCTGCCGAGCACGATCGGCACGTCCAGCGCCTTCGCCCGCACCAGGGCGAAATCGCGGGCGTGGTAGCGGATGCCGTCGAGCTGCTTGAAGCTGCCGTCGTGTTCCTCGTCGATGACGATCAGGCCCGCATCGGGCAGCGGCAGGAACACCGCCGAGCGCGTGCCGACCACGACCCGCGCTTCGCCGCGCAGGCACGCAGCCCAGGTACGCGCGCGCTCGCCGTCGCCGAGGCCGGAGTGCAGCGCGTGCACCGGCACGCCCAGGCGTTCGCGGAAGCGCTTGAGCGTCTGCGGGGTCAGGCCGATCTCGGGCACCAGCACCAGCGCCTGTCGCCCGCGCGCGATGCAGTCGCTGATCGCCTGCAGGTACACCTCGGTCTTGCCGCTGCCGGTGACGCCGTCGAGCAGGAACGGCGCGAAGCCGCCGCGCGCGGCGAGCAGCGCGTCGACGGCGGATTGCTGTTCGGGGTTGAGTACCGGCGCGCTGCGCATGGCGGGCTCACCGGCGCGGCGCGGCAGCGCGAAGCGTTCCAGCAGTCCGCGCCCGGCCAGAGCGCGGGCGGCTGCGCGCCAGTCGTCGAGCAGGTCGGCCAGCGCGTCTTCGTCGCGCGCGGCTTCCTCAAGCAGTTCGGCCAGCCGTCGCGGCTTGCCGCGCAGGCGCGGCAGTGCGGTCTGGCCGGCTTCGGTGAGGCGCCAGCCCCAGGCGTGGGTATCGGCCAGCGGCTCGCCCTGGCGCAGCGGCGCCGGCATCGCGGTGGCGAAGACCTCGCCGAGGGGCGCGTGGGTGTAGCGGGCCAGCCAGCGCAGGGACTCGAGCAGCTCGCCGTGGAACAGCGGCGCGTCGTCCAGGCGATGGCCGGCCTTGGCGGCGGGAGCATCGGCATCGGGCGCGCCGATGCCGGCCACGACCCCCACCAGCTCGCGCGGACCGAACGGGACCCGCACCCGACACCCCACGTCGGCCGCCGTCACCCCACCATCGGCGGGCCGGTAGTCGAACAGGCGCGGCACCGGCACGGGCAGAGCCACGTGCCAGACCAAGGCGGGAGCGGTGGGCGGTGCTGTCATCAGGGACAGTGTGCGCGGCGCCTCGCGCCGAGTCATGTTGGTGAAAATTACCCGCCCGGAAGCGGATTCAGGAAACGCGGGCGGAACCCCGGCCAAAAGGCATGTCAGTTGCGCGCCATTCTTCCCTCAAACATGACGTACATCACGTAACTGACGGATATGAAAGGGGATTCGGGCTTATCCACACCAGTTGTGGATAAGTCTGTGGAGTGAATCCCTTCACGCGCACGGAATGCAGGAAACGTAGGCCCCCCATGTGGGTTGGCTAAAAAAGTGCCAATGCCGCTATGTTCTTTAAAATCAATAGCTTGCTCGTGAAACACGGTTGCAGTCGACGCCTGGCAAGTGGGCCCTCGGCGGCGGGTGACGAGATTGTTACTGCTGTGCACAACTGATTTGCCCGCAGCCCGCGCCACGCTTGGAGGAGCACGAAATCGCGCGCTGTCAAGCCTCGATTTCCCCGAGTCAGCGCGGTGACGACAGGACGCCTTCGCGGACACCTTTGGCGACGGTCAGGACAGCGCCGCGAGCACCCGCCGTGACGCTGTGAAACGCCCGCCGAACCGGGCCATGCCGTCGGCGCGCAGGCGCGGGGCGTGTTCGGCCAGATAGGCGTCGAGCGCGGGCTGGCCGCTCAGCCGGTACTGCACGCACAGGCCAATCCGGCCCGGCGCGGCGGGGGGATCGGCGATCTCCAGCACCTGCGCGCCAAGGAAGCCCGGCAGCGCGCCGATCTCCGCGACGTGGGCGGCGAGCCAGTCCAGGTATTCCGCGCGGATCGCGGCATCGATGTCCAGGTTCACCTCGTAGATCACGCCGGCTGCGGGGCTCACGCCACGATCCCCGCCAGCACCGCGAACATGACCACGAACAGCACCAGGACCATGTAGATGGAACCGATCACCAGGTAACGGATGGCAGTCACTGCCCAGTGGTCGCCGTATACCCGGTACTGCATGAGGAACAGGTAGACCGGAATCCAGATCCACAGCGCGGCATCGACCAGGGCGGTGACGACCGCGACCCAGGGGGCGGCGAAGGCATCGTCGATGGCGTTCATCACGAACATCGCCAGCCCCACCAGCAGCAGCCACGCATGGCTGTAGAGCGCGACCACGAAGTGCTCGAGGTAGTGCCGTCCTGATCCGAGATAGGCCAGTTTGAGCAGCAGCGCGAACACCGGCATCAGGAGAAACAGCGCCGTGGGGACGGCGCCGAGCGCGGCCTGCACGAACTGGTCCGGGTTCTCGTCCATGTGTTCCAGGTTTTCCTGGGCACGCGCGATCTTGTGGTTGACCCAGCGGTCCACGAAGGCCGGCATCAGCGGCACGTTGACCGGATTGGTCTTCTCGTCCCATGGGTTGTTGAAGCTCCACTGGTCGTCGCGATCAGCCTTGGCTCGCGCCGGTTTTGCCGCGGTGGTGGTTGTAGCGGCGGTAGTCGCGGCGGGCGGGCCACTGGCGGCCGCCTTTGCCGGGGCCGGCGTACTTGCTGCCGCCGTTGGCGCGCCGCCGGTGTTCTTGCCGGTGTTCCCGCTTTTGGCCGCCTTGGCTTCGAGTTCGGCGATGCGCGAGGCCGCTTCGCCCTGGATGCGCGCGCGCGTTGCGATCAGGGCGGCGTTGACGCCCGGCACCTTCGCGGCCTTGGCTTCCTCGACCGCGAGCTTCTTGAGCAACCGGTCCTCGACCTGGCGGACTTCCTCGGCGGTCTGCGCCTGGGCCATGGCGGCCCCGCCCTCGCCGCCGAACTGGATCGCGGGCTCGTCCATGTGCACGACGAGCTTGCCCACGAAGAACGTCAGCAGACTGACGATCACGAACAGCCGCAAGGGCGCGATGTAGCGCATGCGCTGCCCGGCGAGGTAGTTCAGGGCGATGCGGCCGGGGACGAGCAGGTCGCGCAGCGTGCGGAATACGCGGCCATCGAGGTGCCAGAAGGATTCGAGTATCTCTTCCAGCGCATGGCCGAAGTGTCGCGTCGGGCTGTGCACCGATTGCCCGCACTCGTGGCAATAGTGGCCCTGCAACAGCGTGCCGCAGTTCTCGCAATGTGTTGGCGTATGTTGCGCGTCCGTACCAGCCATGCCCCGTGTCCCCGTGCCGTCATATGGCATCGTCATCAGGCGGCTAAGATAGCGATCCCTCGTGACCCGGCGCCAGCGGCCCGCGGTTCAACCCGCACACCGGGTTACTGGTGCCGCGCCCGCGGCTGATAACCGAAAAGCCGCGAGCGTGTTGGCTGGCTGGGAACGGCCGGTTCCCGCGACGCCGGGATGGCACGTCGTTGTATGGGAGCTTGCGCTGATCGATGTCCATTGAATCCACCCTGCCGGCAGCGCCGCGCTTCGCCAGCGAAGTGCGCACCACGGCCGTGCTTGCCGCGCCGCTGGTGGGCGGGCACGTCTCCACCGGCCTGATCGGCTTCGTCGACAGTGTCATCGCCGGCCACCACGGCACTGCGACGCTGGCGTCGGTCGCGGTCGGCACCGCGTTGTTCTGGCTGCCAATGATGATTGCGATGGGCACGTTGATGTCGTTGCCACCGGCGGTGTCGCAACTCGATGGCGCGGCACGGCGACCCGAAATCGGCGCGCTGTTCCGCCAGGGACTGTGGCTGGCGGCGATGCTCGGCGTGCCGCTGTTCGGCTTCCTCACCTTCAGCGTGCACGCGCTGGAGCCGATGGGGATCGCGGCGGAGATCCGTCCGGGCGCGATCGCGTTCCTGCACGGCATCCGCTGGGGCGTGCCGGGTCTCACGCTGTACCTGACCATGCGCTACCTCAGCGATGGCCTGCACTTTACGCTGCCGACGATGTTGCTGGGCTTCGGTGGCCTGCTGGTGCTGGTGCCGCTGGGATACGCGCTGACCTACGGTATCGGCCCGTTTCCAGAGCTTGGCGCGGGCGGCCTGGGCATCGCGTCCGCGCTGATGATGTGGGCGCAGGCGCTGACCTTCGCGCTGTACCTGTGGCGGGCGAAACGCTTTGCCGACCTCGAGCTGTTCGATCACTTCGATCCTCCGCACGGTCCCACGCTGCGCACGCTGCTGCGCACGGGCCTGCCGATCGGCGTGACGGTGACGATGGAGGGCGGCCTGTTCATCGCCACCGCCCTGCTGATCGGCCGACTGGGCGAGATCCCCGCCGCCGCCCACCAGATCGCGATCAACGTGTCCGCATTGTGTTTCATGGTGCCGATGGGTATCGCCGAAGCCACGACCGTGCGCATCGGCCATGCGCTGGGTCGCGACGATGCCTTCGGCCTGCGCCGCGCGGCGCTGGCGGGCTACGTCATCGTCCTGGCCACGCAGGCGATGTCGGCGCTGCTGCTGCTCACCGGCAATGAATACGTGGTCGGCTTCTACACCGCCGACGGCACGGTGGCGGCGTTGGCGGCGTCGCTGCTGCTGTACGCGGCGGCGTTCCAGTTCCCCGACGGCGTGCAGGTGCTTTCGGCGGGCGCGCTGCGCGGACTGAAGGACACGCGCGTGCCGATGGTGCTGGCCGCCCTGGCGTACTGGGGCATCGGCATGCCGGTGGGCGCGGGGCTGGGGCTGGGCGTGGGGTGGGGCCCGCGCGGCATGTGGGTGGGGCTGATCTGCGGCCTGACCGTGGCCGCGGTGCTGCTGGCGGCGCGATTCTGGCGCTCGAGCCAGAGGCTCACATGAATGCTTTGCGTTCGCCCCAAGCCCGCGTCGAGCGCGACACAGCCCCCTGAGTCAGGGGGCGATTCGCGCCGCAAGGCGCGAATGGGGGTGTGGCAGCGCCTGGCGGGGCCCGAAGTTTGCGCAGCAAACTTTGGGGTTTCCCGGCGCAAGCCCGGGAAACGCCGTGACCTGTGGCGGGTGAAACCCCGGCAGCAGGCGGGTAACCTGCTCCCATCGTTCCGGAGTCAAGTGCATGAATACCCAAACAGGACCCAGTGCCCGTCGCGGCCCCATCGCCGAATTCTTCGTCGGCCTGTGGAACGTGATGAACTTCACCCGCAAGCTGGTCCTCAACATCCTCTTCTTCGGCTTGCTGCTGCTGTTGCTTGCCATCGTGCTGATCATTGCGGGCGCCGGCGGTGCCAAGCCGCTGCTCGACGAAACCGCGCTGGTGATCGAACCTACCGGCCCGCTGGTGGAGCAGTTCACATCCGATCCGGCCGAGCGCGCGTTCAAGCGCGCCGTAGGTGATCGCGACGGCGACGAGATCCAGTTGCGCGACGTGCTGCGCGCGCTGGACGCGGCCAAGGACGACAAGCGCATCGACCGCGTCGTGCTCAAGCTCGATCGCCTCCAGGGCGGCGGCATGGCCTCGCTGCGCGAAGTCGCCGCCGCCATCGCCAAGGTCAAGGCCAGCGGCAAGGAAGTCGTCGCCTACAGCGAGATGATGGACCAGAAGCAGTACCTGCTCGCCGCGCAGGCGAACGAGATCTACCTGGATCCGATGGGTGGCATGCTGCTCGAGGGCCTGGGCCGTTATCGCCAGTACTACCGCCAGGGCCTGCAGGACAAGCTCGGCGTCGATGTGCACCTGTTCAAGGTCGGCGAATACAAGTCCGCGGCCGAACCCTACGTGCTCGATGCCGCTTCGCCACAGGCGAAGGAAGCGGACCTGTACTGGATGAACGACGTGTGGCAGCGCTACCTCGCCGACATCGCCAAGGCGCGCAAGCTCGACGCTGGCAAGCTCGCCGAGGGCATCGACCAGCTGCCGGCCGGCATCACCGCGGTACAGGGCGACATCGCCAGGTACGCGATGCAGCAGAAGTTCGTCGACGGGCTGAAGACGGCCGAGGAAGTCGGCGACCTGCTGGCCGAGCGCGGCGCGAGCGACGCCGATGCCGAGGACGGGTACCGCCAGGTCTCGCTCGACGACTACCTCGGCCACCTCAACGCGCGCATCAATCCGATCGACGAGCGTCCGCAGGTGGCCGTGGTGGTGGCCGAGGGCGAGATCAGCAGCGGCGAGCAGCCGCCCGGCCGCATCGGTGGCGTGTCCACCGCGGAACTGCTGCGCGACGCGCGCGACGACGACCACGTCAAGGCACTGGTGCTGCGGGTGAATTCGCCCGGTGGCGAAGTCTTCGCCAGCGAGCAGATCCGCCGCGAGATCGCCGGCCTCAAGAAGGCGGGCAAGCCGGTGGTGGTGTCGATGGGCGACCTCGCCGCGTCGGGCGGTTACTGGATTTCGATGAATGCCGACAAGATCTACGCCGACGAATCGACCATCACCGGCTCGATCGGCATCTTCGGCCTGATTCCGACCTTCCAGCGCTCGCTCGACAAGATCGGCGTGCACAGCGACGGCGTGGGCACCACGAAGTTCGCCGGTGCGTTCGACATTACCCGGTCGCTGCAGCCGGAAGTCGGCCAGGTCATCCAGACCGTGATCGACAAGGGCTACCGGGACTTCACCGGTCGCGTCGCCAGTGCGCGCAAGCGCAGCGTCGAACAGATCGACGAAGTCGCGCGCGGCCGCGTGTGGAGCGGCGCGCAGGCGAAGGAGCGCGGCCTGGTCGACGATTTCGGCGGCCTGCAGGTCGCGATCGACGATGTCGCCCGGCGCGCAAAGCTCGGCAAGGCGGACAGCTACCGCGTCCGCTATCTCGAGAAGGAAGTGCCGCCGTTCGCGCAGCTGTTCTCCAGCTTCGTCGGCAGCCGCCTGGGCGCGCAGTGGTTGCAGCACTCGTCGTTCGCGCAGGGCATGGCGCAGACGCTGCTGCCGCGTGCCCTGCCACAGACGGCCAAGGACCTGCGCTTCCTCGAAAGCGCGATCGAGCCGACCCGCGGCGTGCCGGTGAAGTCGCTCGCGTACTGCTTCTGCGGCCTGTAGGCGCCGGCCTGTAGGCGCGCATTGCACCAAGCAAAACGCCCGGCATTGCCGGGCGTTCTTGTTTACGGCTGGCAGGGCCGCCCGCGGCTCAACCGCCAGTGGCTTCGTCGATCGCCTTGCGCTGCTCGTCCGCCGCTTTCTGCATCTCGTCCTCGACGCCCTTGGCCTTGTCGAGCGGCGCCTGGATCGACTTGCCCAGGTCGCTCTGCGGAGCCTCGGCCCGCGGCTTGGGTGGACGCTCCTTTTCCGGTGGCTCCGGCCTGGAGCACGCAGCCAGCATCAGCAACACGCAACACAGCAGCGGTCGAACCATTGGCACTTCTCCGGTCGGGGCTGCGGCTATGCTACGCCGGTCGCGCAGGCCGGGCAGCCCGCGCCGTCCAAGACAAGAATGGAGAGCTCATGGATCCCAAGCGTTGGCGGCTGGACGGGCAGCTGGCCCTGGTCACCGGTGGCAGCGCGGGCATCGGCCGCGCGATCGCACGCGAACTGCTCGGTTTCGGTGCCGACGTGCTGCTGGCCGCGCGCGATGCGACCGGCCTGGAAACCGCGCGCGCGGAGCTGCTGGAAGACTTCCCCGAACGCGACGTCAGCACCTTCGTTGCCGACGTCGCCGACGACGAACAGCGGCGCGAACTGCTCGACTGGGTCGAGGACTTCGGCGAAGGCCTGCACATCCTCGTCAACAACGCCGGCGGCAACGTCACCAAGCCGGCGACCGACTACACCGAGGACGAATGGCGGCAGATCTTCGAGATCAACCTGTTCTCCGCCTTTGAACTCTCGCGCTACGCCCATCCGCTGCTTGCCCGCCATGCTGCGTCGAGCATCGTCAACGTCGGCAGCGTGTCCGGCGTGACCCACGTACGCAGCGGTGCGCCCTATGGCATGAGCAAGGCGGCGATGCACCAGATGACGCGCAACCTCGCGGTGGAATGGGCGGAGGATGGCGTGCGCGTGAACTGCGTGGCGCCGTGGTACATCCGCACGCGCCGTACCTCCGACAAGCTCGCCGATCCGGATTACCTCGACGAGGTGTTGCTGCGCACGCCGCTGGGCCGCATCGGCGAACCCGAGGAAGTCGCGGGGGCCGTTGCCTTCCTGTGCCTGCCCGCGTCGAGCTATGTCACCGGCGAATGCATCGCCGTGGACGGCGGTTTCCTGCGTTACGGCTTCTAGCCGCGCGGTGCCCGCGGCGCTGCGGCGCTTACTTCAGCAGCGGATCGAGCGCGCGCCAGACATGGTCGCGCAGCAGCGGCTGCGCTGCCGCCACCGGGTGCATGTTGTCGGCCTGGAAGTAGCTGCGATCGCGCGCGATCGGTTCGAGCAGGAAGGGCAGCAGGGCGGTGTCGAACAGTTTCGCCAGGTCGCGGTAGTTCTGCTCGAAGGCGTGGGTGTACTCGCTGCCGTAGTTCGGCGGCAGGCGCATGCCCACCAGCAGCACCTTCGCCCCGACACCCTGTGCCGCACCGATCATGCGCGCGAGGTTGCGGCGCGTTTCCCGTGGCGGCAATCCGCGCAATCCGTCGTTGGCACCCAGCGCGATCACCACGACCGTCGGCCGCACGCGCGCCACTTCGTTCACTACGCGGGCGGCGCCACCCGCGCTGGTCTCGCCACTGATGCTGGCGTTGACCATGCGCCATCCCGGTTTCGCCCGGGCCAGGCGCTGTCCAGTCAGCGCGACCCAGCCCTCGCTGGCGTCCAGCCCGTACGCGGCCGACAGTGAATCGCCGAACACCATCACCGTGGGCGGCGGCAGCGGCTCCAGCTTGTGCGCAGCCGCGGCCTGCGCGGTGGCGAACAGCGAGAGGGCCAAGGCCAGCAGGACGAGGTGCACCCGTACTTTCGGCCATTGAAGCCAGCGCAGCGGCGCCTTATCTCTTGATTTCATCCACTTCTCCCGTCGAACCCGCGGTGGCGCGATCCCCACACCGGGGTCGCCCGCCATGATGGACACCCGCGATGAATAGAGCCGATCCGCTGTCCGTTCAAGCCGATGCTGCCTCGGCGATCGCCGCGCACGCTGGACACGCGCTGGAAGTGAACGGGCTGGGCAAGCGCGTGCCGCTGCCTGCCGGCGAACTGACCATCCTCGAGGGCGTCGGCTTCACCATCGAGCGCGGCGATGCGGTCGCGATAGTGGGAGCCTCCGGCTCCGGCAAGAGCACGCTGCTGGCCCTGATGGCGGGACTCGACGTGCCCAGCAGCGGTCGCGTCGTGCTCGAGGGCGAGCCGATGTCCACGCTCGACGAGGATGGCCGCGCGCGCGTGCGCGGCGAGAAGGTCGGCTTCGTGTTCCAGAGCTTCCAGCTGCTGCCCTCGCTGACCGCACTGGAGAACGTGATGCTGCCGCTGGAACTGCGCGGCGATGCCGACGTGGAAACGCCGGCGCGCGCGATCCTCGCGCAGGTCGGGCTGGGCGAGCGGCTGGGCCATTACCCGCGCCAGCTCTCCGGTGGCGAGCAGCAGCGCGTGGCGCTGGCGCGCGCGTTCGTGACGCGGCCCGCGCTGCTGTTCGCGGATGAACCCACCGGCAATCTCGACACGCGCACCGGGCAGGCGATCATCGAACTGTTGTTCGACCTCAATGCCGCGGCCGGCACCACGCTGGTGCTGGTGACGCATGACGAACACCTGGCGCAGCGCTGCAACCGCATGCTGCGGCTGGACTGTGGCCGGCTGGTGCCGGCGTGAAGGGCTCCGCGTTCGCGCTTGCCTGGCGCCAGCTGCGGCGCGACCTGAAGTCCGGCGACATCCGCATCCTGCTGGCAGCGCTGGCGCTCGCCGTATTCGCGGTGACCGCGGTCGGCTTCGTCACCGATCGCGCCGAACGTGCGCTTGCGATCGAAGCCAACCGCCTGATGGGCGGCGATGCCGTAGTCCGCGGCGATGCGCCGATCGCCGGCGAGGTGCGCAAGGCGGCGACCATGCCTGGCCTGCGTTCGACCGAGACCGTCGAACTCAATTCGATGATCCGCGTTGCCCGTGCCGGGCACGATGCGCACGCCGATGCGGACAGCCTGCGTCTGGGCGACCTGCGCGCCCTCGCTCCCGGCTTCCCGCTGCGCGGAACGTTCCGCGTGCTCGACGGACGCGGCGTGGAGCGCAATGCCGACGACATTCCCGCACGCGGCACGGTGTGGATGAGCCGCGCGGGCGCCGACACGCTCGGCGCCGCGATCGGCGACACGGTGCGCCTGGGTGATGCGTCGCTGCGCCTGGCCGCGCTGGTGGCGCAGGAGCCCGATGCCGCGCTGGATTACTTCAACGTCGCGCCCAAGGTGTTCCTCAACCTGGCCGACCTGCCGGCAACCGGGCTGGTGCAGGAAGGCAGCCGGGTCGGCTATCGGCTCGTCGTCGCCGGCGATGCCGGTGCGGTCGAGCGCTTCGTCGCCACCGCGCGCGCTTCGCTCGGCCGGGGCCAACGCCTGGAAACAATCGGCCAGGTGCGTCCGGAAATCCGCTCCGCGCTCGAACGCGCCTCGCGTTTCCTTGGCCTGGCCGCGCTGGTGTCGGTGGTGCTTGCCGCGATCGCGGTGGCGATGGCCGCACGCCGGCACAGTGCGCGCCACCTGTCCGGCGCCGCGGTGATGCGGTGCCTCGGTGCGAGCCAACGCACCCTGGTGGGCATCCATGTCGGCGAGCTGCTCCTGCTTGGCGTGATGGCGAGCGTGCTCGGCGTGGCGTTCGCATTCGCCACGCAATGGGCGCTTAGCGACTGGCTGGGACGCGTGCTCTCGCTGTCGATTCCTCCCAGCGGCTGGCTGCCGGCGATGCAGGGCTTTGGCGTCGGCCTGGTAGTGCTGCTCGCCTTCGGCGCACCGCCGGTGCTGGCGCTGCGGCGCGTGTCGGCGCTGCGCGTGCTGCGCCACGACCTCGACGCGACCGAGCCCAGCGCATGGTTCGTCGCGCTCGCCGGCATCACCGGGCTGGCCGCGCTGCTGTGGTGGAAGGCGGGCTCGGCGACGCTGGGCGGCGCGATGCTGGTCGGCATCGGCGTCACCTTCGCGGTGCTCGCCTTGCTGGCATGGCTGCTGATCGTCGTCGTGCGCCGCTTGCGTCCGCGCCTGCGCGGCAGCCTGCGCTACGGGCTGGCCAACGTCAGCCGCCGCGCGGCCACGAGCGTCGCGCAGGTGACCGCGCTGGGACTCGGGCTGATGGCGCTGCTGCTGCTCACGTTCGTGCGCACCGATCTGCTCGATCGCTGGCAGCTCTCGCTCGCGCAGGACGCACCCAACCGTTTCATCATCAACGTGCAGGACGACCAGGTGCAGCCTGTGCGCGACTTCATCGCCGCCCAGGGCCTGGCCACGCCGACACTGTTCCCGATGGTGCGCGCACGCCTGGTCGCGCATAACGGCGCGCCGGTCGCGAATGCCGCAACCCAGGCGAAAGCCGCCGGCGGCGACACGGATGCCGATGAAGTGCGCGCGCGACGCCGCAGCGAGCGCGAATTCAACCTCTCCACGACGAACGTCCTGCGCGACGACAACAAAGTGGTCGCAGGCACGTTCTGGAAGGCGGGTGCGCGCCTCGCGCCGCAGTTCTCGGTCGAGGAGGATTTCGCCGCGTCACTGGGCTGGAAGGTCGGTGACCGCATCGCCTTCGACATCGCCGGACAACGCCTGGAAGCGCCGATCACCAGCGTGCGCAGCGTGGAATGGGAAAGCTTCCGACCCAACTTCTTCGTCATCGCCGCGCCGGGCACGCTCGACGGCTTCCCCGCGAGCCACATCACCGCGGTCAGCGTGCCGGAGGCGAAGACCCGCTTCACTGCCGACCTGGTGGCGCGCTTTCCCAACGTATCGGTGATCGATGTCGCGGCCGTGCTCGCGCAGGTACGCGCCACCGGTGACCAGGTCTCGCGGGTGGTGCAGGTGGTGTTCTGGCTTTCGCTCGCGGCCGGCGTGCTGGTGCTGATGGCGGCGATCAGCGCCAGCCAGGACGAGCGCCTGCTCGAGGGCGGCGTGATGCGCGTGCTGGGCGGCAGCCGCTTGCAACTGCGCCTGGCGCAGGCGTCCGAATTCGCGGCGATCGGCCTGCTCGCGGGGCTGGTCGCGGCGATAGCGGCGTCGGTGCTGTCCGGCGTCATCGCGGAGCGCGTGTTCGACCTGCCGTGGGAGCCGGACTGGATGCTCGCCGTCGCCGGAGGCGGCCTGGGCATGCTCGCCGCGCTCGCCGCGGGCCTGTTCGCGACACGGCGCGTGCTGGACGCACCGCCCAGCGTGACCTTGCGCGAACTGGGGTGAGGATGGCTTGCTTGCGCGGCATGCCGCGCAGGCCATCCGAACGCACGGCGCGCTGCGCCGGGCCGGCCCACGCAGTGGAGGATGGCTTGCTTGCGCGGCATGCCGCGCAGGCCATCCGAACGCACGGCGCGCTGCGCCGGGCCGGCCCACGCAGTGGAGGATGGCCTGCTTGCGCGGCATGCCGCGCAGGCCATCCGAACGCCGCAGGCCATCCGAACGCCCGGCGCGCTGCGCCGGGCACGATGCGTCACGATGCGGCGAAACGTGCGAACCCCTGCACGAACTCGCCCAGCAGCTTGCGCGTGGCTTCGTCGGCGAGTTCGCCATCGGCATCCATCAGCGTGGCCGCGCGCGATACCTGCAGGCGGCCGCCCGCCCAGTAGCGCACGCGCAGCGTGCGCAGCACCGGCAACCACGCGTTCTGCGCGAGGATGGTGCCGAAGCCGCCGGGAGAGGCGCCGATGACGGCGAAGGGACGATCACCGAACACGCGGGGAATGTCGTCGGCCGGACGCGACAGCCAGTCGATCGCGTTCTTGAACACGCCGGGAATGCCGTTGTTGTACTCGGGCGTGCACAGCAGCACACCGTCGCTGGCGACGACGCGGTCCTTGAGTGCGAGCACCGCGGCGGGCAGACCGTCGCGCTGCTCGACGTCGCCGTCGTAGAGCGGGATGCCGTGCAGGGTGGCGGCGTCGAACTGCACATCGGGGCCGGCAAGCGATTGCGCCGCGCGCAGCAGCGCCGTGTTGAAGGAACGGGCACGCAGACTGCCGGAAATGCCGAGAATCCTGGCCATGGTGGTTCCTCGCTGGAGTTGGACGCGCCGGATCTGAATGCGCTGATCTGGACGCGCTGGATCTGGACGCGCTGGATCTGGATCAGACGGTGAGGCTGGTATCGATGCGCACTTCGCCCACCAGCACGTTGTGGATCGGGCAGGCATTGGCGATCTGCAGCAGGCGCGCGCGTTGTTCTTCGCTCAGCTCGCCCCGCAGTGTGATGCGGCGGGTGATGTCGGTGCCGCTCTTCGGCTTGCCGGCCGGATTGAACTGCAGTTCGGCCTCGACGCCCGTCAGTGGCCACTGCTTGCGGGCCGCGTACATCTGCAACGTGATCACGGTGCAGGCGCCCAGGCTGGACAGCAGCAGGCGGGTCGGATCTGGCCCCTGGTTGGCGCCGCCCCGGTCCGCCGGCTCGTCGCCCAGCCAGGTGTGCGCCAGGTCGTCGCTGAGCGTGACGGTGAAGGGAACCGCGCCGCTGCGGGCGTGGACGGTGGATGTAGTCATGAAGGGTGCCTCTGCATGTTCAGGCCCCGCGCTCGCTGGTAATGACGGCGCCGTCGCGCATGGCCTTGGTGACGGGGGTGTTGGCCACGATTTCCAGCAGCCGGTTCCATTGCTCGTTGCTGAGTGGCTGGTCGGAATGCAGCGTGCGATGCACGTGCGGCTTGCCGTCGTCGTCGAAGCTCAAGGCGAGTTCGGCGCGGAATTCGCCCAGGTTCCAGCCCTTGCGCTCGGCATACATGCGCAACGTGATCGCGGTGCAGGCCGACAACGAGGCGAGGTAGTAGTCGAAGGGTGCGGGTGCTTGCCCCTGCCCGCCCAGCGCGCGGCCTTCATCGGCGTCCAGGTCGAAATGGCCGACATGGATGCGATGCAGGTAATGCGTGTCGGTGGACACCACCGTAGCCGTGTTGACCTTGCGCATCCCATGCTCCCGTGGCGTGCAGCGCGTCACGCTAGCACGGCCGATGTAGGTGTCCGTATGTGGCTACTGCTTCCCGCAGGTGCTTTCCCGCACGATGCGCGCGAGGCGTTGCACCTCGGCCTGGACGCGCTCGCGGTCGTCGGTCACACCGAACTTGAGCGCCGATTGGGCCTCGCGCAGGCGTTGGCGCCAGCCCTCGCACAGGGCGCCGTCGGGGACGCGCTGGCACTGGTCGGTTTTCATCTCGCAGGCGGACACATTGGTGCTCTCGATGTAGCCGCTGAGTCCGGTGGGGTTGAGCGTCACGCAGCGCGGCGCCGGGGCCCCGTTCTCACTCAGGTAGGTGTCGTCGTTGTAGGTGCGGCACTCGAACAACCACGGCGGCGGCAGGCGATCGGAGTCGGCGATGACGGGTTCCGTCTCGGCGGGCGGCTCGGCAGGGGCCGGGCGTGCAGGTCGCGCTGCCACGGGTGGTGCGACCGGCGCCCGCGTTGGTGTCGACGGGGCGGAGGCCGGCGCGGACACGGCAGGCGTCGCGGTCATCACCCTGCGCACCTGCTTGCTGCCTTTCGGGCAGGGCACGTCGTTCTGGATGGTGAGGGCGCCGTTTGCGTCCGTGCAGCGGTAGATGACGACGCCCTGCGCGAGCGTTGCCTGCTGTGCGGACAGGGCGAACGCGAGCAGCACGATGGCCGGCTTCCAGAGTCTCGTTGCGATGCCACGCTGCGAGCGCAGGGAAACGCGATGGGCAACGGGCATCAACTCTCTCCACAGTCATTGGCGAGGCGCGCATCGATGCCGCGGGTCTCGCGATCGATGTCCGCGCGCTCGCTGGGTTGGGCGATGTTCCAGCGCCGGTTCAATTCGTGGCGCTCATCGCGCAGACGGCCGCACACCTCGGCCTGCGGCAAGCGATTGCATTCGTCATACAGGTATTGCCCATAGGGAATGGCAGGCACCAGGACCGGTCGGCGGAACTGGTTGGAATCGCCGATGCGCACGCTGCCGCTGACCTTGCCGCTGCGCGCGTCCATGGTGGCGCTGACGCCGCCACCGCCGCGACGTGGCAGCGCGGGATAGCCGAACATCCACGATTCCTCCCAGCGGACATGGCCCTCGCTGGTGTCGCTGGTATAGCGCTCGCCGTCGGGAGTGATGCATTCGTACAGCGGTTGCGGTGGCGTGACCACGACGTAACGCGGCGTGGGCCCGTAGGACTCCTTCGCCGCCGGGGCCGGTGCCGGGGTGGCGCGCGGCGGCGGGTCCGTCGGTCGCACCATGGTGCGCGCTTCCTGTTTCTCGCCGGCGCGGCAGGGCGTGTCGCGCAGGGCGAGCTGGCCCTTCGCATCGGTGCAGCGGTAGATGGTGACTCCGGCGGCGTGCGCGGACGCGCCGGCCAGCAGGGCCAGCAGGGCGGACAGCAGCAGGCGGCACGGCCGGATCATGGCGGCATCTTGCGCCCCGCCGCGGGTGCAGGGAAGGCGGACGCCGCCGGTGTTGGTGCGGATTCAGGCCAGCAGGATGCCGGTACGACGCAGGCATCGCGGCGGCAATGGAAAAGGCCGGCAAGGCCGGCCTTTTCCAACGCGTAAAGCTGTGGCGCGGCTACTTTGCCCGCGTGTACTCGATCTGCATGGACTTGTTTTCCTTGCCATCGCGCGTCTCGTACATCTCGAACACGGCGTGGTCCTTGTCCACGATGCGCATCGTCTGGCGTACCGGAACGATGGTGCCCGGCTTCATCGGGTCGGGCATCTGCGCGCGGTAGCTGTAGCTCTTGCTGGCCGGGTCGTAGTCGCCTTCGGACACGAACAGGCCGGTCGACATGTTGTCCGACCAGGTGCTGAAGTACTTGCCGGTGACATTGTCGAAACCGAGGTAGCCCAAGCCCTGGAACGGCTGGCCCATGTACTGGCCGCTGTAATCCATGCGCAGCTGGCGACCGCCGAGCACGGCGGTGTTGACCGACTTGCCGGTTTCCATCGAGGGTGGCGCGGACGGATCCATCCACGACGACATCTTGGTGTTCCAGGTGCCTTCGAACTCTGAGATCAGCTGCTTGTGCCGCTCGCCGGGCGTCGCCGCCTTCTGCCAGGCGTCCATCATCGCCTTCTGTTCGGCGCTCATCTGGGGCGGGGCAGTCGCCTTGTCCTGGGCGAAAGCCGGCATGGCGATGAGGAGGCCGAGCGACAGCGCGGCCAGGTGGCGAATTTTCATTGATCCTCTCCATTGGAAGGGCCGCGGCCGCGGCCAGCGGGCGCACCCTACGCGCGGCTCCGTTAACGCGGCGTGGGCTGTGCGCCCGGTTTCAGAGGCGCAGCACGTCACCCGTGCGCGCATCGCGGATCGCAGTGGGCGCGGCCAGGCCGCCGGTCTCGCCTTCACTGGTGCCATCGAGCAGCGCGAGAAGGACGGGATCGAGCGCGTCGCGATGGAACGCGGGCGCTTCGCCGGCGCGGTTGGCGCTGGTGGATACCAGCGCGGCGCCAAACTTTCCACACAATGCGGCCACGATCGGATGGGCGCTGACACGTACGGCGACACCGGCATGCGCACCGGTGATCCAGCGCGGCACGCGCGCCGTGGCTGGCACGATCCAGGTGTGCGGACCCGGCCAGCTCGCCTCGACGGCAGCGATGCGATCGGCTGGCAGCGCGTCCCAGTCCAGCAGGCCGTCGAAGTGGGCACGGTCGCCGGCAACGAGGATCAGACCCTTGCCGACTTCGCGCTGCTTGATGGCGAGCAGGCGCATCACCGCGGCTTCGTTGAAGGGATCGCAGCCCAGTCCCCACACCGCCTCGGTCGGATAGGCGAGGACGCCGCCGCGTTGCAACGCGGCGACGGATTGCCTGATCGAAAGTGCGGCCGTGCTCATCCTTGCCCGAACACGTTTCAGAACGGCGGCTTGTCGGCTGCCGTCTTCTTGACGGCTTTCTTCGTGACCTTCTTGGCCGCTTTCTTCGTCGCTACCTTGGTGGTCTTCTTCACCGCTTTCTTGGCCGCCTTCTTGGCCGCTTTCTTTGCGGCCTTCTTCGCTGGCGCCTTCTTCGCGGGGGCCTTTGCCGCCGCCGCCTTCTTCGCTGCCGGTTCCTTCTTGGCCGCGGCTTTCTTGCCGAAGCGGCCGCGCATCGGCTTGCCGGTCGTCTCCATGAGTTCCTGCGCTTCGGCCAGCGTCAGCGACGCCGGCTCGCGGTCCTTGGGGATGCGGCCGTTGAGCTTGCCATCGGACAGGTACGGACCGAAGCGGCCGTTGAGCACCTGGATGTCGCTGCCCTCGAATTCCTTGATGATGCGGTTGCGCGCGATCTCTTCCTTCTCATCGATCAGGAAAACGGCGCGGGCGAGGTCGATCGTGTACGGATCGTCCTCTTTCTTCAGCGAGGCATACACGCTGCCACGCTTGGCGAACGGGCCGAAGCGGCCGACGCCGACGCTGACCTCATGGCCGCCGCTCTCGCCGAGCTTGCGCGGCAGCTTGAACAGCTCCAGCGCGTCGGCGAGTTCAATGGTGTGCATCGACTGGCCCGGACGCAGCGAGGCGAACTCCAGCTTCTCGTCGGTGTCCTTGTTGCCGATCTGCGCATAGGGCCCGTATCGGCCCAGGCGCACACTCACCGGCTTGCCCGACTTGGGATCGGTGCCGAGCTCGCGCGCACCGGTGGCTTCGCTGCGATCCACCGACTCGGTCTTCTCGGTGACCAGCTCCTTGAACGGACCCCAGAACTTCTCCATCAGCGGAATCCATTCCTCCTCGCCGCGCGAGACGGCATCGAGTTCGTCCTCGAGCTTGGCGGTGAAGTCGTAATCGACGTACTGGGTGAAGTGGCTGCTGAGGAAGTTCGACACCGCGCGGCCGACGTCGGACGGGCGGAAGCTGCGGCCTTCCATTTCGGCGTACTTGCGGAACAGCAGGGTCTGGATGATCGAGGCGTAGGTCGAGGGCCGGCCGATGCCGTATTCCTCGAGCGCCTTGACCAGCGCCGCTTCGGTGAAGCGCGGCGGCGGCTGCGTGAAATGCTGGTCCGCGTGGATGCGCTCGAGCGGCACGCGGTCGCCGGTCTTCATCGCCGGCAGCTTGCGGCCTTCGTCCTCGTCCTCCGAGGACTTGGTGTCCTTGCCTTCCTCGTACACGGCGAGGAAGCCCGGATCCACGATCGTGGTGCCGGACGCGCGGAAGCTGTGCTCGTTGCCGGCGGCGAGATCGACGCTGACGGTGTTGAGCGTGGCCGGAACCATCTGCGAGGCAACGGCGCGCTTCCAGATCAGGTCGTAGAGCTTGCGCTCGTCGTCGCTGAGGTGGCGCGACACCTGTTGCGGCGTGCGCAGCGCGGAGGTCGGGCGCACCGCTTCGTGCGCTTCCTGCGCGTTCTTCGACTTGGTCGTATAGACGTTCGGCTTGTCCGGCAGCGCGCGGGTGCCGTAGTCGCGGGCGATCACGTCGCGGATCTCGCCCAGCGCGTCCTGCGACAGGGCGACAGAGTCGGTACGCATGTAGCTGATCAGGCCGACCGTGCCTTCCTCGCCGATCGCCACGCCTTCGTACAGTTTCTGCGCCACCTGCATGGTCTTGCGCGTCGTGAAGCCGAGCTTGCGCGCGGCTTCCTGCTGCAGCGTCGAGGTGGTGAACGGCGGTGCGGGGCGGCGCTTGCGTTCCTTGCTGGTGACGTCGGTGACGTGCAGCGCGCCGGCGGCGGCCTTCACGATGCGCTGGCGCGCGGCTTCGGCGGTGTCGCCATCGGTTACGGTGAACTGCTCGAACTTCTTGCCGTCGAGCTTGGTGAGCTTGGCGGTGAACGCCTGCGACGGATGCGTGCACTCGGCCTCGATCGACCAGTACTCGCGGGCGATGAAGGCTTCGATCTCCTCTTCGCGCTCGACGATCATGCGCAGCGCCGGCGACTGCACGCGGCCGGCGGAGAGGCCGCGCTGCACCTTGCGCCACAGCACCGGCGAGAGGTTGAAGCCGACCAGGTAGTCCAGCGCGCGTCGCGCCTGCTGCGCATCGACCAGGTCGCTGGCGATGTCGCGCGGCTGGGTCATCGCTTCCTTGATCGCGCGCGGCGTGATTTCGGTGAACACCACGCGCTGCAGCGTCTTGCCCTTGAGCAGCCCACGCTCCTTGAGGATCTCGGCGATGTGCCAACTGATCGCCTCGCCTTCGCGATCCGGGTCGGTCGCGAGGTACAGGGCGTCGGCGCCCTTGGCGGCCTTGGCGATGGCATCGACGTGCTTCTCGTTCTTCTCGATCAGGTCGTAGCGCATGGCGAAGCCGTTGTCCGGGTCCACCGCCCCCTCCTTGGGCACCAGGTCGCGCACATGGCCGTACGAGGCCAGGACGGTGAAGTCCTTGCCCAGGTACTTGTTGATCGTCTTGGCCTTGGCGGGCGACTCGACGATGAGGAGGTTCTTGGCCATGGGGGAGTCCGGTTCCGGGCGTTCCCCGGGGGCAACGGGGAGAACGCCAAACGACAGCAGAGAAGGCAACGCCCGGGGCGGGAGCCACGGGCGTTGGAAGTGTTTTTCTTTTTTAGTGGAATCACGAGGCGGCCAGCGCTGTCAAGCCGAGGCCGCCAAAATCGGGGCACGGCACCGTCCGCGAGGCCCGCTGGCGGCCCCTACGGCGGTTCAGCGGCCGGCAGCGGCCGCCGCGATCATGCCGATCGCGGCAATCATGGCCATCAGGCCCGCCGCCATCAGAATGCCACCGATCACGAGAATCACGGTCGTGACGGTGCCCAACTCCTCCCGCTGCTGCTCGGGCTTGTTGGTGAATGCCCACTTGTCGACCACCAGGGTGCTGCAGATCATGTCGTGCAGCGCTCGCTTGCGATCCGTGAATGCGGCCATCACCACGCCGGCGAGCAGGATCATGCAACTGAGCAGCAGCCCGAAGTAGCGGCCGAAGCCGCGCCAGAAGCTGATGTGACCACCCTGCTCGTTCACGACTTTGATGCCGATGGCCATCTTGCCGAGCGACGCCTGGCTGGCCGACGCGTGCATCACGCCGAAGTAGGTGGCGCCAAGCAGCAGCCCGAGAGTCTGCGAAACCGCCTGGATGACGACCATGCTGGCTCCGCCGGCTCCGAGAATGCCGCCGGAAACCGCACCGAGCATCATTCCAAGCACGGCCAGCACCAGCGAATCGATGAAGTAGGCGGCAGTGCGTTTCCAGAAACCGGCGTAGACCACGTGGCCATCGCTGACGAGCCCGGGGTTCCCGACGTGCGCGCGTGGCGGTGCATAGGGGGATTGCGGTTCGGCGACGGCGTAGGGATTCGCGCCCGATGACAGCGCACCCGCTGCCGCCAGGGTGCCCAGCGAAGCCGGGAACGAGGCCTGGGCATCGTGCTGGGGCGCCGCTGCCGCCATCGGCTCGGCCATTGCATACGGATTCACGCCCGCCGACAGCGGCACGGCATCGGCAGCTGGCGAGGCACGGCCGGCGGCTTCATCCAGCGCCTGCGTCATCATCTCGCGCCACGCGCGCCATTGCGGCATGCCTTCGCGCCAGACCAACGTTTCGGGCTGCAGTTGGCCGGCGTGGTGCAGGTCGGCCAGATCGCGCGCGGCAACGGGTCCGTGGCGGTTGCGTTCGTAGTCGCTGTAATACCAATCGCTCATGTAATGAAACCCTGGTGGAGTAGGCGTGGCTTAGCCACAGTTCGGTGGCCGGAATTCAGCCGCGATTTCCGTAGTCGAGCAGCGCACTTCAATGCTTCCCTCCGACGGAATCGCGTCATAACGCAATGCCTTGCCCTCGATCATGGGACCCTGGTGCAGGAAGGTGACCCGGTATCCGCAGTGCTGTCCGGCATTGCTGTCCAGGTCGACAGTGAAATTGCCGGCGAGACCGGGATCGCGGACCTGCAGGCTCTCGAATTCGAAGGTGTCGGGGCACTCGCGCCGCTGCGGGTAGTAGGTCGTCATGGCCCGTGCGACCAGGGTGCGCACCTGCGCATCGGATTGGGCCATCGCGTCCATGTCGTAGGCGGGCGCCGCAGTGGATGCATGGCGAGCGCGTTCGACGTAGTCGCGGTACGCCGGGATCGCGATGGCCGCGAGGATGCCTGCCAGGGGCACCGCGGCGGCGGCGCAGACGATCAGTGCGATGAGGCAGCCGGACATGCCTTTCTGCTGCGATCGCGTGGGCGGATGCGATGCATGCGCCGTGACGCGTGCAGGCAGGGGCGGTGGCATCGCGGCGACAGGCGTGATCGAGTCGATGTCGAGTTCGATGGCCACGCGTTCGAGCGCTACCCACTGCACCATCCCGTCGCACCATACCAGGCTGTCTCGGCCCAGACGGCGCTGGCGATAGTGTTCGCGCAACTCGTCCGCGGTCAGTGGCCCGACGCGGTTGCGGGCTCCGTCGATGTAATGCCAGTGGGTCATGGCCACGGATTCCGTGCAAGCCGCGACACTGCGCGGCCCTCGTCCGGGTCGTGGTAATAGCAGTCGATCATCGCCTCCCCCCGAGGCCATCCCTGCAGCCGGAGTCCACGTTGCGTCTGCCGGTCGCAGGTGCGCCGGCAGCGATGCGGCTAATGTACCGGCTCGGGTTCGTCAGCGAACATCTGCGTTTCCATCCAGGCGTACGCGGCCTCGCTGCCGGGCTGGTTGAACAGCACCATCAGCACGACCCACTTGAGGTCGTCGAGGTCGAGTTCGTCCTGGTCCAGCGCCATCGCGCGGTCGAGCACGAGTTCGCGCTGGTCGGCGTCGAGGATGCCGTGCTGCTCCAGGAACAGCAGGAAGCCGCGGCACTCCACGTCCAGTTTGTCCAGTTCGGGTCCGAAATAGACACGGGTAGGACCGCCTGCGCGGGGTGTGGACGTGCTGGGGCGCTGCGAGGCGAGCGCGTCCAGCCATTCGAAGGCCTTGTTGATTTCGGCGGGACTGAAACCGGCCTGGCCGAGTTCCTCGAAGAGGGGGCCGCTGCGAAGCGAATCGTGGTCGCGGACGAGATCGGCGTCCTCGGTGAAGTAGTGCTCGAACAGGTACAGCAGGACGTCCAGGATGCTCTCTTTCATTTCCCTCGGCCTGCGCCGCAAGCGGCGCGATGGGCGGGTTGGGGCTTACTTAGGGGTGCCGCAAGAACCATGCCTCACAGGCGGATTCATCGACTCCGGTGGTACCGGCCGTGTTGCGTTGCTACCTGGCCGTCAAGCTCCATGATCAGGAGCATGGAGGACAGTTCGGCGGGCGTCAATCCGGTTCGTTGAACCAGTTGCTCCATACCTGTTGGGTCATGGCCGAGCGCCTTCCACAACTTCTGGTAGTCGGCGTTATGGCTTGGTGGACCGCCGGAAGTCGCGCCGGCACCCGTGAAGGCGGGGCGCGTGACCGCGTCGTGGTCGCTGGGATCCGCGGCAGATGTGGGGCCGCCAAGGCGCAGCCGCAAGTCGGTGGCCAACTCGTGCGCGACAGGCGCCAGGGCCGCGATCACCTCGGTGGCGGTCTCGACCAGGGTGGCGCCTTCCCGGATCAGGCGGTGGCAGCCGCGCGCGAGCGGGTTGTGGATCGAGCCGGGAACCGCGAACACCTCACGCCCGGCGTCGACGGCCTGCCGGGCGGTGATCAATGCGCCCGAACGGTCGGCGGCTTCCACCACCAGCGTGCCGAGCGAGAGCCCAGCCAGGATGCGGTTGCGGCTGGGGAAGTGCTCGGCGCGCGCGCCGGTGCCGGGCAGATGCTCGCTGACGATGGTGCCGGTCGCGGCGATGCGCGCGTGCAAGCCGGCATGGCTGCGGGGATAGGGCACGTCGGGGCCGGTACCGAGGACGGCGAGGGTGAGGCCGCCGGCATCGAGGACCGCTTCATGCGCGGCGGCATCGATTCCGGCCGCGAGCCCGCTGGCAACCCCGAAGCCGGCCACCGCGAGGGCGCGGGCGAACGTGGCGGCATTGTCACGACCGCCCGGCGTGGCGGCGCGGCTGCCGACGATGGCGAGGGAGGGATGCCACAGCAGCGACGGCTCGCCGGCGACGAACAGGGCAAGCGGTGCGTTCGCAGTGCGGCGGAGCAGGGAGGGATAGTCGGGGTCGTTCCAGCCAAGCAGATGGTGGTTGGAATGCGCGAGCCATTGCCTGGCGCGTTCGAGCGCCGCGTGGTCCGGATTCCGCAGCGCACTCGTCTGCGCATCCGAGAGCCCGCAGGCGCGCCAGAACGAGACTCCTGCCGTGAGCGCTCCGGCGGCGCCGGCGTGGTCGAGCAGGCTCTTGCGCGGCGCCGCAGCGCCACCGGCCACGACCAGGCGCAATAACGCGTCGATGTCATCGTTGTGCATCGCTGCAGGCTACGTGGCACGCGACGCCGGCGAATCCGGCCGGGGCCGCAATCCGCAGTAGGAATTGCCTGAACCTGTGCGGCAACGGCGACGAAGTGCGCCAGGAAAAAAACAACGGCGCCATTCGGCGCCGTTGCATGTCGCGGAGCGAGCGCCCGATCAGTACGGCGCGTCGGGATGCTTCAGTTCGTAGCCCACGCGGGTCGGGCGGACACTGTCCATCACCAGCGCGTAGCTGACCTTGTCGAAGGTGCGGAACACCACCATGTGGCCGGCGTATTCGTCCGGCAGGCGCACGGTGTTGCCATGGCCGACGGTGTCATAGCTGCGGTCATCGCCCACTGCCACGCGATCGACCTTGTCGGTGCCGACGCGCCAGCTGGAGAACACGGTGCCGTTGTCGACGCCATCGCGCGAGCCGACCGACAGCGCCACCACATCACGCGGGCCGCCCGTGCGGAGCATGTCGGCGACGGCAAGCACCTTGGCCTTGCCGTAGGCGAATTCCTGCTTCGGAGCATGCGGGAAGAACTGCAGGTCGTAAGGCTGCGCTTCGACCGGGATCAGGCGGTCGCCGACGCGCACTTCGCGACCGCTCTGGTCCACCACCAGCGTGCTGGCCTCGGCCTGGCCGACTTCGCCGCGGCTGACCGTGGCAGTGGTGATCTGCATCAGTTCATAGCCGAGGAATTCGCCGCGCGTCGCCGGCATCTGGTGATTCCACAGCTGCTCGGTGCCCTTGGTCATGTCGCCGCGGAAATCGAGATCGTCCGCCTTCTGCACGGTGACATCGCAGCAGCGCTTCGGATTGATGCCGGTGTAGCGCTGGGTCGGGCGCACGATCGCGTAGCGCTGGCCGGCTTCGGCGCCGGACAGGCCGCGCACGTAGGCGACCTGGTCCAGCGAAGCGCGCAGGCGGTCTTCTTCCAGGCCGACCACGTAGGGCAGGTCCTCGAACTCGTCGACCACGCGCAGGTTCTTCAGGAACGGCTCCACCTGCGAGAGCGGGACGCCGGTGGCCGGCGCTTCCTCGCGCGGGCCGGGAGTCACCGCGACGCGGTCGAGGTAGGCCAGCGAGATGACGTCGCCGGGGTAGATCAGGTGCGGATTCTTGATCTGCGGGTTGGCCTGCCAGATCTCCGGCCACAGCCACGGTCGCTTGAGGAACTTGCCCGCAATGTCCCACAGCGTGTCGCCTCGGCGCACGGTGTAGGTATCAGGATGATCACCGTTCATCTCGGCGGCGACGCCGACGGTAGCGATGGTCAGGAGCGCAGCGGTAAGAACCGTGCGGATTGGTTTAAGCATGGCGGCCATGTATCTGATTCCCCTTGCCAGTTTCCCCACGGGCCCGGGCACTATAGCCCAGAAGATGCGCGCCTTTGCAAGCTTTCCACGGCCTTCGCAGGGTTACAATTCGACCTGTCATTGACGATGTGACCGTGGCCCCCATTTTTCCGGGATGCCATCTGCCGCACCTCACAGCGCTTCAGTGACCGGCTGCATGTTTCCCCAACCGCCGCGTTGTCCCGCGACAACCCGGCATCCCTTCGACGCGAAGGGTCCAGAGACTTCGTACCATGGCCCTGCTCCCCATCCTTGAATTCCCCGACCCGCGGCTGCGTACCAAGGCCGGTCCGGTCGACCCCGTCAGGATCGGCGACGACGCCTTCCAGCGCCTGCTCGACGACATGTTCGAAACCATGTACGAAGCCCCCGGCATCGGGCTGGCGGCGAGCCAGGTCGACGTCCACCAGACCTTCATGGTCATAGACGTGAGCGACGATAAAACCCGGCCGCTGGTCTTCATCAACCCGGTGATCACCGCGCGCGCCGGCGACCAGGTCTACCAGGAAGGCTGCCTGTCGGTACCGGGCATCTTTGCCGATGTCACCCGCGCCAACGAGATCACGGTGCAGGCCCTGGACCGCGAAGGCCAGCCGTTCGAGATGCACGTCGATGGCCTGCTCGCGGTGTGCATCCAGCATGAGATGGACCATCTGATCGGCAAGCTGTTCGTCGACTACCTCTCGCCGCTCAAGCGCGAGATGGTGCGCAAGAAGCTGGCCAAGGCTCGCCGCCAGGCGGCCGCCTGACTGTAAAGGGGCCGGTGGAACGCCGGACCCGGATAATGGCGCACGTCCCGCGGGGCGTGCGGCCGGAATTGCCGCTGCGGCACACCGCAGATGAAGTTCGTGTTGTCGGGCGAAGGTGCAAGGCGCTTCGCTTATCGCACCCTACGGGTTACCCATGACTCTGAGAATCGTCTTCGCCGGCACGCCGGATTTCGCCGTGCCCAGCCTGCGCGCCGCCGCGCAACGCAATGAAGTGGTCGCGGTCTACACCCAGCCCGACCGCCCCGCGGGCCGCGGCCGCGAACTGACGCCCTCGCCGGTCAAGCGCGAGGCGCTGCTGCGCGGCATCGAGGTGGTGCAGCCGGAGAACTTCAAACCGGTCGTGTCGAAGGACGCGCTGCGGGCATTGAAGCCGGACCTCATGATCGTTGTTGCCTACGGCCTGATCCTGCCGCAGTCGGTGCTCGACATTCCGACCTACGGTTGCTGGAACGTGCACGCCTCGCTGCTGCCGCGCTGGCGCGGCGCCGCGCCGATCCAGCGCGCGATCGAAGCGGGCGACCGCGAATCGGGCGTGTGCCTGATGCAGATGGAGAAGGGCCTCGACACCGGGCCGGTGCTGCTGTCGCAGGCGCTGGAGATCGGCGCGGACGAGGGCGGCGGCCAGTTGCATGATCGCCTCGCCGCGCTGGGCGCGCAGGTCCTCGCCGATGGCCTGGGACTGCTGCGCGCCGGCGTCCGTCCGCACCCGCGGCCGCAGCCCGACGTGGGCGTCACCTACGCGCACAAGCTCGACAAGGCCGAAGCCCGGTTCGACTGGTCGCAAGCGGCGGGCGTGCTCGCCAATAAAGTGCGTGCGTTCAATCCCTGGCCGATGGCCGAGGCGATCGTCGCCGGCGAGCGCCTGCGCCTGCACGGCGCGGTGGCGCTGCCGGAACGCCACGACGCCGCGCCCGGCACCCTGCTGCGCGCGGGCCGCGACGGACTCGATGTCGCCTGCGGCGAAGGCGTCCTGCGCATCCGCGTGCTGCAGCGGGAAGGCGGCAAGGCTATCAGCGCCGCCGACTACCTCAACGGCCGTCCTGACCTGAGGGGCGCGTGAGCAGCGGTGCCGCGTCGCGGGTCGTGGCGGCGCGTGTGCTCGACGCCGTGCTGCATCGCGGCCGTTCGCTCAAGGCCGAGCTGTCCGCGCACTTGTCGACGCTGGGCGACACGCGTGATCGCGCCCTGGTCGAGGCGATCTGCTTCGCGGTGCTGCGCCATCCATCGCGTTTCGAGGGCGCATTGAAGGCATGGATTCCGCGTCCGCTGGGCCGGCGCGACGACGAACTGCGCGCGCTGCTGTACGTCGGCTTCGCCCAGCTCGATCCGCTGGCCTTGCCTGCGCACGCCGCGGTCGCCTCGACGGTGGAAGCCGCGCGATCGCTGGGCCGCGCCCACCAGGCAGGCATGGTCAACGCGCTGCTGCGCCGCGCGCAACGCGATGGCCTGCCGTCCGGCGATCCCGCCGCGCATTGGCCGCAGTGGCTGCGAAAGCGCCTGCAACAGGACTGGCCGCAGGAGCACGCGCGCATCCTCGAAGCCAGCGCGCAGATGCCGCCCTTGTGGTTGCGCGTGAACCGGCTGCAGCAGTCGCGCGATGCCTACCGCCAGTGCCTGCTCGACGCCGGCATTGCATCGCACGTCGATGACACCGCCGCCGATGCGCTGCGCCTCGATGCCAGTCTCGCCGTCGCCCAGTTGCCGGGCTTCGCCGAGGGCGCGGTGTCGGTGCAGGACCTGTCCGCGCAGCGCGTCGCCGATGCGTTGCCGCTGGTGCCCGGTGCGCGCGTGCTCGACGCCTGCGCCGCGCCGGGCGGAAAGTCGGCGCATCTGCTGGAGCGGGATCCCGCGCTGCGCCTGATCGCGCTGGATGTGGATGCCTCCCGACTGGAGCGGGTGCGCGGCACCTTCGCGCGGGTACGGGTCGGCGCCGGCGCGCGCCTGCTCGCTGCCGACGCGACCCGCCTGGAAAGCTGGTGGGATGGCACGCCACTCGACGCCGTGCTGATCGACGCGCCGTGCTCGGCGACGGGCATCGTGCGGCGCCAACCCGACGTGCTGCTACATCGGCGCGAAACCGACCTGGCGCCATTGCTCGCCACCCAGGCGCGGCTGCTGGATGCGTTGTGGACGACGCTCGCGCCGGGTGGAGTGCTGGTGTATGCCACCTGTTCGGTACTCAAGGCGGAGAACGAACAGCAGGTCGCGGCGTTCCTGGCGCGCACGCCGGATGCCACCGCCGATGCGCTGGACGAGGAGTTCGGCGACCACGCCAGCCCATTCGAACGGGGCGGCGCGGGCCGGCAGCGCCTGCCCGGCGAGCGGGGCGGTGATGGCTTCTACTACGCCCGCCTGCGCAAGGCAGCTTGACGCTCCCGGGTCTGCGCAGGACGGACCTGCACAGGCGCAACCGACAAGAACCCGACATCGCCCGACTATGATCCGCGCATGCTGAAAACGAACCGATCCCGCGAAACCTGGATGTTCTGGATCCTCGCCGTGCTGGTGCTCGGTGCCGGCCTTGGCCTGCGCGATCCGTGGCCCGCCGACGAACCGCGCTTCGCGCTCGTTGCCAAGCACATGATCGAGAGCGGCGAGTGGTTGTTCCCGCACCGCGGTGCCGAGCTGTATTCGGACAAGCCGCCGACGTTCATGTGGCTGCAGGCGCTGGCCTACTCGCTGTTCGGCAACTGGCGCGTGGCGTTCCTGCTGCCCTCCCTGCTCGCCGCGCTGGGCACCCTGTGGTGCGTGGTCGACCTGGGCAAGCGGCTGTGGACGCGCCGCGTCGGCCTGTATGCCGGCTATGCGCTGCTGTTCGCATTGCAGTTCACCTACCAGGCGAAGAAGGCGCAGATCGATCCGACGGTGATGTTCTGGATCACCCTCGCCAACTACGGCCTGATCCGCCACTTCCTGCGCGGGCCGGACTGGCGCATGTGGACGCTGGCCTGGTTCGCGGCGGGCGTGGGCACCATCACGAAGGGCGTCGGGGTGCTCGCGCTGCTGATGCTGGCGCCGGCGATTTTCGCGGCGACCCGCGGCTGGGCAGGGGCCCGCGTGCATCGGCGCGACTGGCGCCTGCTGCTCGGCCCGTTGGCGCTGGTGGTCGCGATGTCGCTATGGCTGGTGCCCATGGTGACCACGGCGTTGCACCATCCGGACCCGGCCTACCGCGCCTACCTGGAAGACATCCTGTTCCGCCAGACCGCGGGGCGTTACACGCGATCCTGGGACCATCCGCATCCGCCCTGGTACTTCATCGGCGTGATGCTGACGATGTGGCTGCCTCCCCTGCTGGCATTGCCGTGGGCGCTGCCGGCATGGAAGCGGCGCCTGCAGCGACGCGATGCGCGCTACCTGCTGCCATTGGCGTGGTGGGTATTGGTCGTCCTGTTCTTCTCGTTTCCCCACGGCAAGCGCGACGTCTACATCATGCCGACGCTGCCGATGGCCTGCCTCGCGCTCGCGCCGTTGCTGCCGGGCATCGTGCGCAAGTTGTGGGCGCGACGACTGGCACTCGGATTCGCACTTGCGTTCACCCTGGCGATGACGGGTGTCGGGCTGGCCATGCTGCTGGGTCATACCGGTTTCGTGGACAAACTGATCGGCGAGCGCGGCCTGCAGCGCGATGCGGCGCCGTTTGGCTGGATGCTGCTGGCGATGGGGGCGGGCGGGTTGGGCAGCCTGCTGTGGTTCGGCCTGCGCCGCCCGATCGCGGTGCTGCTGTCGACGCTCACCTTCATCTGGGTGCTGTATGGCCTGGTCGCCTATCCGCTGCTGAATCCGTCCAGCTCCGCGACTGGCCTGATGGCCGAGATCGACGGTCGCCTCGCCCCGGATGCGCAGCTTGGCCTCGTTGCCTGGAAGGAGCAGATCCTGCTGATGTCGCGGCGGCCAGCGATGACGTTCGGCTTCAAGGTGCCGATCGGCGAGCAGCTCCGGCGCGGCGTGGCCTGGCAGCGGCAGGCCCCTCGGCAGCGCTGGCTGCTGGTGCAGGAACCGGCGATGTCGAAATGCATCGACCGCAGCAAGGTCATGCTCGGCGGTCGCTCCAACCGCCGGATCTGGTGGCTGGTGCCGGCCACGGCCGTGGTGCCCGGTTGCGTGATCACGGACAACGACCTGCAGGACACCGACGGGGATTGAACGGGACGTTGTCGGGCGACCGCGCCGCCGCGCAGCAGGCGGTGCGCTACAGCGGCCGGCCGTTCTGCAGCAGCCACAGCATGACGGTCTTCTGCCGCACATAGTTGGCGCGTACATAGGCATAGACCAGCCCATGCCAGCCGTCGAGGAAGCCGCCGCGCAGCACGTAGCCGCGCCAGAACCGCCACGCCGGCGCGAGTACCAGCTTGCCCAGCGTGGCGCGCTTGCCGCGGGCGAAGTCGTGCTCGGCCATCATCCTTGCGTAGCGCTGCGTCTTCGCCAGTTGCTGCTCGAGTGAGCGATAGGGGTAGTGGATCAGGTCGCCCCTGATCGTGCGGACTTCGCCTTCCACGCTCGCCGCCTCATGCACTTCGCGCGTGCCGCGCCAGCCGCCGCGGCGGCGGTCGAACAGGCGCAGGACGCGGTCCGGATAGGCGTTGCCGTGGCGCAGGAACTTGCCGAAATACTCGCTCAGCCGGGCGAAACGGTAACCGGCCGCGGTGGTGAAGCCGCCCGCGCGCTCCGCCTCGATCGCCGCACGCAACTCCGCGCTGACGCGCTCGTCGGCGTCCAGGCACAGGACCCAGTCGTGGGTGGCCTGTTCGATCGCGAACTGTTTCTGGCTGCGGAAACCGTCGAACGGCCGCGCAATCACGCGTGCACCCAGCGACTCGGCGATCGCGCGCGTGGCATCGGTCGAATGCGAGTCGACCACCACGATCTCGTCGCAGAACGCGAGCGAGGCGAGGCAGTCGCCAATGCGGTCGGCCTCGTTGAACGTGATAATGCACGCGGAAATCGGCACGCGCGCCGAACGGGTCTGGGAAGTAGTGATGGCGGATTACCTGTTGTTCGCGACCGAGCGCTATGCGCTGCCCATCCTGCAGCCGCTGGCGGATGCGCTGCAAGCCTTGGGGCACGGCGTGCACGCGTGGTTCGTGGACGGCGCCGCGGGATCGACGCTGCCGGCACCGGTGCGGATGGTGGGAATGCGGGAAGCCGTCGCGCTCAGGCCGCGGGCGGTGTTCAGCGCCGCCAACTGGGTGCCGACGTTCGTGGATGGCGCCAAGGTCCAGCTTTTCCATGGTTTCAATGTGGAGAAGCGTTCCAACGAGCGTGGCCACTTCCGCGTGCGCGGCCTGTTCGATCTGTACTGCACGCAGGGACCGGCGACGACGGAGCCATTCCGCGCGCTGGCGGCGCGCGAACGGCATTTCGCGGTCGTCGAAACCGGCTGGCCCAAGCTCGATCCACTGTTCCGCGACGATGACGGCAGTGCGGCGGCCCTGCGCGCGCCGGCGGGTGGGCGTCCGCTGGTGATGTTCGCCTCCACGTTCACCGAACGGCTCAGCGCCGCGCCGCACCTGCTCGACGCGATCGCGGCCGAGGTCGCACGCGGCGATCGCTATTGGCTGCTGACCCTGCACCCGAAGTGCCCGCCGGAACTGTTCGCGCGCTATCGCGCTCTCGCCGGCGCGAACGCGGCCTTCATCGAAACCGAGCAGCTGGTCGCCGCGGAGCGCGCCGCCGACGTGCTGCTGGCGGACACGACGTCGGTGGTCTCGGAGTTCGTCGTGCAACGCAAACCCGTGTTGACCTTCCGCAACCGCGCACCGAAGCCGCACATGCTCGACTTCGCCGAGCCTTCGCGGTTGCCGGAGATGCTCGCGCAGGCCTTCGCCCCGGATGCGCGCCTGCAGGGGGCATTGGCCGACTACGCCGATGCGATCCACCCCTGGCGCGATGGTCGTTCGTCGGAACGGGTCATCGCCGCGACCGACGCGCTGCTGGCCGGACAACTGGGCACGCTGCGAAACAAGCCGCTCTCGTCGCTGTGGCGCCGCCTGCAGATCCGTCGCGAGCTGGGGTACTGGGGGCGCTGAACCGTCGCTACCAGCGCAGCGGACGTTGCGCCAGGGTGCGTGACAGCTGCTCGCACAGTGCGCGCGCTTCGGCGTCCGGCAGGAACCGGATGCGCAGCGGCGGAGACGTCGTGCCCGCGCCGGCCGTGTCCAGCCACAGCGTGGCCGTCCCGCAGCGCCGGTCGAGGGGATTGCGCGTGAGCTGCAGTGCCTGCAGTTTGTCGAGTTCGGCGAAGCGCCAGTGGCGGCTCCACCAGCCTTCGCGCACGGCAACCAGCTCGTCGTTGACGGCGTAGCCGGCGGCGCGGACATGTCGGCGGGCGACATACCCGGACCAGGGCAGCCACAGCAGGGCCAGCAATCCCCACCATCCCAGGCCCCAGGCGGCCAGCGCCATCAGCAGCAACGCGATGGGCAGGCCGGGAAGCGCGAGCCGCCACCATGCGTTACGCGGCTGCGGCCGCCATTCGAGCCGCGCCCACGCCGAATGCGGCAGCAGGTGTTCGATGAGCGAGTCGCATGCGGCCGGCGTCGCCACCGGCGCGAGCTCTCGCAGCGCGCGCTGCTGGTTGTGCTGTTCGGCCACGGCCGTGTCGATGTCGAGGCTGCGTCGACCGAGCAGGCGGTGCATGACGTTCTCGCGCAACGTCCATGCCTGGATGCGCCGGCGCGAAGCGCTGGTGCGCCAGCGTGCAAGCAGGCCGCGTTCCACCGTGAGGCGGCGGCCGCTCTCGCTCAGGATGAAGCCGTGGTATTGCAGCAGCGCGAGCAGGATCGAGAACAGGCGCAGCAGCACGATCGCGACCAGGGCGAGGCTGATGCCGGCCACGGCGACGTGCACGGATCCCTGCATGCCATTTTGCGAAGCCCAGCCCAGGAGCCATTGGCCCCAGCGCTCCAGCAGGTTGGGCAGCATCCGCGGGCTGTATTGCGAGAGGCCGCCGATCGCGGCGCCGACGACGATCAGGCCGCGGTTCGAGATCATGCCGAGGCGGATGACTTCGCCAGGGGGCAGCGTGAGCAGCGGCGCGGCCGTCGCAGGCGCCTGGATGCCCGGTCCGGCATGGACACCGCGCCGGCGCACGAGGGTCTCCAGCGCCAGTGCATCGGCCAGCTTGAGCACGCGCATTTCCGCTTCCGGCTTCTGCCCACCCGCGGATTCCAGCCGCACCTCGGCGACACCGAACATGCGGTGCAGCAGCGACTGCTGCAGGGCGACGTTGTGGATGCGCGCGAACGGAATGACCCGCACGCTGCGTTCGAGCACACCGCTGCGCACGATCAGCGCCTCGTCGCTGAAGCCATAGCGATACGTGAAATAGCGCCATACCGATACCAGGGCGAGCACGCCGACGCCGATCAGCGGCCACAGCTCATTGCGGTCCCCGCCGAAGAAGAATGCCGCGACCAAGGGCACGACGAATTGCCTGAGCTGCTGCAGCAACGCGAACAGCCAGGACATCGGGTGAAGGCGATGGCTGGCGTGGGCGACGTCGGTCATGGGCACGGTCATGGGCCGCGTTGGCGGAGTTCAGGCGCCCTGCGGGCCGTCGTCGTCATCGCGGTCGATCTGCCGGCCGAGGGTGTCGCGCAGGCGTTCGGCATCGGCTTCGTCCAGGTACGCCAGCGTCACCGCGCTGTGCCGCGTGCCCGCGGTGTGCACCACCAGCGTGGCGAGCCGGCGCCTGCGCTGCCACGGCCCGCGCTTGAGGTCGAGGTGCTGCACGCGGGTGGCCGGCACGCGGGTCTCGCGCTGGAACAGGCGGCCGCGCCGTATCGCAAGGCCCGTCGAATCGAGCCGCCATGCGACGTGGCGGAACTGGCGGACGCCCAGCCACAGCGCGAGTGCGCCCGCCATTACCGCGGCGGCGATCCCACCCACGATGGCCGGCAGCCCCACCAGGCGGAACACGACGAATCCGGCCACCGCCACCGGCAGCGCCACGCCGGTGCGCGAAACGGCAAACAGCAGGCGCGCGCGCGCGGGCAGTGGCTGCCAATCCGAGTTGTCCAAGGTGGCAGTGTCGATCTCCATCGGAGCTGCTTCCATAGTCATCGGATTCCGCGGTACGGATTGTCCTCACCGCGCCCGGACGGCCGCAGCGTGTAGCGCTTGTAGGTCCATTGGTACTGGCTCGGATCGCGCCGCGCAATGCGTTCGAGTGCGCTGTTGAGCGCGGTCACCGCGATCACAGGGTCGGCGTCGGCAACGGCTTCCGGCGCGGCATCGATATGCAGGGCAAACGCGGGGCGACCCTCGCGGCCGCCGTCGATGCGCTCGCAGTAGGCGAACATCACCGCGGCGCCAGTACGGTTTGCCAGGCGTCCCAGCAGCGTCATCGTCAGCGCGGGCACGCCGAAGAACGGGGCGAACTCGCCGTCGCCCTGCTTGGGCTGCTGGTCGGGCAGGATGCCGACCACGCCGCCGTCCTTGAGGATCTTGAACAGCTGGCGCACGCCCGGACCTTCCGCGCGCACCTGCGTCACGCGGTGCGCGTTGGCGTCGTCGGCGCGGACGCGGCGCAGGAAGGCGTCGCCGATCTCCGATTCCGGCGGGGCGTACAGGATCGCGAGCGGCGTGTGGGAGGCGAGCCACTGGTTCAGCAGTTCCCAGTTGCCGTAATGCGGCGCGGCGACGATCACGCCGCGGCCGGCACTGATCGCCGCATCGAACAATTCAACGCCGTGGTGCTCCCGGATCAGCCCGAGATTCTCGGTGTGCGGCCGCGTCCAGAACCGCAGCGTCTCGATCGCCTGGCGTGCGGTGGTGCGCACGATGCGTTGCTGCAGTTCCTCGCGTTGCGCCGGAAGCAGGCCCGGCTCGATGAGTTCGAGGTTGCGGCGTGCCACCCGCGCCTCGCGCGAATCCCGGCGCAGCATGAGCGTCGCGACGCCGTCGCCCAGGCGCATCAGCCAGGGCCAGGGCAGGCGGGCGAGGAGCGCGGCGCAGAAGTAGAGGAAGCGGGCGAGGAAGTCGGCCATCGCATTCAGTGTAGCCGCCGCTCCGCGCGATCAACCCGTGGCGATCCACTCGCGGCGATCCACCCGTGCCGTATTTGGGGAGCGCGATTTTGGGGAGCGCGATCGGGAAGCCCGCGCTTAGCCCGTACGATTCCCGGATCCCATTCGCGATCTCCGCCCATGCTTGCCCTGATCCAGCGCGTCACCGAAGCCCGTGTCACCGTCGACGGTGAAATCGTCGGCGCCATTGGTCCCGGCCTGCTGGCCCTGGTGGGGGTCGAGCCTGGCGACGGCGATGCGCAGGTCGCGCGCATGGCCGACCGCCTGCTCGGCTACCGCGTCTTCGCCGACGCCCAGGGGCGGATGAACCTCGGCCTGGCCGAGACCGGTGGCGGCCTGCTGCTGGTCAGCCAGTTCACCCTCGCCGCCGATACCGCGAGCGGCATGCGTCCGGGCTTCTCCACCGCGGCGGAGCCCGGGCTGGCTGAACCCGTGTTCAACCGGCTGCTGTCAACGTGTCGGCAAAAGCACGCACCCGGGGTGGAAACCGGGCGGTTCGGCGCCCATATGGTGATCAGCCTGGTCAACGACGGCCCCGTGACTTTCCTGCTCAAGGCGTAAGCCGAAGCCGATGGGTCCGAGGCGCCGCCGACTCCTGATGCTGCGAGCCGGGCGGCGCGCGGCGACTTGCAGGGACCAGGCGTTTCTGACCGGGCAGTACCCGCTTCCGCTGGTATAATGCTTGGTTCCCTTAGTACCCCTCCCGGTGTCCACTCCATGGCCAACGAACGTCCGGCGCCTCAGTCCGACATCAAGCAGCTCATCAGCAAGGGCCTGGAACAGGGCTACCTGACCTACGCCGAAGTCAACGATCACCTGCCCGACGACCTCGTCGATGCGGAGCAGATCGAAGACATCATCGGCATGATCAACGGCATGGGCATCGAGGTGCATGAAGTTGCGCCCGACGCCGAAACCCTGCTGCTCGCTGGCGAAGCCGCCGGCGGTGGCCGCGAGGTCGATGAAACCGCTGCCGAAGAAGCCGCCGCGGCGCTGACCGCGCTCGATGGCGAAGGTGGCCGCACCACCGACCCGGTGCGCATGTACATGCGCGAGATGGGCACCGTCGAGCTGCTGACGCGCGAAGGCGAAATCGCCATCGCCAAGCGCATCGAGGAAGGCCTGAACCAGATGCAGGCCGCGCTGGCTTCGTTCCCGGCCACGATCGCCCACATCCTCGCCGACTACGAGACCCACAAGACCGGCAAGAAGCGCCTGGCCGAAATCGTGGTCGGTTTCCTCGACGCAGAGCCCGAACCCGAGCCCGTGCCGGTCGTGGCCGCTGAAGTCGACGCCGACGAGGAAGATGAAGAAGTCGAAGTCGCCGGTGCCGACGAAGAAGCCGCGGAAGAGGGCCCAACCGGTCCGGATCCGGCCGAAGTCGCCGAGCGCATGGGCAAGATCGCCGAGGCCTATGGCCGCTTCGAGAAGGCCTATGCCAAGCACGGCCCGAGCCACAAGAGCGTGCTCAAGGCGCGCGAGGAAATGGCGGAAGTCTTCGTCACCCTCAAGCTGCCGCTTGGCCTGACCGACACGCTGGTCCGGAACCTGCGCGACGTGCAGAACAAGATCAAGGAGCACGAGCGCCGCATCCTCGACCTGTCCACGCGCGTCGCCCGCATGCCGCGCAAGGATTTCATCCGCGCGTGGGAAGGCAACCAGACCAACCTCGGTTGGGTCGACGACGTGCTCAAGCGCAAGCAGAAGTGGTCGTCGGGCCTGCGCGACGTCAAGGACCAGATCATTTCCGAGCAGGAAGCGACCATCGCCATCGAGCAGGTGAACTTTCTGACCCTGGCGGACATGAAGGAAATCAGCCGCGCGATGGCCTATGGCGAAGCCAAGGCGCGCAAGGCGAAGAAGGAAATGGTCGAGGCCAACCTGCGCCTGGTGATCTCGATCGCCAAGAAGTACACCAACCGCGGCCTGCAGTTCCTCGACCTGATCCAGGAAGGCAACATCGGCCTGATGAAGGCGGTCGACAAGTTCGAATACCGTCGCGGCTACAAGTTCTCGACCTATGCGACCTGGTGGATCCGCCAGGCCATCACCCGCTCGATCGCCGACCAGGCGCGCACCATCCGCATCCCGGTGCACATGATCGAGACGATCAACAAGCTCAACCGCATTTCCCGCCAGATGCTCCAGCAGTACGGCCGCGAGGCCACGCCGGAGGAGCTGGCCAAGGAAATGGACATGCCGGAAGACAAGATCCGCAAGGTCATGAAGATCGCGAAGGAACCGATCTCCATGGAAACCCCGATCGGCGACGACGAGGATTCGCACCTGGGCGACTTCATCGAGGACACCAATGTGGAGTCCCCGGTGGATGCGACCACCAACATCAACCTGTCGGAAACCGTGCGCGACGTGCTCGCCGGCCTGACTCCGCGGGAAGCCAAGGTGCTGCGCATGCGCTTCGGCATCGACATGAACACCGACCACACGCTGGAAGAAGTCGGCAAACAGTTCGACGTCACCCGCGAGCGCATCCGCCAGATCGAAGCCAAGGCGCTGCGCAAGCTGCGCCACCCGAGCCGTTCGGAACAGCTGCGCAGCTTCCTCGATATCGACTGATCTGCGCTCGTCCACGTGCGACACCCGAAGGCCCGCCATGTGCGGGCCTTCGCTTTTCTGGCGACGCACCGACCGTGCTCCTCACGCGCTGTTAACGCGCACTGGCGAGAGCATGGCCGGAGACGCGTGGCAGTGTGCGTTTCACTCCTCAGTGACCCCGGATGGGCCGGGGCGCATACCCGGGAAACGATCATGAAACGAATCCTCGCCTTGTGCATTGCGCTCGCCTTGGCGGCGTGCGCCAGCGATCCGGGCACACGCACGACGCAGAAGCAAACCGGCTCCGTCGTAGCGGGCGCGGTGGTCGGTGGCCTGGTCGGCAACATGTTCGGGAGCGGCACCGGCAAGGTGCTGATGACCGCGGCCGGCGCGGTCGCCGGCGGTTTCATCGGCAACCACATGTTCAAGAAGCACGCCAAGTCCGAGTACGAAAAGGACGCCGCGCAGCGCGCGCTCAACAATGCGGCCTCCGGACAGAAAGTGACGTGGACGGATGCGCGCACCAACGAGTCCGGCTATTTCGTCGCGCTCAACACCAAGCAGATGTCCGATGGCCGCATATGCCGCGATTTCCGCCGTGGCCTGACCGTGGGCGGCCAGCAGGTCGACGAGACCAGCGGCACCGCCTGCAAGAAATCCAATGGCCAATGGGATGCGTCCTGACCGGAGCGAGCAACGATGAACAAGTTCATGCGAATCACCTTCGGCGTGGCCGCGCTAGCGCTGGCGGCATCCGCCATGGCGCAGGTGACCCCCGACCCGGCGCCTGACCGTTTCGACGCCGCCGACACCAACCACGATGGCAAGATCGCCCGGGCCGAGTACGACGGTTTCGTCACGGAGCTGGTGCTGCTCTACGACGTTGATCGCGACGGCAAGCTCAGCCGCGCCGAGGTCGCCACTGCCCGCGACCCGAGCAAGTTCGACGTCATCGACGCCAACCACGACGCGTCCCTCGTACTCGGGGAGATCGCCGCCTTCAGCGACAACGATTTCAAGGTGATGGATGCCAACGGCGATGGCGTGATCGATCGCGAGGAATCCAAGCGCGGAAAATGAGTCCCCGGAATTCCTGCCCGCGACGGCCGCCTCGGCGGCCGTCGTCGTTTTCGCCAACGCTCGTGCCGCCGAGCCGGCGGCCCTCGTGCGGCCAGGGCGAACGCCGGCAATCCGCCTCGAGCGCGATGGGTTTCTCCACCGCGACGCCAGCCCGTATCATCTGCGTCCTGCAGCGGGCCTATAGCTCAATGGTTAGAGCAGAGGACTCATAATCCTTTGGTTCCAGGTTCGAGTCCTGGTGGGCCCACCACATAAGCGTCCAGCATTGTCCAAGCAAGTCCAGGATTCGGCCATAAACCCCGCAAAGTGCGGGGTTTTTTGTCCGCTATCGTCCTGGCCTATCCGATTGAATCCGGAAGAAAAGTGAGTCACGCTGTGAGTCAGAGGGCTGGCCGCGGGTCGGCTGACTCACAAATGGCTGACTCACATGCTCACCGACACCAAGCTGCGCACACTCAAGCCGCGCGAGCGCGCATACCGCCTCGCGGATACCAATGGCTTGTGCATCGAAGTCCGGCCTAGCGGTTCGAAGGTCTGGCGATATCGATATCGCTACGCCGGCAAACCAAGCATCATCACGATGGCGGAATACCCGGCGATGGGACTGGCGGAGGCGCGCGCCGAACGAGATCGCCTACGCGCCTTGGTAAAGGGTGGGGGTAATCCATCACTCGCCGCCAAGATCGAGCGAGCTGCGAACATCGAGCGGGTAGAGACGACGTTCGGCGCGATCGCGGCCGAGCTACTGCTCAAGCGGGCGAAGGAAGGTTTGAGCCCCGGGTCCGTGAAGCGCGAGCGCCGACTGATTGAGAAGGACATGGCGGCCGTCGGCGGCATACCCATTACCGACCTGACGGCGCCGCTGTTGCTGGCCTCGCTACGAAAACTAGAGAAGCGGGGCGTGGTGGAGACAGCCCATCGGGCCCGATCGCTAGCCGGTCGCGTATTCCGATACGCGATCGCGACGGGTCGTGCCCAGAGCAATCCAGCAGACGATCTGTCTGGGGCGCTCGAGCAGCCGCAGACGAAGCATTTCGCCAGCGTGACCGATCCCGCGAAGATCGGCGACTTGCTTCGGGCGATGCATTCCTACCGTGGATCCCCCGTTACTTTGGCGGCTTTGAAATTGGCCCCCATGCTGTTCGTCCGCCCAGGGGAGCTGCGGAAAGCGCGGTGGGTGGATATTGATCTGGGCACAGCGGAGTGGCGTTTCACCGCCAGCAAGACGGGGACACCGCACATCGTTCCGCTCCCATTTCAAGCGAAAGAGATCCTGGAAGATCTGCGACCTCTCACCAGTCGAAGCGAATTCGTCTTCCCTGGGGTCAGGAGCGCAAAGCGACCAATGAGCGAGAACACCATCAACGCCGCTTTGCGTTACATGGGCTTCAACGGGGAAACGATCACCGGGCATGGATTCCGGGCCATGGCTCGGACGGTCCTCGATGAGGTTCTGGCTTTTCGACCCGACTACATTGAGCACCAATTGGCGCACGCGGTGCGGGACCCGCTGGGGCGCGCATACAACCGAACCGCACATTTAACAGAGCGCAAGAAGATGATGCAGGCGTGGGCAGACTACTTGGACGGCCTGAGGCTTAACGACAACGTTGTGCCAATTATTCGGAAGGCCGTATGACCGATTGGGGCCTCTTAGCGCGAGTGGCTTCAAGTGGGTCAAGGCTTTCCTCTACAACAGTTATCGACCCAAGGCAGATTCTCGGGGCCGAGTGTAGCCAGAAGGCTCCCGGCGCCTGCCGCCGGGAGCGTGTCACCTCAGCGGCCCCAGCGACGTTCTGCCTGGCGCGCCTCGTAGGCCGATAACGTGGACACCTCGAAGCCGAGTGCTCGCGCCTTTCGGATGGCCTCGCGGATGTTTACCGACTGGTACTCGCAGTCTGTGTAGACGGCATATGCCAGTGCCAACGGCACGATCGGGTTCCGCATTCCGGGCTTGCGAGTGAAGTACTTGAACCGCCCCCACGAGACAGGTGCATCACGGCTGTCGTCGATCGAGTGATTGAACTGGCTGATCGTGTTCAAAACGAGCTCCTAGAGTGGATTTAGGACATGCGAAGTGCCTGCCCGCTCGTTCTTTACAAGAAACGCTAGATGCGTCTGGAAGGCCTATAGACGCCTCAACGGGGCTTGTTGAGGCCGATTTCAGACATTTCGTTGATTTCGCGTTGCGCGATTCGTGCGTTCTCGGATCGGCACTTGTCGCGCCCTCTGCAGGCCGTCAACGCCAACGGCCCAGACGTGAGACTGGTGGCGCAGGGCTCGCCCCAGTCTCCGCCCCTAAGTAGCTAGATCACCAAAGGCATGCAGGTGTCCGCTATTGGCCGAATGTGGCCGCAGCGGTTGGAATCGGTCGCTACTGGGACTAGACTGCCTCAGGCGCCCGCCTTGCTTGCACACGAGCAAAAACAGGCCTTATCCCTAGATCGATTCGACTTCTGGCCCGGCTGCCGGGGATTTAAACGTGTGCGCCTGACCCGGATCGGCTTGGCCATCGAGGGCGAGTCATGACCATCAAAGAACAGGCCTACCGTGCGCACGCGTTCCTCCAGGCACGCGGCGTTACTTCACTCAAGCGCAGCCATGTCCACGAGCTGCTCGCCGCCGCCGTGGGCTACCCCACCCATGCCGCGTTCCAGCACGACGCGGCCTGGTGCGACGTGCCGTTTAGCCTCACCGGTATCGATCCCGACTCGGGGGCTATGCGGGCCCGCTGCCGAGAGCTCGGCCTTCCTGCGGAAGCGTGCGAGCGGGTCGTCGAGGGGCTGCCTCTTTTTCTGCGCGACGCCGGCTACGCGCCGGTGCGGTTCGAAGCGCTGATCGCGGCGGTCGAAGAGCACGAAGATGGCCCCGACTGGTACGAGTGGGTATGGACACAGGTAGTCGAACCCGCGCACGGGGACATGGGCCTCTACTTCCAACACCAGCGGTTGCTGCTGGAAGGCCTAGAGGGTGCGGCTCAGCGCGGGGCGCCGGCCGCGCACTTGGCCATCGCGAAGCTGCTCGAGTCCGAGGCGGTGCTGTTTGGCGATGAAGAAGAGCGAATGAGGAGGCAAGTAAAGCGCGAGGGGACATGGACGAGTCCGTTCGTGAGCTTCGTAGATGTCGAGGCCAACGGACTGCGCGTGATAGAAAAGCACCGCCACCACCTGCTTGCCTCGGCCCGGGGCGGAGACATTCGCGCGCTAATGGAAACGGCCGAACGCTACGGCGACCCAGCGGTTCTCGAGCGATCGCCTTCGGATGAAATGGATCCGATGAGCATGGTCGAGATCGCGGGCGAGCACGGGGATGGAGAGAAGGTGCGCTATTGGCTCACGGTCGCCGCTCAGGAAGGCGACACCGGCGCAATGCGCGAGTTGATCCTCGACCATGGCGAGCAAGACGAGCAGGCGTGGGTGTGGATGCATCTGTCCCGCCTGCTGGAGGACGACCTGAGTCAGGACCGGTACGAAGCTATCAACGAGGACGGCACGCCCTACGACGATGACATAGGAGGACCTGCCTACGTTGGCGGCGACGAGGGCATCGACTTGAACCCGCTCGCGAGCGACGCCGATGCCGCCGCGCGCCAGGCGGCCGGGCAGCTATTCGCTCGGATCAACGTCCAGCGTAATCGCAGCTGACGGAGGTTCAACTCCGTGCACTAGGGATGCCGGCGAACGCCGGCGTTCCGCTGGCCAACCTCATAGTTGCGATTGGACAGGCAGCTCGCCCGGTCGGACCTTCGAAGCTCGTGCATGGTGGTCAACTTGCATTCCTGTTCCAGCGTGCGCAGATCGTTCTGTCTGCCAATCGAGATTTGTTCAGTGGACTTCCCAGCCCTCCAGCCGCCAACGAGCAGCTTGAGTTCTATGCCGACCAGTGAGAATGGCAACCGGTGGCTTGTGCTCCGGCCAAGCCAGCTCTGCGCACAGATCCCGGGAGAGGGAATATCCAACTTCGGGCGGGCCCAGTCCGGCTAGTCGTTCCCAAACCGATCCGGCGTGTTGCGAGACGTTCTGCCTGATCAGCGATTCCCGGTCGATCCGGTCAAGATGTGCCTTCAGAGCCTGTGCTTCGGCGCTGAGTTGCACACCTTTGCCGCGGGCCTGCCTGCCAGCCAAGTGGCTTCCCCGCATGGCTTCAAGATACGGCGACTCCTTGGCTGTTTCAGTGAGAAACATCAGGCGATGCTCAGCCCGGGTGGCTGCGACATAGAACAACCGACGCTCCTCTGCCAGCACGTCCTCTGCAGTGACGCCAAACGGGCCGAAGAGTTGATTGTCGGCGTGCACCTTGGGGAACTGCCGCAGCACGGCCTCCAGCACGATAACCGTGTCGGCTTCCTTCCCCTTGGCCTTGTGGGCGGTCATGACCTCGATCAGAGCGGTCCCGGCATCTAAATCGGACGCCATTTTTCCTAGGGCGAAGTCATTCGCAAGGACCTGCAGGTCCGGATGTTGGCGCAGGACCTGTTCGAGCCGACTACCGAACTCGGCCAACGTCGCGCCATAGGCACGACCTGTACGCGCCAGCAACAACACCGATGGCATCCAACGCGAACTTTGCGTTGCATTCGGGTAGATAGACTTCGCGACGTAGTCAGCGCACGCCTTCAGTGCCCTTGCAAGTTCCCAATTGACGCTTTTCCCACCATCGTCGCGAACCGTCGTGGCCGCCGCAAGGTAAATCGACCCATCCTCAGGCCAAGTTTTGTCGATTGCCACCACATCGACGTCACCATCAAAACCGTGGTGTGCGAGTGCTGGCTCACCTCGTCCTTCCATGAGCTGATTGCCGGCACCTACGATGGCCCTTCCCGAACGGCGATTTGTGGAGATGATCGCTGCACCGGCGCTAGGGAAGTAACCCTCAAAGCGGTTGAAAAAGGTCAGCTGTGCACCCGCGAAACCGTTGATGGCCTGCCAGTCGTCGCCTACCGCAACCAAACGAATCGATGGGTTCGCCTCAAGGATCGCGTTGATCAACCGGTAGTACAACTCGGAGAAGTCCTGAAACTCGTCGATAAGGATCCAGCGCAGGTCGCGAATAGCGATGGAGTCTGATTTGTCCAGTTGTAGGCGCGCCGCACCACCGCCTTCCCTCACGCACTCAGCGGCGGAGATCAACAGATCGTCGAAATCCATCGCCGACTGTTCGACCAGTCGCCGCTCGTAAGCGGCATAGGCATGCACGGCCAGCTCGTGGAAAGCGCGATTGCGAGGCTCGGGGTCAGGCTCGTCCCGCACGACTCTGGCCATGTCGTCTACCGCCCAGCCGCGCTTCTTCGCCCGCGAGATGAACTGCAGGAACAGTTCGGCCATCCTCGAGACGGTTCTTGGTGCCTCGGCGACCCGCCGGACCAGCTCATCATGTCCCAGCTTCTGGCAGCGGATACCGGCGCGCTCCAGCAAAGCCTGCAGCGAAGCCTCGAACGCCACGCGCCCGCCGGCCAGCATGCCGGCATGTGTTTCAACGAGCGCCACGCCGCGTTGCGCCCAGAACTTCCGCTTAGCTTTGATCTGGTCCAAGTAGTTCTGCGTGCTGGTGTCCCACCAGTCCGGGACATGCGCGCAAGGATCATTTGGGTCGATCGCCCAGTGCTCCAGGATGACATCGCAGCCGTCACCGATGATCGAAAAATCAGGACGATAGGCCGTACCATGCAGCCGATCCTGCTTGTCCCAAGACCAGACCTTTTCGTACTTGTGCGCGATGCCGTGCTCGAACAAGAAGTCGGCGATGAACTTCTCGCCATTGGATTTGACCGTCTCACCGCCCAGCGTGTAGTCCGCCATGGACCTACGGTAGGCAACGTACTCTTCCTTCGACAGATTGGAGCCGAGTCGATCCAACTGCTCCAGCTCCCGACGGAAGAACTCATAGAGTCGTTCGCGGAAGGCGGGGTTCATGATCGACCCGATGAGCCGCTCCACGAACCCAGTCTGTTTGCGACGTGATGGCGCCAAGTTGCCATCATCGAAGATCAGCTCTCGCCCGGCATGGTCTGCAAGCTGCCAAGCGAGACTATGGAAGGTACGGGCGTTTCGGAACTGATCGATCCCAGCCGCGCCGCGGACACGATCGCCGATCTCGTTCGCAGCCTTCTTGTTGAAGGCCAGAATGAGCACCTGGTCGGGCTCGAGCGCTTCGTCGTGAATAGTCAATGCCGCATGCGCGGCCAAGGTGCGGGTCTTGCCAGACCCGGCGCGTGCGCGGATCAAGCGATGTTGTTCGGGGCGAGCACAAGCGAGGAGCTGCTCTTCGTCAAGCGGCATGCCCAAGCGCGCCATGCGCAGTTGGACTTTAGGTAACTTGATGTGAGCGAGTTCTTCGGGGTCCACCAAGTCGGCATCAACCAGTTGGCGCACAAGCACATCGAGCTCTTGCAGCGAACCGGCGACATACACGTCAGCAACCTTGCGTACAGCGTCGGTACGCGCAATCAGCTGAGCGAACTGCAGCTCCGGCCACCAGGCCGCAGCCCCCGCATCATCGTAAAGCCGACGCGCCTGCTTAACCTCAAGCTCTTCTAGCAAGCCGAGTATGTTTGCCTTCAGTTCGGCCCTTTGCCGGGCAATTCGTGGCGCCTCTCGCTGGAGAATCACTGCCTCCAACGCCTGCGACGGAAACCAATCGGCGCAGTCGGCCGCGGTCCATGCATCGCGACTGTCCTGATACTTGTATTCCTCGATCATCCCAACCAGCTTGGAAAGCAATCCCAGCTTTCCTTCCAGTGGCAATTCCTGCCCTATGACTCCGGCGATGGGTTCGGACGGAAACCAGACAAAGACCTCCCGATCCCTAGCGCTCTCGGTTGGGAAATTGCCTTGGTATCCGCTACAAAACGTGACTCGCCATTTTCCATCTTCGAATGCCGTTATCACTCCCGGATCACCGTCTTGGTGTACGACGGCTATTCCCAGGTGCGACGATGTTGATGGACGCTCCATCATTGCAGCGAGATCGCGAGGGTGCTACCCATTTGCGGCGCCCTAATTCGAGGGGCTGATGAACGCTCGATCATGAGTCTCTATCGAGATTGGGAGTTCCCATATGGATCCCCGGCGAAACGAGTGGCTGGAAGGGTTAGCGGCCAGCTGCAGGAAATGCCACGCCCAGATCGACAAAGAGCGGCCGTAGATCGGTTGCTGGCATTGGCCACTTCTCAATGAGTTCAGCGGGCCTTCGCTTGATGAGCAAATACAGGAGCAAAATCGCCGACTGCCGGTACAAGCTCTTCTGAGCAACCCTTTGTCTAATCCTGTCAACGATATAGGCATCTGATGCAACTAGATCGTCGAGCCGCCCATCAAGGTTGTCGCCTATTAGCTCTAGCAAAGCATCGACAATGAAAGTATTCGACTTGGCAGACTCGGGTTCCTGGCCGGTATGTTTACGGTAGGCTGCATCGAGTGACTGCTTGGCCTCCTCCAGGGGGCGGTCGTTCTCTCGTGTCTTCTGGGCAACTTGATCGAAGTATTCGTCAGCCGTTTCAATCAAGGCCATGCTTCTGGCAGCCGCTCGCACCATGTCAGACGAGGCAGTCACCCTCGGCTTATAAATATTTGGATGCGAGAGCTCGCTATGAGCGTGCTGCAGTAATGTCCTTATCTGGACTTCGCAAGGCGTATTCGCAGCCACCAGAGTCCCACCCACTTCGATGTCTTGCTTGGCGAATACGACGTAATGGAGCGATTGGTACGTGAACGCCCAAGGATCTCTTTCCCGTTCTGCTTCGTAGTCCTTGTCTTTGCGCGCAACCCATGCGGCATTCGCACAAAGCAATTCTTCAACGAGCCTTACCTCGTCGTTCAAGAGAACTACAAAGCGAACGCCGACCTTATCGGTAATGTCGTTGTAGGGGTCTGCATACGGCTTGCTTCGGTTGTACGCTTTGTCAACCAACGAAGCAGTATCCTTGACGCGAGGCTTAGGAGGAATTTTGAGAAAGTACTCAACTGCTGACTCGCTACCAAGACGCTGGGTGAGCGACGCCTTCATTTCCGCGACGACAAAATAGCCCCAGGCTTCATACCGGGGCTTTTCTTCGTTCCAGCGGCGAATGAATTCGGACTCGCTCATGTTTGTGTCTGAATCCTGCCCTTTACAGTGATGCGGGTCCATTCCGGAACCTGCCCGTTAGGATCGGGATCACCCTCAATCGTTTCGAGCGTCACCATGTCTCCGAAGCTTTCAGCCGGCGCCGTCAACTTGATGTCACGAGGAAAGACGACGCGCCGGAATCGAAGATTGGCTTGAATGTCCGCGAGATCCTTCTGAACCTGCTGCAGCGGAAAGTCGTTCGCAGCCATGTAGTCTTCGAAGGCGTCCTTCGCCGAAGGTTCATCAAAGTACAAATCCGCGAACTCGCCAATTATTGAAGGTCTGCAGGTGCAACACTCCTTGTTGTTCGAGCAGGCCGAGTGCGGGGTCCAACGTCGCCTTCTTCCGAAGACCTGCGGGACCACACTGCTGGATGTGGGATTTTTTGAGCCCAATTTCACCGGGCTTGATCTGCTGTTGTCGAAGCCATTTCACCAATTGGTCGGCGAGAAACTGCTCCGATGGCAGGTAGTTGAACAAAAACAGAAAGTCGTTGGTCTCTTCGGTGTAGAACGCGCGCGCTGCCATGAAGGTATCGAGTCCGATGTCTCCTTCGAAATCCTCGAACATGTGAAGCGTTGCCGAGAGCCGCCCGACCTTGTCCGCAAGGCGATTGGCGTAGTCGCGTGCGAATTGGAACTTCCCGTTGGGCCGCATTTCACGTTCGATCCAGTTAGCGTATTCCAGATACTCTCGCGCAACATTGGGCGAGAACCTGATCTTCCGTCGTCGGAAGCCATCGCGCCTTGCCGCACGCTCAGAGATCTTCAAGAGATAGCGAACACGGTCGTTGAAACGATCGCGGGAGGTAGTCGGGATCTCAATCGAATCGTGCACCCGGTACCCTTGCGTGGATTGCGTGGACTTCAACAGGCAAACCGTCATGCGGGCCGCCAGGCCGGAGTCCCTGAAATCTTCGCCCACGGTCGCAAGGAATCGAAAGGTACGCTTGGGCTGGGAGTGAGCAGACACGCAAAGGCGCTTGTCCTTGAGAACGATGTTCTTACCCCAGCGGTTGTACCTGTGCGGCTCGCCACTGTAGAGACTGCACAGCAGGCCCTGCTCCTCGAATAGTGGTCCCTCCAGGATGCTCATGCCCTCCGTTGAGTGCACGCACGCCGATGGAAAGGCTGCCAAGCCAAGCTTGAGCGACGTAAGCGAAGTGTCCTGGTACAAAAACGTGGCCTTTTGACGGGGCCGTTGCCGGGCATGTCCCTTGAAGGCATCCATCAGGCGTTTTAGGCCGGCGACATCATCGTCGGGGGACGCCGCCAGTTGCTTCTCAAGCGTTTTTTCTTTCAGGCGCCAGACCTTCATTCGCACGTTGTGCTCGACAGCTTGATCAGATGAACTACTTGGGTCATCTCCGAACTTGTAGATTTCCACGAAGAAGCAGGCGTCGACGGTTGACTTGCGTTCACCCGTCTCCCCAACGATCAGGGAGATATTGCTAAGGGGCGCAATGCCCCCGTCCGGTCGCTGCAGGTCACCCAAGCCCTGGACGGCGGAAAAGGCTGCATTCGCCGCGCAATGGGTCACCATCTTGATAGGTGCTTGGGTAGCTTGTGCTGTCTCGTTCACAGCATCTTGAAAGAGGGGGAACGGCATGTTCCCCCACTGAGGCAGCTGGGCGTAGCAGTCCCAATGCATGAAAGAAGTCATCCACTTGGACATGTCAGGTGTTCTCCACGGAACAAGCGCGGCTCTCATCGAGACTGGTCTCGCCGTCAGGCTGGCCGATCTGCCCGATGACGGCCTGGCCGCAGAGAGCGCACATCTTCGCGTCCGCCTCCCGTGCCATGGCGTTCACCAACTTTTCAAAGAGCGCCGGGTAGAGCTTCAATCCGGCTTCGGCCAGGATCTTGATGATCTGCTTGCTCTTCATTCCGTTGCGCTTGGCAGTGATCACAGCGGGGTAGAAGGTCTTGAACTCCTCCAATTTCTGGTTGAAGGGGTTGCCGGCCGTCGTCATCAGCAGGCGGATAGCTTTCTCAGCGCGTGTTTGCTTAGCCTCGCCGCTCTTGGCGGCGAGGGTGTTGTCAGTCTTCATAGTTCGTTCCTTGATTAGGAGTTGTGAGCTGCGGCTTCGCACGCGCGCAGCCAGGCAATGACCGCGCCGAGCTTCCAGCGCTTGGGACCTTTGCCGGTCGAGGACGTGGGGATGGGCTGCGGGAACAGCGGGTCGTAGCTGGCGTCGTCCGCGTTCATACGTGCGTAGAACGTGCTCTTGCCCTCGTCCAGGAATTCCCAGACACGTTTCGCGCGCAGGCGGCGCTCCATATCTGGGTGGCTGAAATCAATCATTTCCAGCAGCGGATCAGCGGCGCAGAGGGGGTGGTGGTCAACGGGCCAGCGAAAGCCCGGGACGTCCTGCGTCCGCCCGGCTTCAGGAGCCTTGGCGAGACGATTCGTCTTCAGTTTCATTTTCGGTTCTCCAGGATTGGTTGGGCGTTGCAGGGCCCTTGCAACGACGCGAATCCTGGTTGTTCCGAGATTGATCTGAAATCGTTAGCGCCCTAACCATTGACGCTTTAGCTTGACTGTGGTTAGCCAATCTTTCTGCGGCGCGGGCGTGGGAACTCCCTCTGGCCGAATCAGGGTGCGACCAGAGGCGGCAGTGTTGCCTTCTTGCAGGCCCATGAATCGCAGAAAGCTCAGTAGCGCTTCTTGGTCTGGGTAGGTTTCGCGCGTTTGCCCATATTTGCAATGAGCTGACCAATACAGCTTTGCTGCAGTCAGCAACGCGAGCATGGCTGGAGTGACTGACGTTGAGAGAAGTTGTTGCGATGCAGGGACTAGCGCGGGATCACATGCGCTTGCGGCAAATTTGAGAAGCGATGTTGGGTTCGTTTTTTTGTCGCAGAGCCCTAAGAAGTCTTCTTTGAAGTACTTCAAAACCTCGCCTCTACGCCTCTCCCTTTCGGGCGCGTCGATTCCCTCGGCGTTACGCCAGAAGAGGCTATTCGCATCGATCAGTTCCCTGAGCTTTCCGGATACATAGGGAGGTAGCTCGTCAACCATGCGATCGCCCAGAAAGACGTCAGCAATAAACTGATACGACCTCAATCTGGAGACGAATTCTTCGACATCTACGTCTCTCGCGTAGATATTTACTGCGGCGATTTTGACCACGACTGGGGAATGGACATCCCAGGCTCCTTGCTCTGCGGATGTGATCCTCTTATACCCCGCGATGCGCCAACCCTCCGGCCGAAGGCTGCTGCCTAGACGCCCCGCGATTGGCTGGATGATGTTTCCCCAAATGGTCTGCTTACGAATGATCGCGCTGAATAACTTCAGCTCAACCCTTCGTCCCGCGGCCAGTTCACCAAGGTCGTCGTTTGGCACTACCAAACCCATCACGCCCGGTTCCGGCATGGAAATGGGTTGAGCTTCGTAGGGAAGCGAGACATCCGCGTTACCGACGAAATCCTCGTGGACGGAGTAGTAGTCCACTTCGCGCGGCGGGAATTCGCGCGGCGGCAAGGTGAACAGCCGAAGATCGCCCTGCGAGCCATGGTGCAGGAGTGTCTTAGCGGGAACCGACAGTCTTTTCGCCCACTCACCTAGTGGCTGGAAATCTTGTTCGCTGTGGCTAAAGCGGAGGTCATCGAGTGACATTGAACGTTGTGGGCGGCCGGCAATGCGCCAGTCTAGCCACGATTGCGAACGACACCGAATGGTGGCGTGGGCACGTGTAACGATTGAAGGCGGAGCCACCCAGGGCAGGCCGCTTGGCGGACATGCGACTATTGCGGATGTGCCTATGTCTCGGGCTGGTATAGCGGTCTGTTGAGCTTGAAGTTTCCGATGTAGTCCCGCTTGGTCCAGGTGCTGCCATACCAAAAGTGAGTCAAAGTGTGAGTCACGTCAGGTCTTCGGTCGGCGGTTATGCCTTTCTATTCAATAGGTTGCAAGGTCATTTAGATTGCTGGTGGGCCACCACGTTTCTGCACCGACACCCCCGGCAGTTCATGGAAGCCGAAGGCGGTGTGATAGGTGGCGACGAGCGGTAGCGATCGGCGGCCCTGCACCCGGGCGCGGTCGCCTCATACTGCCTGCCGCGAATGGATCGCCAGTGGGGCTGGATGAAGACATTGGTATTGGGCGGTTACGGAAACTTCGGCGCCCGTGTCTGCCGCGCATTGGCGGCCCATTGCAACATTGAATTGCTGGTGGCGGGGCGCGACCTCGGGCAGGCGCGGCGACTCGCCGATTCGCTGCCCGGTCGGGCGATGGCCGTGTCCATCGACTGCAATGCCCCGGACTTTGGCCAAACGCTGAGCGCGCTGGGTGTCGGCCTGGTGATCCACGTCGCCGGCCCGTTCCAGCAGCAGTCGTATGCAGTGGCCCTCGCGGCGGCACGCGCTGGCGCGCACTACATCGATCTGGCCGATGGCCGCCGCTTCGTCTGCGATTTTCCGCAGGCACTGCACGATGTGTTCCGGCAAGCCGGGCGAACGGGCATCAGCGGCGCGAGCACGGTGCCCGCCCTGTCTTCGGCGGTCATCGAGCACTTGTGCCCTGACTGGCGGGTCATCGATGCGGTGGACATCTGCATCGCGCCCGCGCAGACGGCGCCACGGGGCAAGGCCACGCTGGCGGCAGTGCTCAGCTACTGCGGCGAGCCGATCCGGGTCTGGCGCGGTGGGCGCTGGATACGGGCAGCAGGGTGGGCCGCGCCCGAGCGTGTCGAGTTCAAGCGTTTGCGGCCACGCATCGGCGCGCTGTGCGATATCCCCGACCTGGAACTGTTCCCGGCGCGATACGGCGTGCGCGACCGCGTGATGTTTCGTGCCGCGCTTGAGGTGGCCGCGACGCAACGTGCCTTCGCGCTGCTGGCGGCGCTGCGCGGCATGGGACTGCTGATGCGGCCGGAACGCTGGGCGGGTGCTCTGAACCGGATCGCTGGCGTGTTCGATTCGCTGGGCACGTCGCTGGGCGGCATGGTCGTGCGCGTCGAAGGGGTTGATGACGCAGGACACCCCGCGCGGCGTGCCTGGCACATCGCGGCAGACAACGACCATGGCCCCGAGATTCCCTGCATGGCCGCGATTGTGCTGGCGAGAAAGCTGGCGGGCGGTGACGCGATGGCGCCAGGCGCTTTCACGGCGGCGGGGCTGCTGTCGCTGGAAGAGTTCGAGCCGGAGTTCACCAAGTGGGGGATGGTCACCGACCTCGTCGACGAAGCTCCCGCATGGCCGCCGGCGACGCTTCCCGCCACTGCACTTCAGGCATCGCCATGAATGCAAAGGATGAGAAGGTATTGCGCATCAGCGTGGTGATTGTCTGGTTGGCAACGGCGTTCATCAGCCTGTGGGAACTCAACGGCCAGAGCATGGATCTGCTGGTGAACGCAGGCATCGGTGACCGCGACGTCGCCATGCTGATGATTGCGGCGGGCGCGAGCGCCGACCTCCTGCTCGGTGTCGCGATGGCACTGTGGCCATCGCGACGCGTCTACCTGTCGGCACTGGCGCTCATGCTGTTGATGACGGCTGTGGCCAGCGTGCTCGATCCCTCGTTATGGCTGCATCCGCTGGGGCCGCTGACCAAGAACGTTCCCATCGCCGCGGCATTGTGGAACCTGATCAGGGGAGCGAAATGACGACCTACTTGCTGGTGAAGTGGATACACGTGCTGTCCAGCGTCGTGCTGGTCGGTACCGGCTTCGGCACGGCGTTCTATCTGTTCTTCTCCAACCGCAGCGGGAACCTGCAGGCGCAAGCCGTCGTGGCGCGGCTGGTGGTTCGCGCCGATTGGTGGTTCACCACGCCGGCGGTCCTCATCCAGCCCGCCAGCGGCTTGCTCATGGCGCACCTGGCAGGCTGGCCGCTCGCGACACCATGGCTCGCGCTGTCGATTGCGCTTTTCTTGGTGACGGGTGCGTTGTGGCTGCCGGTGCTGTGGTTGCAGTTGCGCATGGCGGCGATGGCCTCTGCGGCAGTCGACGGCTCCGGTGTGCTTCCCGCCGAGTACTGGCGCTATGCCCGCTGGTGGGAAGCGTTGGGCTACCCGGCCTTCGTTGCGATGCTGGCCGTGTTCTACCTCATGGTGGCCAAGCCGGGATCCTGGGCCCAAGTGCTGCCGTTCTGAGATTGCGCGTGGGGATAGCAACCAGTTACGGTCAAGTCGGCTAGCGAGTGCTCGTTACGGCGCCGGCTTTTGCCCTGCATTGATCAGCAGGTTGCACTCTTCTCCGACTGCCGCCAATGGCAGCCCGAACGGTTAGCTAGGACTTGGCGCCCAAGTTCGCCTCGACGAGGTTTACGATATCGCCGAGGGTCGGATTTTTCACGAGGTTCAGGTCCTTGAACGTGACCCCCAAGCGCTCTTCTACATCCATCATCAGGTCTACCATCAGTATCGAATCGATACCCAGGTCGGACTGCGTGGTCGTGAGGGTCAGGTCCTTGCCGTCGAGGTCGAACCGCTCGGACACCAGTTCTTTCAGACTTTCGAAGATATCTTCGCGTTCCATGTAAGGCGCCTCCGTTGCACCCACATCGTACAAGCAATAGGGACCTGAAAGGGATGGACGACGTCAGCCCGGAACAGATTCATAAGAGCGTACTGATCCAGTCGGGAATCAGGGTCAAGCTCGGCGTTCCGGTCGCCCTAGTTGCGATTCTGATCAATGTCTGGTCGCAACCCGGTGGCGCGCATGCGTTGACGACGGGGGCGGGCGTGGTGACGGCCTACATCCTCTACGCCTTCGTCACTTTTTTCGTATCGCGGCACCCCGGTCCGCTTTCATGGCGGGACATCGCCATCGGTACCGCCATCCTCGATCCGGTGATCCTCTCTGCCTGGTTGTTCGCCGAGGGCGAGTCGGCCATCCTGGTCATGGGGTTCTATCTCTTCACGATCCTTGGATTCGGCTTCCGGATCGGTCCGAACATCATGCGCGTATGCCAGGGCGTATCGATCCTCGGATTCGCCTGGGTCCTGATCGTGTCGCCGTTCTGGAGCAACCACCCGTTCTTCGGGCTTTCGCATCTGATCCTGCTGGTTGCCGTTCCGATGTATGCCGGCTCGCTGATGCGCGACCTGCGCGACGCCAAAGCCCTTGCTGAGCACGAAAGCAAGGCGAAGACGCAACTCCTGGCCAACGTCAGTCACGAGCTTCGGACTCCCCTGACCGGCATCGTGTCGGCCGCCCAGCTCCTGGAAGGGCACGTCGCGGCTTCCGAGGCCAAGCTCGTGCAGTCCATCCTGCAGCTCTCAGGATCCCTCGACACCGAGATCAGCCAGCTCCTCGATCTTTCCAAGCAGGGAGTGCAGCCCGCTGCGGGCCCGCCTGTGTCGTTCGAGCTGACTGCCATTACCGGCCATGTGCTCACGGCATTGGGGGAAAGCGCCGCGGCAAAGGAAATCAAGTTCAACGTTGTCGTGGACGAACGCATCGTCCGGCCCGTTCTGGGGCAACCCCGCGACCTGACGAGTGTGCTGATGAACCTTGCCGGCAACGCCGTCAAGTTCACGCATGAGGGCAGCGTGACGCTTGAGATCAAACTGACGGCCTCCGACGACCGAAGCTATGCACTGTGGTTCGGCGTGACCGATACGGGAATTGGCATTGCGCCGGAACACCAGGGCAAACTGTTCGAGCCGTTCTATCGCGTCGAAACCGGCGATCGGCGGCAGTACCGCGGCACGGGGCTGGGCACGACAATCGCACGGGAGTACGTGCGCCGGATGGGCGGAGAACTGCAGTTGTCCAGCTCCGTCGGCAAGGGGACCGTGTTCTGGTTCGAGGTGGAGTTGCCCATCGCCCAAGCGGTGGCGCCCGCATCGGAGCAGTCTTTTGCACCGGTACTCTCACCCAAGCGCATTCTCGTTGCCGACGACAATGCACTGAATCTGGAATTGCTGCAGAAGATGCTGGCGAAGGACGGACACGTCGTCTCCGTGGCTCACGGTGGCAACGAGGCACTGCAGCAGCTTGCCTCCTCTCCGTTCGACGTCGTCATGCTGGACTTCAACATGGACGACCTGGATGGTTTGACCGTCTTCCAAACGTACTGCTTTGGCCGCATCGATCCGGCGCCCACCTTTTTCGTCACCGCCGATACGTCGAGTGCCACCGCCTCCAAGTTGAACAAGGCCGGCGCCTCGGGCGTGATCTACAAGCCGCTGACGTTCGAAAAGCTGCGCGGCGCCCTGGCGTCCGTATTTCCCGCCGAAGCAGGCGTGGCGGCGGCGCGGCTGGATCCCGAGTTCGAACGCGCATCCGTCAAACTCGCGGCGGTCCCCGTCGAGCACGTGGATGTCGCCATCCTGGAGACCCTGCGCGAGATCAAGGACGATCCCAAGTTCATCCATGCCATCATCGGCGACGGCATTTCGGACATCAATGCTCTGTTGCAGCAGCTGTCGCTGGCGACTGCCGGCAAAGATCTCCGCTCGGTGCATCACCTGGCCCATGCGCTGAGAGGCGTGGGACTCAACATCGGTGCGGTTAGGCTGGGCGCCCAATGCGAGCGCCTGATGTCCCTGACCGGCAGTCAGCTCAACTCGTCCAATGAAAAACTGCGCGCTGACCTCGCCACTACGGGCGAGGCAACGCTAGCCGCACTTGAAGAGCTGCGCGCCCCCTTTGCCGACGCGAGCCTCACTGCCTGAAGCCCGCGTCAGGCTGCCAGCTGCCGGCTCGGGGCGGGCTCGTTCTTCTGCATGAGCATGAGCATTTCCAGCGTCCGGATTTCTTCGGCGCTCAGGTTCATGGCCGTCTCGACCCAGTCGTCCACCACGGTGCGGCCTTCTTTGTAATCCAGGGCCGTGTGCCGGTAGCGGCTCTGCTGCACCTTGAACAGGGCCTTCTGCCGACGCGTGTGCTCGTCTATATACCGCTCGACGGTCCTCTCACCGTCGCCGTCATCGCAGAGCTCGTCGATCAGCCCCATCGCATGCAATTCAGCGGCCGAATAGATCTTCTTGTTGGTCATCATTCTTTCGGCCTGCCTTGCACCCACCCTGCTTGCCAGCAGCCCCATGGCTCCGGTGCAGGGGAATAGCCCGAACATGATTTCGGGGAAGCCGAACGAGCTGCGCTGCTCTGCAATCACATAGTCGGTGCTCAACACCATCTCGAAGCCGCCGCCCAGTGCGCGCCCCTGTACGAGGGCGATCGAAGTGTTGTGCCCCTTCAGCTTGGTTGCCCAGGCATACATCAGGTTGAGGCACTTCATGGAGTAGTCGTGCAACCGCTTCGCATCGCGGGCCTCGATGCACGTCCGGAAGAAGCGCAGATCACCGCCGACGCTGAAGTACTCCGGGTGCGATGACTGCAGGACCGTATAGCGCGGTGCATTCGCTACCGGCGCCTTGGCGCCGACCGGATAGAGCGAATCCAAAACGTGCTGGAACTCATCGACCAGCGACGACGTGAAGTTCTGCAATCCCGTTGCGGAGTCCGGGTCGAATCGGACCCACAACGTTTCTGATGCCATCCTGCGCAGCTCGGTTACGACGCGCCGGCTGAAACGGGGATGCGGGAGAGCGAGAACGGATGAAACCTCGGGATACGACGGCGAAGCGCTCATGGGAATTCCTCGTGAGATAGGCGTGGGGTTACAGGGGGCTGCGCCGGCTGCCCAGCACCAGTGCAGCGTTGGTTCCACCAAACCCGCAAGAGAAGCTCACTGCCACATCGATCTGGCTATTCGGGCGCGGACGTTCTCCTACATGGTTCAGGCTACAGCGCTCATCCGCGATGCCGATGTTGCCGCTCGCCGGCAGCAGGGATTCGTTGATGGCTACAACGGTGATCAGACACTCCAGCGCGCTGGTAGCGCCGAGAAGGTGGCCGTGTACCGACTTGGTCGAGCTGACAGCGGCCGAACCTTCGGAGTCGCCGAATACGGTCCGGATCGCCGCTGCCTCGATCATGTCGCCGCCGTCCGTGGCGGTTGCATGAGCATTTACGTATTGAACGTCGCCAGCCTTGACTCCTGCATTCTCCAGAGCCTGGACGAGGCATTGGACCTGACCCTGGCTCTCCGGCATGCCGATGTGGTGCGCATCGCATGAGACGCCATACCCCCGGACATAACCATAGTGTTTCGCGGCACCGCGCCGCTCCGCGCTTTCTTCGGCCTCGAGCACCAGGAAAGCCGCGCCCTCTCCGAGGACCAGGCCGGAACGATCGCGCGAAAACGGCTTGCAGGTTCGCGAAGGATCGCCCTGGTCCGGTTTGGACAGGGCTCTGGTGCCATCGAACGCGCCTATCAAAGCAGCGGTAAGGGGAGCCTCGGCTCCGCCGACGACGGCGACATCGAGATAGCCATCTGCGATCGCGCGCATGGCCTCGCCGATGGCGACGCCCGAGGATGCACAAGCACTCGCGTGGGTCACTACGGGGCCGAGGATCTTGTGCCGGATAGCAACCTGCGCCGCGCCGCTGTTCGACATGATCGACATGGCCGTGAACGGGCGAGACTTGTGCTTGCCATGCACCAGCACGTCTTCGCACCAGTTCTGCACCGAGACGGCACCGCCGTTGACATTGCCGTAGTACAACCCTGCGCGCGGTCCATGGGCTGCGAACGACTCCAGTCCGGCATCCTCGATCGCCTGGCGCGCTGCGACTATCGCCATCTCGTGGCATCGATCGAGAAACGGCTGCTCAAGTCTGGTAAAGCGTTCGGAGAAGGTGCCGTCGACAACGCCGGCGGGATACGCTCCAGGAAGTTTCGGCACGTCCAGCAACCTGATGCCGGACCTGCCTGTCCGCAGAGCAGCGGTCAGCTCGGGCACGGAAAGGCCCAGAGGGGACAAGATGCCCATCCCTGTTATCGCAACGCGTCGCTTCGGCACGGTCAGACCCCCTGTGGAGCCTACGCAGTAGTGCGGTCCCAGCTCTGCCCCGACCCGAGCCCGGCCCTCAATGGTCAGACTTCACAGTAGGCGTCATCTTCAGCATTTGGCAACTGCCTGTCCCTTTTTCCGTGGGCCCCGCCCCGGATGCGACGGGGTGGGCGGGCAATGGGTTCGCAGCATGCGGCCACTGGCGAATGACATCGGTGACGAAATCGATGCCGCCACGGGCGAAATCATTTTCCGGGTTCGAGCGTCACCGTCACGATGCCGCCGCCCAAGCTCAGTCCAACGCCTTCGGCCTTGCCCTGAAGGACCATGGTCACGCCCTTGTCGTTCTTGTAGCTCGCCGTCACTTCGCTCGACCCGGCCATCGCGGTTTTGGTGATGCTGGTGTATTTGCCCGCGAAGTCCTCCACTCGGCTCAGGGAATACACCTTGCCGGTCGCCGTCACTTTGTTCACCAGTTTGGCGCCCACGCCCGCGCTGGCGCTCTTGTAGGTGAACGGGTAATCGGTGCCCTGGAAATGCAGGACGCCCTTGCCGGAGGTGCCGCCCATGAGCATGCGGGTCTTCTCCGATTCGACTTCCAGCGTGGCGCTCGGCTCGGCGCCCTCGCTCGCGGCATCGACTGCGGTCTCCTGCTGCTTGCCGCCATTGACTACCGCAGGCTGCGCGAACGCAGTTGCGATCACGGCACACAACACTCCGACGGCCAGTGCTCTCTGCTGCATGGGGTTCTCCAACGACGTCGACGGAGGCCCGTCGCTTAGGCCAACGTCGCGCCCGGGAGCCTACGGCCACCCGGGGAGCGACCCCCTTCATCGGCCGCCGCGCCTGGATAGCGTCCAGTTCCCCGGCCCTCATATGCAACCATGGCGCGAATCGCAGCAGGAGAAAGGCATGGCGACGACTCCCGAAGGCCAGGGCAGGGCGCCACGTCCTGCGCACACCGCTGGCACGTCCCTGCCGCGGCGTTGGGTGCGACGAATCGCCATTGGCATCGGCAGGTTGGCGCGCAAGGGCGCCGCAGTCGCAATTCTGGCCGTGCTGCTGGTGGTGGGCATTCGCGCCTACCAATCGACTCAGGGTCCCCCGCTGCGTCCATGGCACACCCTCGTGCCGGCCGAACCGAGCGCGCAAGCGATTGCCCATGGCGCCTGGCGGGCCTATGTCGCGGCAGAGAACACCCTGTTCGATCAGCTTCATCGTCGCCTGCAGCGCGAGATGAAACCGGGCGACCGCACGCCCTTGAACCGCTATTACGATCCCAGCCGGACTTCACCCATGGCGTTCGGCAGGGACTGGAACCGCTCCTTCGTGCTCGAACCCACGGGCGCCGTCCGTGGCGTGGCCGTGCTGTTGCATGGACTCACCGATTCCCCGTACAGCATGCGCAGCCTGGCCGAGTTGTATCGGCAGCAGGGATTCGTCGCGCTCGCGCCACGCATGCCCGGCCACGGCACCGTGCCCGCGGGGCTCACGCACGAAGGCCGCAAGCAATGGGAGGCGACGGTCGAGATGGCCATGGCCGAAGCCCGCCGCCGCGCAGGTGGCCATGTTCCGGTGCACCTGGTCGGCTACTCGAACGGCGGTGCATTGGCGCTGTTGCACGTGATGCGACGCATCGAACGCGGCGAGCCGGGCGACGTCGACCGCATCGTGTTGCTGTCGCCGATGATCGAGGTCAACGGGTTCGCGCGCTACGCCGGCGTGGCGGGATGGCCCGCATTGTTCCCCCGCTACGCCAAGGCCGCCTGGTTGGACTTGCTGCCGGAGTACAACCCCTTCAAGTACAACTCGTTCCCGGCGCGCGCGGCGCGCGAATCGTACCTGGTGACCAATGAGCTGCACGCGGCCATCGAGGCGGTGGCAAAGCAGCAGCGCATGGGCGAAGTGCCGCCGATCCTGGCGTTCCAGTCGGTGGTCGACGACACCGTCGACGCCCATGGCGTAATGACGCAGCTGTTCGACAAGTTGAACGCCAACGGAAGCGAACTGGTGCTGTTCGATGTCAACCGCAACCGGGTCATCGGCCCGATGTTGCGCATGGCCGAGACCGCTTGGCCGCACAAAGCGCTGCAGGGCCCGCCCCGCTCCTACACGCTTACCCTGATCGGTGCGGCTTCGGACACCGATGCGTCGGTGGTGGCGCGCTCGCGACAGGCAGGCGCGAACGACGTGCAGGCACAGGCCACGGGGCTGGACTATCCGTCCGATGTGTATTCGTTGTCGCATATCGCGCTGCCGTTCCCGGCCGATGATCCGCTCTACGGCAATCGTCCTTCGGGGCGCAGGATCGTGCAGTTGGGCGCGGTCGCCGTGCGCGGCGAGCGCAATGCGCTGGTGGTGTCGGAGGACAGCCTCACCCGGCTCAGCTACAACCCGTTCTACGGGTACATGGCGGCGCGCATCGCGGCGAACGTCCGTGACCGTGACCGTTAACTGCCGCGCGGGAAGGCCCCTCCGACGGGGCGCGCTACGCGCGCCTGACTTCATCAGCTCGTAGCTCGTATAGCTCATACCCACGCCAATAAGCGTAGCTACGGCAAGCCCGGCCGTTTTTGAGGCGCGCCCGATTGACTTGGCCTTGTCCGCGGAGTAAGAAGGCTCGTCCGCGCAACGCGGGCGACAGGAGCATGGGGACAAGGAAGCTCGCCGAGGAGACGGCAGCACAGGTCTAGGTGCCAATCACAGCTACGCACAATCCGCCTTCCGCGGGGAATGCGCTTGCTTGTCGATTCATGCGTTTACACGGATAGACCCTATGGGGGAGCGCAATGAAACACGGATGGTGGAGATGCTTTGCTGTCTTGTTCTGCTTTTGGGTTTCACCTGGATTTGCACAGAATGGTCGTGCAGCCATCGTCGCAGCAGGAGAGCTGCCCGGTGCCGGGTACGTAAGCGTTCAACGAACTGCTGAAGACATCATTGACGCCCAGATTGGGCGATGGGATACGCCTTATCCATACCCGGAAACGGGAGAGAAGGCGCCTGGCTTGCAGCCGACCGGCTTCAGCATCTTTTACGTGGATGTCGATGTAAACGATGGGGGGACGGCCGCGTTTTCCTATGTCATGCAGACGTACGATGCGGGTGTCTGGGACTGGTACGACATCCTCATCCAGACACCCACTGGCGAAGTGAAGCTGGTAGATAGGTTGGGCAAACCAGGGCGACAGTACGGCACGTACTGGACCAGCCCCCGCGTGGCGCTGTCATACCCGCTCGACCAATGGGCCAACCAGCGGGTTCGCTTCATCTTTCGGGTTCAACAGGACGGCTGGGGTGACCAGACCCAAGGACAGGTCATTCGATTCGCCCTTACAGACTGTCCGGTTCCATCTCTGACGCCGATTACGGATCCTGATGCCATTTCCTTCGAGCAAGGTAACCGGATCATTACCAACCGCCTGACACCTTCGACCCAGGCTGGCCTTGTTTGCATGCAGCAACGGGTCAGCGACCTCCGCGGCGACTTCGCCCTCAGTTCCGCCTACCGCCCGGTGGCCTATCAGACACATTTGCGTGAAGTGTGGGATCGGTGGCAGCTACTTAGGAATAACCGCAATCCCCAGTGCGCGACCCTAAAGGAGCAGGTGCGGAACGAGTTTGTCGTGAACCACGAGCTGGTACCGACCATCCGGCCGGCGGCAGGCAACCCGAACGCACCGCATGCGCGTGGCATTGCATTTGACGCGACGATTACAGGGTTACCTCAAGCCGAGACCGTCGATACTGTCGCCAACGACTGCGCAATGCATCGCCCGTATGCTAACGATCCGCCGCATTACCAGCCGCAGTGATGAGAGAGGGAACTACGATGCGATACATCAAATATATCGGTAATTTTGCGGCTTGGTCCTTCATGCTGTTCTCCACCGCGTGCTGGGCATCGCCGCGTGATCTGACCGTCGCGGAAGTTCATGTTTATCAGGAGCAACTTTCAGACAAGGTCAGGTACACGTACGTCGTGACCAACAACGGGACCGGACCGATCACAGGACTCGAGGTCGGTTTCGACTACTACCTTGGCGAGCCTGAGCTGTCCGGCCAACCTCCCTTGCTGGTGAAGTCGCCTCCAGGCTGGAGCCATCGGGTCACGGCCATGGAGGAGAGCGACCTCTACAGCATCGGATGGGACAGCGCGACAAGCGCGATTCAGCCCGGTCAGATGCGGGCCGGATTCGTCATCGAAACAGCCGCGCCGAAACCGCAGTTGCTCAACACCCATTGGACCATTACCTCCGACGGCCCTATCGTCTCAGCCTCGGACAAGCTGGTTCAGATCGCCGGTCCCGCGCCAGTCGACACTGTGCCTCCGCTGATCAGCGCCGTGGCAACTCCGGCCAGTCTCTGGCCTCCCAATGGACAGATGACGCAGGTGTCGATCACCGTCAACGCGAGCGATGAAACCGATCCGATACCAGTCGTGCGCCTGATATCGGTGGCCTGTAACGAGTGCGCCGCCGATGACATCGCGGGAGCCGTTGTCGGCACGGATGATCGACACTTCTTCGTCCGAGCCAAGCGTTTAGGCGAGGGCAAGGAGGGTCGCGTCTATACCGCCACTTATTCGGCGACAGACTCCAGTGGGAATGAGGCGACCGCATCCGTGCGTGTCACGGTGCCACACGACCAGAGGAAGTAGGCCCCGGCGCGACCCGGATGGTATTTCGGGGGCGCGTATGCGCCCCCTTTTTCTGACGTAGCCAACGACCCGCGGTCGAGAGGCGCACTTCGTCGCTCTTCAGCATCAAACTGGGCGGGCGCCTCGCCAATGTTCCCCGCGAAGTTCTTCTACGCCGAGGCGCTCCCGGTTCCGGCGGCATCATCACTGATCGTCCCGAGCCCCGTACGGACGGCGATGGCCACCGCTTCGCCACGCGATCGCGCATCCAGTTTCCGCAGGATCGCCGAGATGTGGTGATCGACCGTTTTTTCCGAGCGCACGAGCTTGCCGGCGATCTGCGCGTTGCTCAGGCCGTCCGTCAGCAACGCGAGGATCTCGAGCTCGCGTGCGGTCAGTCCCGCCGGATTGGCCGAGGTCGTCGCCCGTGGTCCGCGCGCGACTCCGCGCACGCCGGCGCAGCGCAGGTGTTCCCGGCACCGCCGCACGGTTGCCGTCGCCCCAAGCGATTCGAATATGGCCAATGCCTCGCGCATGGCCGCCGTGTCGCCCTCGAGCAGGGCCAGGGCGCGCTCGTAGGGACAGCCGAGCCGGTCCCAGGCCTGCGCCGCTTCCCGCCATTGCCCCGCGAGTTGCAACGCATACGGCGCCTCCGTGCCCTCCGGGCCGGCATCGGCCAACCCGAGCTTCAGGCACCAGTAGCGCAGCTCGCCGCGTGAGCGTGGATCCCGTCGCTGTTCCGCCATCGTGTAGGCCTGGAGCACCAGCGGATCCACCGCATCGGCGGCGTCGCGCAGGCAGGCATCCTCGGCCAGGGCCGCGGCCACGGGCGCCAGTCGCTGCAGTTCACCGGACGCGCTGGCCAGTGTCTTCAGCTCCTCCATCAACTCCTTCACCCCCGGGTCGCCGCGACGCAGGCGCAGTCGCACCAGTACCGTCAAGGCGCACATGCGCGTGACCGGTGCGACGCCATGGCTGTTGGCCAGCCGTATCGCCGTCGTTGCGGCGGCGTCCCACTGGCCCTGCTCGAAGTCCAGTCGTGCCTGCCAGGCTTCGATGTAGTTCGACCACGAATCCAGGTCGCGCGCGGTGAAGTAGCGTGTCGCCGCAGCGATCTGCAGCCGGGCTTCCGCATAGTCGCGGTTCTTGACCGCGGTGGCCACAAAGTTGGCGTGGCAACGCGCGACGTGTTCCTCATAGTCGTGGGCGAGCGAGATCTCCAGGCTGCGTTCGATCATGGGCCTGCCGTCGGACAGGCCGGCGGCATAGCGCGCCGTGCCGACGTTGTTCAGGGCATGCGCCAGCACTTCGTGGCTGCCGATGCGCGTGGCCAGGTCGATCGCACGCGTGCCCCATTCCACGGACTCGTCCGTGTGCCCGGACAGCATGTACAGCTGCGAGCGATTGCTCAGGGCCCAGGCATACGCCTCGTCATCGGGCAGGCGCTGCAGCAGCTCCACGGCCTGGCTGGCGTATTCCTCGGCTTCCTGCTTGTGACCGCCGAACCAGTGCAGGCGCGAAAGCCAGCGCAGCGTGAGCCCTTCGTGTTGCAGGTCGCCGAGCTCGCGCCAGATCGGCAGCGCCGCCGCGCGTGCGGCGATTGCCTTGTCGTTCTGGTCGATGAGGTAGCACTGGTACGAGAGACGTTCGAGCAGCCCGGCGCGCTCCGCTGGTGCCAATGCATCGGCATGGACGAGCGCGGTTGCGTAGAGCGAGGCCGCCTCGCGGTGGGCACCATGCGACGCCGCCTCGTCGCCGGCGTGGAGTGCGTACTTGAGCACGGCGCTCGAGTCGCCGGCACCGGATGCGTGATGGACCAGGCGCGACGTTGCGACCGGCGGCTCGCGCCGCTCCAGGCACGCCAGCATTTTTCCGTGCAGTGTCGCTGCCAGCGGTGCGGGCAAGGCCTGTTCGATCGCGAAGCGGGCCAGCTCATGCCGGAACGCATAGGAACGGCCGTCGGCCGTCAGCAGGCCCGAGGCCAGGGCGGCGGCAATGTCCGCCCGGTCCGGTGCGAGGATCGCGTCGACGAGGTCGGCTTCGATGCGCGCCGGCACGATTGCCGCGAGGTCCAGCAGCGCGCGCACCGCCGGCGTTTGTCGCGCGGCCCGCGCGAGTACGGCGTCGCGTACCGTGGCCGGCATGCCGTCCGCGCGCAATGCCTCGGTGACGAAGAACGGATTGCCGCCGGTCGCGGCGTAGACGCCTTCGGCGGAATGGCGGGCCCGTCGCGCCAGTTCGGCCACGCCGGCTTCCGACAGCGGCAGCAGTGGCACGCGCACCACCGCATCCGCCGGCAAGTCGCCCAGGACCATCTGCAGCGGATGGCGCTCGCCCAGTTCGTCATCGCGGTAGCTCAGCACCAGCAGGGCACGCACGCGCTGGATGCGCCGGCCCAGGAACTTGACCAGGTCGAGCGTGGCCGCGTCGGCCCAGTGCAGGTCCTCGAGCACGATGACGGTGGTCTCGTTGGATTCCTGCAGGTTGGCGAGGAACGAGGTGAACAGTTCGGCGCGGCGTCCTTCCAGGCCGAGCATCGCTTTCAGTTTCGCGCCGAGTGCGTCGGCCATGTCGTAGAGCGGGCCAAGTGGGCGTGGCGAGAACAGGGCCTCGCAGCCACCCCACAGCACGCGGCTGTCGCGCAGGTCCGCCACCAGTTGCGTCACCAGCGACGTCTTGCCGATGCCCGCCTCGCCGGAGACCAGCGCGGTACGACCGGCGCCCTGGCCGGCGACGTCGAATGCGCCCTGCAGCAGCTGCAAAGCGGGACCTCGTTCGATCAGTTCCAATGCACCGGCTCCGAAGGATCACGGCGATTATCCGCTCATGACGGGAACGGAGCGCGGCGATGGCGGGGGCGTCCCCGCGCTGGCCGCCGGCACCGCATTCAGTAATAGAAGTACGGCGTCAGCACCGATACCTCGGTGATGCTGGTCACCGGCAGGCCGTTGCGCCGGGCTACCAGCCGTATCGCCTCGGGTGCGACTGCGTCGTAGATGCAGAACGTCTTGCGTCGGTCGGCGCTGACGTAGGAATGCAGCCAGGTGACACCACTGTTGCCGTTGACGCCGACGATCTGCGCGCATGCCTGTGCGCCGTCGGCGTTCGCCGGTATGGCAAGCCCGTCGGGGAAGCTGCGCTCGACCAGGTATCGGGGCATGGCGTCACCTCGGGCAGGGAGTCCAGGCTGCGCTTCAGCAGCAGCGGAAGCGCTGCGGTGACCATTCGGAGACGTAGTGGCGGTCGGCGGCGTAACCGGAGCTGTTGCCGTAGCCAACGCCGAATTCGCTGTTGCGGTCGCGATGGACGTGGCGGATTGGAGCGGAGAACGGGATCGCTGCGGCGGCAAGGACAGCGAGTTCGTTGGGGCTATTCAGCGTGGTGAGCAGGCCGGCGGTGGAGAAGAGTTCGACCATGTAGCGGGACATGACAGGTTCCTCGTCTGGATCTCGCAGCCCGGTGCTGGACTGCGATGCCAGACTAGGTGTCGGCGCTTTTTCCCACATCGGGAAGGATCCCCAGATTGCGCTTGGCGCTTCCCCATCTTTCGTGGAGTGCGCTCTGGAAATCCGATGGCACGGAAGTTGTCGTGCCGTCGTCGGCGGGTCGACACGGGTGGCGCACGACCGGAATTCAGCGGCTGAACGCGATCGACGGAGACGCCCTCAGAACGAATCGCCCGGGACGCGCACCCAGCCTTCCATCAGCACGCGAGCACTGCGGCTCATCACGGCCTTGGTCACGGTCCACTCGCCGTTCACTTGCCGTGCTTCGGCGCCGACGCGCAGGGCGCCGGAGGGATGGCCGAAGCGCACCGCGGAACGATCGCCGCCGCCGGCGGCCAGGTTGACCAGCGTGCCGGGAATCGAGGCCGCCGTGCCGATGGCGACGGCGGCCGTGCCCATCATCGCGTGGTGCAGTTTGCCCATCGACAGCGCGCGCGCGTGCAGGTCGATCTCGCCCGCGGCGATGTGCTTGCCGCTGGAGGAAACGTAATCCCGGGCCGGTGCGACGAAGGCGACCTTCGGGGTGTGCTGGCGCGTGGCGGCCTGCGCCACATCCGCGATCAATCCCATGCGCACCGCGCCGTGCGCGCGGATCGCCTCGAACTTCGCCAATGCGGCCTTGTCGTCGTTGATGGCGCCCTGCAGTTCGGTGCCGGCGTAGCCGAGGTCGGCGGCGTTGAGGAAAATGGTCGGGATGCCGGCGTTGATCAGCGTCGCCTTGAACGTGCCCACGCCGGGGACCTCGAGATCGTCGACCAGGTTGCCGGTCGGGAACATCGCACCGCCGCCTTCGCCCTCGTCGGCGGGATCGAGGAACTCCAGCTGGATCTCCGCGGCCGGGAACGTCACGCCATCGAGTTCGAAGTCGCCGGTTTCCTGGACCTGCCCATTCGTCATTGGCACGTGCGCGACGATGGTCTTGCCGATGTTGGCCTGCCAGATGCGCACCGTGGCGATGCCGTCGCGCGGCACGCGCGCGGGATCGATCAGGCCGTTGGCGATCGCGAACGGGCCGACCGCCGACGACAGGTTGCCGCAGTTGCCGCTCCAGTCGACGAAGGCGGTGTCGATGGAGACCTGCCCATACAGGTAATCGACGTCGTGATCGGCCACGTCGGATTTCGCGATGATCACGCACTTGCTGGTGCTCGACGTCGCCCCGCCCATGCCGTCGGTGTGCTTGCCGTAAGGATCGGGCGAGCCGATCACGCGCATCAGCAACGCGTCGCGCGCCGGGCCCGGCACCCGTGCGGCTTCGGGCAGGTCCTGCAGGCGGAAGAAAACACCCTTGCTGGTGCCGCCACGCATGTAGGTGGCGGGGATGCGGAGTTGCGATGCGTGGGTCATGGTCATGTTCCGGTTTCGTTGTGCTCCCTCTCCCGCTTGCGGCGCCCGAAGGGTGTCCAAGGGTGAGAGGGCTGGGGTGAGGGCAGGGGCGTCGTATTGCGGAAGCGCCCCCATCCGCCCCTTCGGGGCACCTTCTCCCGCAGACGGGAGAAGGGCGGCGAATCAGGCGTTGTCGGGAATTGTCGGTTCAACCAGCTGCGCCAGCAGGGCCAGCGATTCCTGCCAGCCCAGGTAGCAGAACTCGACCGGGATCGCGTCGGGGATGCCCTGCTGGACGATGTGCAGTTCGGTGCCGCAGAGCACCGGCTTGAGCGTCACCGTCACTTCCATCTCGCCGGGCAGGCCCGGATTGTCGAAGCGGTCGTCGTAGCGGAGCTTTTCGTTGGGCACGAGCTCGAGATAGGTGCCGCCGAACGAATGGCTGGTGCCGGTGCCGAAGTTGGTGAACGACATGCGATAACCGCCGCCCACGCGCGCGTCCATCTCATGGACCTTGCCGGTGAAGCCGTGCGGCGGCAGCCACTTCGCCATCGCATCGGCATCGAGGAACGCGCGGTAGACGCGTTCGGCGGGGGCCTTCACTACACGGTGCAGGGTGACGGTTCCGGGCATGGCGCAAGCTCCTTTGCTGGTTGGTACATCTCCCTCCCCCGCATGCGGGGGAGGGCCGGGGTGGGGGAGGGTGTCACGCCGCCTGGGCGGATTCGAGGAAATCGTTGGCGAACCGCTGCAGCACGCCGCCGGCCTCGTAGATCGATACTTCTTCGGCCGTGTCGAGGCGGCAGGTCACCGGTACCTCCACGCGCTCGCCGTCGCGGCGATGGATCACCAGCGTGAGCGTCGCGCGTGGCGTGCGTGCGCCGGCCACGTCGAAGGTTTCGGTGCCGTCGATGCCGAGCGTGGTGCGGTTGGTGCCGGGCAGGAATTCCAGCGGCAGCACGCCCATGCCGATCAGGTTGGTGCGGTGGATGCGTTCAAAACCTTCGGCGGAGATCGCCTCCACGCCGGCCAGGCGCACGCCCTTGGCGGCCCAGTCGCGCGAGGAACCCTGGCCGTAGTCGGCGCCGGCAATGATGATCAGCGGCTGGCGACGTTCCATGTAGGTCTCGATCGCTTCCCACATGCGCGTCACCCGGCCCTCGGGTTCGACGCGAGCGAGCGAGCCCTGCTTCACGTTACCGGCGTCGTCGCGCACCATCTCGTTGAGCAGCTTCGGATTGGCGAAGGTCGCGCGCTGCGCGGTGAGGTGGTCGCCACGGTGCGTCGCGTACGAATTGAAGTCCTCTTCCGGCAGGCCCATCTTCGCCAGGTATTCGCCGGCGGCGCTGTCGAGCAGGATCGCGTTCGACGGCGACAGGTGGTCGGTGGTGATGTTGTCGCCGAGCACCGCCAGCGGGCGCATGCCGGCGAGCGCGCGTTCGCCGGCCAGCGCGCCTTCCCAGTACGGCGGACGACGGATGTAGGTGCTCTGCGGGCGCCAGTCGTAGAGCGGGCTGATCTTCTCGCCATGTTCGACGCTGAACTTGAACATCGGCTCGTACACGGCGCGGAACTGCTCCGGCTTCACGCTGCTGGCGACGATCGCGTCGATCTCCTCGTCGCTCGGCCAGATGTCCTTGAGCGTGACCGCATTGCCCTGCGCATCGGTGCCGAGAACATCCTTCTCGATGTCGAAGCGCACGGTGCCGGCGATGGCATACGCCACCACCAGCGGCGGCGATGCAAGGAACGCCTGCTTCGCGTACGGGTGGATGCGGCCATCGAAGTTGCGGTTACCCGACAGCACGGCGGTGGCATAGAGGTCGCGTTCGATCACTTCCTTCTGGATCACCGGATCCAGTGCGCCGCTCATGCCATTGCAGGTGGTGCAGGCGAAGCCGACGATGCCGAAACCGAGCTGCTCGAGTTCCGGCAGCAGCCTGGCTTCCTCCAGGTACAGCTGCACCGCCTTCGAGCCCGGTGCGAGCGAGGTCTTCACCCACGGCTTGCGCGTCAGCCCGCGTGCGTTGGCGTTGCGTGCGAGCAGGCCGGCCGCGATGACGTTGCGCGGGTTGCTGGTGTTGGTGCAGCTGGTGATCGCGGCGATGATCACCGCGCCGTCGGGCATCAGGCCGTCGGCTTCCTGCGCGCGTGGCCCGGCCATGCCGGTGGCGATGCCGCGCTCGGCGAGCGCCGACGTCGGCAGGCGCTTGTGCGGGTTGGACGGGCCGGCCATGTTGCGGACTACGGTCGACAGGTCGAACGCCAGCGTGCGTTCGTACTGCGCGCTCTTCAAAGTGTCGGCCCACAGGCCGGCCTGCTTCGCGTAGGTCTCCACCAGCCTGACCTGCGCGTCGTCGCGGCCGGTGAGGCGCAGGTAGTCGATGGTCTTGTCGTCGATGAAGAACATCGCCGCGGTCGCGCCGTACTCGGGCGCCATGTTGGAGATGGTGGCGCGATCGCCCAGCGTCAGCGCCGCCGCGCCTTCGCCGCGGAATTCCAGGTAGGCGCCGACCACCTTCGACTGGCGCAGGAATTCAGTCAGCGCCAGTACGATATCGGTGGCGGTGATGCCCGGCGCAGGCTTGCCGGTCAGTTCGACGCCGGTGATGTCGGGCAGGCGCATCCACGAGGCGCGACCGAGCATCACGCTCTCCGCCTCCAGGCCACCTACGCCGATCGCGATCACGCCCAGTGCATCGACATGCGGCGTGTGGCTGTCGGTGCCGACCAGCGTGTCGGGGAACGCCACGCCGTCGCGCGCGTGCACGACCGGCGACATCCGCTCCAGGTTGATCTGATGCATGATCCCGTTGCCCGGCGGAATCACGTCGACATTCTTGAACGCCTTCTTCGTCCAGTTGATGAAGTGGAAGCGGTCCTCGTTGCGGCGGTCCTCGATCGCGCGGTTCTTCGCGAAGGACTCCTTGTCGAAGCCGGGCGCTTCCACCGCCAGCGAGTGGTCGACGATCAGCTGCGTCGGCACCACCGGATTGATCTGCGCCGGATCGCCGCCGCGCTCGGCGATGGCGTCGCGCAGGCCGGCCAGGTCCACCAGCGCGGTCTGGCCGAGGATGTCGTGGCACACAACGCGCGCCGGGAACCACGGGAAATCCAGATCGCGGCGGCGCTCGATCAGCTGCGCCAGGTAGGCGTTGAGCATCGAAGGTTCCGCACGCCGCACCAGGTTCTCCGCGTGCACGCGCGAGGTGTACGGCAGCGTGTCCCAGGCGCCGGGCGCGATCGCCTCGATCGCCGCACGTGCGTCGAAGTAGTCGAGCTCGGTGCCCGGGAGCGGCTTGCGGAATTGAGTATTCATGCTGGCGTCTGGCTTTGCAGGGGACGTGGCGCCGCGCGGGCGGCGTTCACGGAGGTGGGAGGCGCCCCGGTGGACTCCGCGCGGGAGCCTGGGGCTGGTGATCGGGCGGAGCCGGATTCCCGGCGCCCGCTGCAATTATCCCGCAATCGCCTTGGCAGCACCCCCCCCGTTCGTGCAACGGAGCCGCCGTCAGGCGTGCGCGGTATTGGAGGCGCGCGATTCGGGCGCCAGGCGGCCTCGATCCATCAGCAGCACCCGATCCGCAAGGAAGTCGACTTCGGCGCGGGCGTGGGTGACGTACAGCATCGGGATCCGGGTTTCGTCCTTCACGCGCCGCAGGAAGGGCAGGATCTGCTGCTTCAGGCGGTCGTCGAGCGACGACAGGGGCTCGTCCAGCAACAGCAGGCGCGGCGAATAGAGCAGGGCGCGGCCGAGGGCGACGCGCTGGCGCTCGCCGCCGGAGAGCATGGCCGGACGGCGGTCGAGCAGGTGTCCGATCTCGAGCAGCTGCAGCACAGTGTCCAGCGGGAACAGGCGCCCCTCCGCGGCGAGGCGGGCGTGGCCGTAGAGCAGGTTGTCGCGCACGTTCATGTGCGGGAACAACTGGCCGTCCTGAAACACCAGGCCGAAGTGGCGACGCCAGGCGGGCACGAACATGCGGCGGGCACGATCGACCAGAATCTCGTCGCCGAAGTGCAGCGAACCGCCCTGCGGCTTCAGCAATCCCGCGATCAGCAGCAGCAGGGTGCTCTTGCCCGATCCTGATGGCCCGCAGATGCCGGTGACGCCACCGGCGATCTGCGCGGACGCGTCGAGCCGGAACTCGCCGCGCGCGTAGGCGAGATCAAAGTTCAGCATGCGCGCCCCGATGGTCGGAGAAGCCCAGGCGGCGCTCGGCGCGCGCGCTGATCCAATGGCTCACCAGCAGTGCGGCCACCGCGAGCGCGATCGAGAGCAGGGTGAGACGCAGGGCGCCGGCCTCGCCATTGGGCACGTGGGTGAGCGAATAGATCGCCAGTGGCAACGTGCGGGTTTCCCCGGGAATGTTGCCGACGAAGGCCATGGTCGCGCCGAATTCGCCGAGGCTGCGCGAGAAGCACAGCACGCAGCCGGCGATCAGCCCCGGCGCGGCGAGTGGCAGCGTGATCGTGGCGAAAACGCGCCATGGCCGCGCGCCCAGCGTGGCGGCGGCGTGTTCCAGGCGCGCATCGATGAGGCGGAAGGCGAGCCGGATCGGCTGCACCATCAACGGAAACGCCATCACCGCCGAGGCGAGCACCGCGCCCTTCCAGGTGAATGCAATCACGATCCCGAAGGTCGCTTCCAGCCAGTGCCCAAGCGGTCCCTGCGTGCCGAGCAGCAACAACAGCAGATAGCCCGGCACCACCGGCGGCAACACCATCGGCAGCTGCACCAGCGCATCGACCAGGAAACGACCGGAAAAGTGGCGGCGCTCCAGCCACCACGCCAGCGCGATCGCGGGTGGCAGGCACACGACGGTGGCGCACAGCGCGACCCGGGCGGAAAGCCACAGTGCCTGCGATTCCTCCGCCGACAGCCACATGGCGTCAGTCCTTCAGGATCGTGAAGCCGTGGTGGCTGAAGATCGCGGCCGCCTCGGGCGTGCGCAGGTAGCGCAGGAACGCGCGTGTTTCCGGCCGCGCATTGGCGACCTGCGCGAACGGATAGACGATCGGCGCGTGCGTTGCGGCCGGGAACGGCGCGACCGTCTCGACCCTGCCACTGATGCGTGCATCGGTGGCATACACGATGCCGGCACCGCATTCGCCGCGCTCGACGAAGGCCAGCGCGGTGCGCACGTCGTCGGTGCCGACGATGCGGCCCTGCAGCGACGACCACCAGCCGAGTTTCTCAAGGCTTTCCTTCGCATAGATCCCGACCGGGACCACGCCCGGCTCACCGGTGCACAGCTTGCCGGCGAAGGCATCGGCGATGCGGAAACCGGGTTCCATCTTCACCTTGAAGCCCTTGCCCTGCGGGGCGATGAGCACGAGCGTGTTGCCGAGCAGGTTGGCGCGCGTGGCGTGGTCGATGCGGCCGCGCTGGTCGAGGTAGTCCATCCACTTGAGGTCGGCGGAGGCAAAGACGTCCGCCGGCGCGCCCGCTTCGATCTGCTTGGCCAGTGCGGACGACGCACTGAAGGCGAGGCTCGGCGCCGGATGGCCCAGGCGCTGCCAGTGGGTGGCGACCTCGTTCAGCGCGTCGGTGAGGCTGGCGGCTGCGAAGACACGAACCGGGGCCTCGGGCACGTGTTGGGCGGCGTGCGCGTGCAGAGGCAGCAACAGCAAAGCCAGGAGAACACTGCGGAAGGCGCGCATGCGTCGAACCCGTGGGGTGGGGGCGCCAATGATGCCGCACCTCGGCGGCCGCGAACCATCACGCAGGGCGCGGCGCGTATTCCGTCGCCAGATCGATGCCGTAGACGGACAGGTCCGGCTCGCGCATCAGCACCTTGTGCCCGGTGCGTTGCTCGGCCGCCGGCAGTTCCGCCAGCCACTGGATGTCGCCGGCAACCAGCGTGGCCACCGGCAGACCGTCGCGCCACAACACGCGCGCACCCAGCTGGCGCGGCACCTTGGTACCGGCGACCACGGTGCCGACCAGGTTGAGCGGATCCAGCGCGGACAGCGCGAGCCACTCGCCATCGGGCGCGCGTTTGCGTATCTGCCGCAATGACGTGATGGCCTCGGGCAGCGCGAACTGTTCGCCTGCGAGCCCGGCGATGAAACGACCGCCGCGGATTTCACCGCGCGCCTCGAGGCGATGGTAGACACGCAGCAGCTCGCGCCACGGCGGCAGCCACGGCGCCTCGCGGTCGAGCAGGCGCCAGCTCACCACGCCGTAGCGGCGCAGCAGAGTGCGGGCGATGTGCTCGATGCTGTCCGGGTCAGTACTCCTTCCCCCGCCCGCGTGAATACTCCTTGCCCCGCCGGCGTCAATACTCCTTCCCCCGCCTGCGGGGGAAGGTTGGGATTGGGGAAGGGGAGCCGCGCGCCGCGTCAGCGTCCAGCGCCCCGCGTCCTCGATGCCAAGCAAAGCGGTGCGGCGCCCGCGACGACCACGGCCGTCAAAGGCACTGGGCCGCTTCGACTGCGGCACCAGCAGCGCGCGCAGACCGGCGTAGCTGTCGCAGGTCACGCGGCCGCGCGCGACGAGTTCGGCCAGCGCGTCTTCCAGCTCGGTGTGAAGCAGGTGCGCGCCGACGACCAGTTCGTCGAAGAACGACGCGCCGTGATCCTTGAGGTGATCGGCCACGCGTTGCGCACGCGACGACAGTTCCGGACCGTCGTCGAGCGATTGGGCGGTGAGCGGCGACCACTGCGGCAGGTGCCGGCGCGGCAACAACACGATCGGCGTGGCGCGTACCGGTGCCGAGCGTCCGTTGCCGCTGGATTCGGGGCTGGCACCACGCAGGCGCGTCCAGGCGACGCGACCCGCCGTGCACAGATCGTCCAGCCACGAAATCGAATAGTCGCTGACGCGCGCCGGCAGCAGTTCACCTTCCCACGCGGCGGCGGGCGCCTCGAAGCCTTCCAGCTGCGCGAGCACGCCGGCCAGCGCCTCCGGCCCGCTCACCCGCGACGCCTTCGACACCCGTTGCCATTCGAACAGGAAGCGCATGAAGTCGCGCGGCTCGACCGGTTCGATCTCGCGGCGCAGCTTGCCGATGGTGTAACGGTGGATGCGCGCGAGCAGGTGGCGTTCGCACCACTCCTCCTCGATTGCGTGGGGCGAGAAGCGGCCGCGCATCACGTAGCCCTCGGCCTCCAGCTTGAGCAGGGCGAAGTCGACGTCGGATTGCGGCAGCGCCAGCGCTGTTGTCAGCGCGGCCACCGGCGTCGGGCCGAGGCCGGTGAGGCGCGAGCGCAGCAGCTCGACCAGCGCGTCCTCGCGGCTCCAGGTTTCCTGCGCGAATTCCGCGGGGGCTTCGATCACCGGTTCGCGCACGGCCTGCGGATGCAGCACGGCGGCCTGCGGCAAGCGCTCCGCGGCGAACCACAGGCCCGAACCGATCTGCAGGCGCGTGGCGCGGTGGTCCTTCGCCAGCCGGCGCAGCCAATCCGTCCAGGCATTCGCTTCGGCTTCGTCCTGGGTGATGCAGCCCAGCCCCATCAGCGCATCGTGCATCTCGTCGGCATTGCGCACCTGTGGCCACGCCTGTTCGCGTACGTCCGCTATCGCGGCCGGATCGAGCCGGCCGAGATCGTCGGCGCTGTCCGCGTCGGCGTAGCGGCGCGCCATCACTGCCTGCGTGCGGCGCTCCTCCAGCGGGGCGTCGTCGAGGAAGGCGTACGGCCGCGCATTCAAGGCCTCGGCAGCGAACGGCGAAGGCGCGGTGAGGTCGCGCGCGACGATCTCGACTTCACCGCTTTCCATGCGTTGCAACAGCGCGAGCCAGCCTTCGGTATCCATCGCCTCGTGCAGGCAGTCGTCCATCGTCTGCGCGACGAGCGGGTGGTCGGGGACCTCGCGTTCGCCGACGATGTTCTCCTGGCAGGCGACCTGGTCCGGGAACACCGTTGCCAGCAGGTCTTCCGACTTCATCCGCTGCAGTTGCGGCGCGACCTTCTTGCCGCCGACGAAGCGCGGAAGCGCCAGCGCGGTGGTCGCGTTCCAGCGCCAGCGCACGCCGAACAGCGGCGCGTCGAGCAGGGCCTGCACCAGCACGTGCTCTGCCGAAGACGAATGCAGGTACTTGGCGACTTCGATCAGCGGGAAGCTGTGGCTGGTCGAGAGCGACAGCACGATCGCGTCCTCGGTCGCTGCCGCCTGCAGTTCGAAATTGAACTTGCGGCAGAAGCGTTTGCGCAGCGCCAGGCCCCAGGCGCGGTTGAGGCGGCTGCCGTAGGGCGAATGGATGACAAGCTGGGTGCCGCCGGATTCGTCGAAGAAGCGTTCCAGCGCGATCGTCTGCTGCGTCGGCATCATCCCGAACGCGGCCTGCTGGCGGCCCAGGTAATCGGCCAGCTGCAACGCGGCTTCAGGCGTGAGGCCCACTTCATCGACCAGCCAGCGCGCGGCGGCAGCCGTCGCGCCCTCATTGCTGAGAACATCGGCGACCTGCGCCGCCTCGCTACCGGAACTGGCGAAGCTCAGGCGCGAGGCGACCTCGGCGCGCAGGCGCGATACGCCGTGCGACAGCTCGTCGCTGCGTCCCGGCGCTTCGCCGAGCCAGAACGGAATGCTCGGAGGCATGCCCTGTGCGTCCTCGACGCGCACGCGCCCGGGTTCGACGCGCAGGATGCGGTAGCTGGCATTGCCGAGCTGGAAGATGTCGCCGGCGATGCTCTCGATGGCGAAGTCTTCATTGATGGTGCCGATGTTCTGCGACTGCGGCTCGAGGATGACGTTGTAATCGGCGGTGTCGGGAATCGTGCCGCCCGACATCACCGCTGTCATGCGTCCGCCGGCGCGGCCGCGCAGGCGCTTGTGCACGGCGTCGCGGTGCAGGTAGCCGGCGCGCGTGCCGCGGCGGGTGGTGAAACCCTCCGACAACATCTTCACCACCGCGTCGAAGTCCTTGCGTTCCAGCTGCGCATAGGGCCAGGCGCGACGGAACCAGTCGTACAGCGCGTCCTCTTCCCACTCGCGCGCGGCGACTTCGGCGACGATCTGCTGCGCGAGCACATCGAGGGGTGCGCGCGGCATCACCAAGGCGTCGAGTTCGCCGCGGCGCACGCAGTCGAGCAGCGCGGCGCATTCGGCGAGGTCGTCGCGCGATGACGGAAACAGCCGGCCCTTGGGCACGCCGCCGACATGGTGGCCGGAACGGCCGACGCGCTGCAGGAAGGCGGCGATCGCGCGCGGGGAGCCGAGCTGGCAGACCAGGTCGACATCGCCGATGTCGATGCCCAGTTCCAGCGACGCGGTCGCGACCAGCACCTTGAGCTGGCCGCTCTTCAGGCGCTGCTCGGCATCCAGGCGCAGTTCCTTGGCGAGGCTGCCATGGTGGGCGGCGACGTGTTCCTTGCCGAGGCGTTCGCCCAGGTGGCGCGCGGCGCGTTCTGCCATGCGCCGGGTGTTGACGAAGACCAGCGTCGTCGAATGCTGTTCGACCAGCTCCGCGAGGCGCGTATAGACCTGTTCCCACTGGTCGTTCGACATCACCGCCTGCAGCGGCGTGGGCGGCACTTCGAGCGCGAGGTCGCGCTGCTTGGCATAGCCGATGTCGATGATTTCGCAGTCGGCGATTGCTCCTCCCTCCGCGCAGCGGGGGGAGGTAGGGAACCCTCCCCCGCATGCGGGGGAGGGAGTGACGTTGCTGGCTCCGACCAGGAAGCGCGCCACTTCGTCGATCGGCTTCTGCGTGGCCGACAGGCCGATGCGCGTGAGGCGCCGTCCGCACAGCGCTTCCAGCCGTTCCAGCGAGAGCGCGAGGTGGCTGCCGCGCTTGCTCGCGGCGACCGCATGGATTTCGTCGACGATCATCGTGCGCGCGGTCGCCAGCATCGCGCGGCCGGAATCGGAGCCCAGCAGCACGTACAGCGATTCGGGCGTGGTGACCAGGATGTGCGGCGGCTTCTTGCGTAGTTGCGCGCGCTCGCCCTGCGGCGTGTCGCCGGTGCGCACGGCGGTGCGGATCTCTACGTCCGGCAGGCCCTGGCGCGCGAGTTCCTCGCGGATGCCTTCCAGCGGCGCTTCCAGGTTGAGGTGGATGTCGTTGGACAGCGCCTTCAGCGGCGAGACGTAGATGACGTGGGTCTCGTCGGCCAGGCCCTGGGCCAGGCCTTCGCGCACCAGTGCATCGATCGCGGACAGGAAGGCGGTCAGGGTCTTGCCCGAGCCGGTCGGCGCGGCCACCAGGGTGTTGCGGCCGGAGCGGATCGCCGGCCACGCCAGCGCCTGTGCTTCGGTCGGGCCCGGGAAGGCGCGTTCGAACCAGGCGGAGACCGCGGGATGGAAGCCGGATAGCGACACCGGACCATTATCCCGCTGCAATGGCGGCCGGGCCTGAACGGTGCCGGCGCGGCTGTCGTGGCTGCGGCTGTCGTAGCTGAAGTTCAGGCGGATCTGGCCTTGCATCGTGGGAGGATGCGAACAGGCAGTCTCAGCCGGTGAGACTGCGCCGGCGACCGGCAAGGGGGGTGATTGGCCGGGGTCTGACGGACGATGGTTCGCCCTTATCGGCCGCTGCGGCGGCTTCGAATGCGCCGTCGATTGGATTCAATTGCGGCGCCCCCGCACAATGCCTGCATGAACGAGTCAGTCGCCACCCTCCTCGAAACCGTCGAACACGAAACCGGCCCGGCGCCGCAATGGAGCGTGCTGTGGCTCCACGGCCTTGGCGCCGACGGCCACGACTTCGCCCCGATCGTGCCCGAACTGGTGCGCAAGGACTGGCCGGCACTGCGCTTCGTCTTTCCACACGCGCCCGTGCGCGCGGTGACCATCAACAACGGCATGCGCATGCGCGCCTGGTACGACATCCGCGATATGAACCTGGCCAACCGCGCCGACGAAACCGGCGTGGATGAATCGGTCGCGCAAACCGAAGCGCTGATCGCGCGCGAAGTGGCGCGTGGCATTCCCGCCTCGCGCGTGCTGCTGGCGGGCTTCTCGCAGGGCGGCGCGATCGCGCTGGCGACGGCGCTGCGCCGCGCGCAGCCGCTGGCCGGCGTGGTTGCGCTGTCGACCTACCTGCCCTTGGTCGATCGGCTGGTGCAGGAGACCACGGCGACGGCGCACACGCAGCCGCTGTTCATGGCCCACGGCCAGTTCGATCCGGTCGTGCCTTATGCGGGTGGCGACTTCAGCGCCCGCAAGCTGCGCGAACTAGGGTTCAACGTCGACTGGCACGCGTATCCGATGGCGCATCAGGTCTGCGCGGAAGAAATCCGCGACCTCGGCGACTGGATGGAACGTCGCTTCGCCGCCGCGGACGGCAGCGGCTGATCCCCGCGCCCATGAGTGTCCGCGATCCGCGCGAACCCTGGTTGCCCGACCTGTGCCGGCTGCCGCGTCTCGCCGTGATGCTGGGCATGGCCGAACTCGTGGTGGTGGTGCTGGCGCTCGCTCCGGGCGGCGCGCATTGGGATCTGCAACGCTTCGTTACCGCCAGTGGCTTCGCGCTGTGGCTCGCGCTCGCCGCCTCGGTGCTGTTGTGCGTCTCGCGGCAACGGCTCTCGAGGCTGCCACCACCGGTTGGCACGACGCTGGCCTTGCTGGGCGGCGGCGCCATTGCCGCGCTGGGCGCATCGCTGGCGCACGTGATCGACGCCAGCCTCGGCTACGGGCTGGTGCCGAGCAACGTGTCGATGCTGCGCTTCGTCTGGGGCTCGGCCGCGGTGACCACGTTGATCGTCGCGGTGGTGCTGCGCTACCTCTACGTCAACGATGGCTGGGCGGCGCAGGTACGGGCGAGCGCGCGCGCCGAAGCCGACGCCCTGCAGGCGCGGATCAAGCCGCATTTCCTCTTCAACAGCATGAACACCATAGCCGGCCTGGTCCGCAGCGATCCGGCGGTGGCCGAGCGCGCGGTGCTCGACCTCTCCGACCTGTTCCGCGCCGCATTGGGCGCAGGCGAGTCGGATTCCACCCTGCGCGAGGAAATCGAGCTGTGCGAGCGTTATTTCGCCATCGAGCAACTGCGCCTGGGCAATCGGCTGCGGGTGGTCTGGCGCAAGGGTGAGCCGTTGCCATGGCGGATGCCTATGCCACGCCTGGTGCTGCAGCCGTTGCTCGAGAACGCCGTGCTGCACGGCATCTCGCGCTTGCCGGGGGGCGGCGAGATCGAAATCGAACTTGGGCAGGTCGGCGACGAGCTCGCGATCAGCCTGCGCAACCCGGCGCCGGCGCCGCGCGAGGGCGACATCCTGCCCACACTGGGCGGCGGATCCATCCAGGGCGGCAACCGCCACGCACAGTTCAGCATCGCGCAACGCCTGCGCTATGCCTACGGCCCGCGTGTCCGGATGGCCGCGGCGTGGAACGAGGGCTACTATCAGGTAGACCTGAGGTTGCCGGTCACCACCGGCCGCCTCGCCCCCGCGGAATCAGGCAGCAAGGGAATGGCAAGCAAGAGGACCGCATGAAAGTAGTCATCGCCGACGACGAGCCCCTGGCACGCGAGCGACTGCGCGGCCTGCTGGCCGATATCAAGGGCGTGGAAATCGTGGCCGATGCCGCGGACGGCCACGAGGCGCTGCATGCCTGCGCCACCCACCATCCGGACCTGGTGCTGCTCGACATCGCCATGCCCGGCATCGACGGCCTGGAAGCGGCGCGCCACCTTGCCGCGTTCGAACCGCGCCCCGCCGTCGTCTTCTGCACGGCCTACGACGCGCACGCGCTTTCGGCGTTCGAAGCCGAGGCCATCGATTACCTGGTCAAGCCGGTGCGCCCGGAGCGCCTGGCGGCCGCGATCGATCGCGTGCGCACCTTCGCCGCCGGACGCGTCCAGGGCACGACCGCCTCGGCTGCCGCGCCCACGCAACGGCGCACCCACCTGTGCGCGCGCCTGCGCGGCAGCCTGCGCCTGATCCCGGTCGAGGACGTGCACTACCTCCACGCCGAGGAAAAGTACGTCATCGTCCACCACGCGCGTGGCGAGGACCTGATCGAGGAATCGCTGAAGTCGCTGGAAGAGGAGTTCGGCGAGCGCTTCGTCCGCATCCACCGCAACTGCCTGGTGGCGCGCCACGAGATCGTCGAGCTCAAACGCAGCGCCGATGGCCACGTGCAGGCGATCCTGCGCCACGGCAAGCAGCCGCTGGAAGTCAGCCGCCGCTGCGTGGCGGGGCTGCGCGACACCCTCAAGCATCTCTGAATCACGGTGCGGGGCAGGCAGGGCGCTCCCGGGGCGCTTTGGCGGGCGCTGTGACAGGCGATAATGTGCCCATGAATCGCCTCCTCCGCATCGCTACCCGCAAGAGCCCGCTCGCCCTGTGGCAGAGCGAACACGTCGCCGCCGCCCTGCGCGCCGTACATCCCGGCCTCGAGGTGGTGCTGGTGTCGATGAGCACGCGCGGCGACGAGGTGCTCGACCGCTCGCTCGCGGCGATCGGTGGCAAGGGCCTGTTCCTCAAGGAGCTCGAGCTGGCGATGCTGCGGGGCGAAGCCGATTGCGCCGTGCACTCGCTCAAGGATGTGCCGATGGAATTGGAGCCGGGCTTCGCCCTGCCGGCGATCCTGGAGCGCGCCGACCATGCCGATGCCTTCGTCAGCAACCGCTACGACGACATCGCGGCGCTGCCGCAGGGCGCCGTGGTCGGCACCTCCTCGCTGCGCCGGCAGGCGCAGCTGCGCGCGCTGCGCCCCGACCTGCAGCTGCGCGACCTGCGCGGCAACGTCAACACGCGCCTGGCCAAGCTCGATGCCGGTGAGTACGACGCGATCGTATTGGCCTGCGCGGGCCTGCAGCGGCTCGGCTTCGATGCGCGCATCCGCTCGCGCCTGGATGCGCCGCAGTGGCTGCCGGCGCCGGCGCAGGGTGCGATCGCCATCGAGACCCGTGCCGACGACGACGCCACCCGCGCGCTGTGCTCCACGCTCGACCACGTCGCCACGCGCACGTGTGTCGAAGCCGAGCGGGCGATGAATCGCGCCCTGCACGGCAGCTGCCACGTGCCGGTCGCCGCGTTCGCGCAACTGGATGGCGAGCACCTGCAACTGCACGGCCTGGTCGGCTCCGCCAGCGACGGCCGCGCGGTCCGCGCCCAGATGCCGGGTCGCGGCGATGCGCCCGAATGCCTGGGGCTCGAGGTGGCCGACGCGCTGCTGGCGCAGGGCGCACGCGAGCTGATCGGCGACGCCGGCTGAGGCGCAGCCTCAGTAGTACAGCGTCACCAGGTGCTTCGCTTCGGCGAAGAACAACCAGCGTTCGACGAAGGCGCCCGCCAGCGCACTGAGCGCGGCGGCGGCCAGCCACGGCGCCGCGTCCAGGTGCACGAACAGCCACACCGGCAGCAGCAACAGGACCGGCACCAGCGCAAACAACACGATCGCGATCCGGCGCAACCGGCGCGCATGTTTGCGCGCGACGATGAAGCCCATCTCGCGGGTAAGGTAATTCGACTCGGTGTGCGGGCGTTCGAACACGCTGACGTTGCGGCCCGGCAGGCCGACGGCGTCGGCGCGGGTCTGCGTCAATGGCGTGTTGTCGATGTCGTGCCAGTAGCGCCACTTCACCACGCCCAGCACGATCGCCACCAGCATGCCACCCATCGCCACGATGTTGCCTACCGCGCCTTGCAAGCCGGCCACCGTCGCGCACAGCAGTCCGCCGGTCAGCAGCGCAAACAGCAGGTACACCGGCACAACGAATGAATGGCACCACGCGGGGATCGGCTTGAGCGATGCGTAGATCATCGCGGTGCAGTACACCGTCAGCGGTGTCAGCACGAGCAACAGCGAGCAGGCGATGACTCCCGGTACGCCCACGTGCAATACGGCGTGCGCGGGCAGGTTGCCAACCATTACCAGCAATAGCGCCATGGCGGGGACGTAGGTCGCTACCGCCATCACGCCTTCGCGCGATAGCCATGAAGTCCGCCACTGTGAGAACGCGCGCCACGCGCGTTGCGGCTTGCCCAGGTGTCCAACCGAACTGAGCAGGCCGATCGTCACCAGCAGCAACCCCAGCACGACTGCAGCCAGCAGGGGGATCGGGCGCATCCAGTTGAACAATGCAGCGAGCGCGCTCCAGAACAGCAGGCCATAGCCCGCGCCGGAGAGCGAAGTGAAGAAGATGACGGAAAGCGCGGGATGCATGTCGTGGGTCAGTTCATTGGCGGCGCGGGTCAGCGCGACAGCACGCGGTCGAGCCAGCGCAGGACCGGTGGCAGTGCGGCGGTGTCGAGCGATTCGCGTGGCGTTTCATTGGATGGGGTCTTCCGTTCGTCCTGGCCCGCGCGTCGTGGCCGCGGCGGCAGGTAGCGGTTGACCGGTGCATAGCCCAGTTCCGGCATCAGTGCCACGCCGCCACGTTCGGCGACCAGCTTCGACACCTTCGATTCGGGATCGCCGAGATCGCCGAAATGGCGCGCGCGCGTCGGGCACACCTGCACGCAGGCGGGTTCGCGCTCGGCTTCGGGCAGGTTCTCGTTGTAGATGCGGTCGATGCACAGCGTGCATTTCTTCATCACGCCTTCGACGTGCGAATACTCGCGCGCACCGTACGGACAGGCCCACGAGCACAGCTTGCAGCCGATGCACTTGTCTTCGTCGACCAGCACGATGCCGTCCTCGGCGCGCTTGTAGCTGGCGCCGGTGGGGCACACGGTCACGCAGGCCGGGGTCTCGCAGTGCAGGCAGGAGCGCGGGAAGTGCAGGGTCATCGCAGGCTGCGCGGCGATCTGCGCGAGGCTCGGGCCGGAACTGCACGCCGTCTGCGCCTGGCCGGCCTGCAGGTTCAATGCGTCGTGGCTGCCGGGGTCGTGCGCCGGCGTGGTGAAGTCGGTTGCGGCGACTTCGTAGCTGTGCACGCGGTTGAACCACACGCCGCTGGGATCCTTGCCATAGGGCTTCTCGTCGGTCAGCGGCGCGGCGAAGCCGCCGGCGTTCCACTCCTTGCAGCCGACCGCGCACGCGTGGCAACCCACGCAGGTGTCGAGATCGATGACCAGGCCGAGTTTCTTCTTCGAGGGCGGTGGCAGCGCAGTCATTTCTTTCCCTTGAGCAGCCACAGGCCGATGGCGAAGGTGCCCAGCGCCAGCAGCACGCTGGGCATCAGGCCGATCAGCACATCGCGCATCGAGGTGGCCTGTGCCGGCGAAGCGCCGATCGGATCGATCACGCCGTAACCCAGCAGCAGGATCAGGGCGAAGCTGCCCGCGACGCACAGATAGCCGGCAATCTGGCGCGGCCTCATGCCTGCTTCTCCCGTTTGCGCGCGGCCCGGAAATCCGCGCCGTAGCGCAGCGGGCGATTGTCCGCTTCGCCCAGGTTCAAGGGTGCGAACTGCGGCGCGCTCTGGTTCGTCGCGACGTCCGCCTTGGCGATGCGCACGCGCAGGTCGAACCATGCGGCCTGGCCGGTGACCGGATCGGCGTTGAAGTAATCGCCGCGCGGGGTGATGTCGCTGATCAGGTGGTTGAGCAGGAAGCCCTGGTTGCCTTCCGGCGCGTCCTTGCCCAGCCGCCACGCGCCCTTGCGCTTGCCGATCGCGTTCCACGTCCACACGGTATCGGGCTGCACATTCGCGGCGAACTTCGCCTGCACGGTGATGGTGCCGTGGTGCGAGGTCACCGTGATCCAGTCCTCGTCGGCGAGACCATGCTTCGCGCCGGTGGCCGGATGCAGGTAGAGGTAATTGCGCGTGGCGATCTGCCGCAGCCACGCATTCTGCGAACCCCACGCGTGGTACATGAACATCGGCCGCTGGGTGATCGCGCTGAGCGGGAAGTCGCGGTTCACGTCCGCGATCTGGTCGCCCTCGAAGGGCTCGTACCAGATCGGCAAAGGATCGAAATAAGTCGCCACGCGTTCGCGGTGCTGCGCCGGCGGCTGCTGCGCGCCAAACCCGAGCGCGGCCAGGCGGAACTTCTGCAGTGTTTCCGAATACAGCTGCAGCGTGATCGGCGCGGTACCGGCGAGGAAACCCATGCGCTGCGCCCATTCGAGGTAACCGCGGTTGGCCATCTTGTAATAGCGCGCGTCCTCGGGGATCTCGCTGCGCCAGAAGCCATCGTTCTCGATGTAGCGTTGCAGCTGCTCGGGATTCGGCGCGCCCTTGGCTTCCAGCGTGCCGTCCTCGCCGCGCCAGCCCGCGAGCAGGCCCACGCCCGGCGCACGTTCATGGCGCTGGATGTAGTCGGCGTAGTCGCGGTACTTCGGCGAGCCGTCCTCGTTGCACAGGCCGGGCAGGCCGAGGCGCGCGCCGAGGTCGATCAGCACGCTCTGGAAGCCGCGCACGTCGCGGCCCTCGCGCTGCTCCGCGGAATCCAGCACCGGATGGCGGATCGCATCGATGGCCGCATCGGCATCGGAAATCGGCCGGTCGAGCAGCGAGATCGCATCGAAGCGTTCGAGGTAGGTCGTATCCGGCAGCACCAGGTCCGCGTAGGCGACCATCTCCGACGCATACGCATCGGCGTAGATGATCCGCGGGATCCGGTAGTCCCCGGCTTCGTCCTTGTCGGTGAGCATGGCCATGGTCTGCGCCGTGTTCATCGACGAGTTCCAGCTCATGTTCGCCATGAACATCAGCAGCGTGTCGATCCGGTAGGGGTCGCCGGCCCAGGCGTTGCGGATCACGCTGTGCATCATCCCGTGCGCGGACAGCGGATACGCCCAGGAGAACGCATGGTCGATGCGACGCGGGTTGCCTTGCGCATCGACGACGAGGTCCTCGGGCGCGTGCACGAAGCCCAGCGGCGCGGCATCGAGCACGCCGTTGGCCTGGCGCGTCTTGCCGGGCCGGTTCGGCGGCGCGATCGGCTTGGGGAACGGCGGCTGGTAGCGGAACGATCCCGGCGTATCCACCGCGCCGAGCAGCAACTGCAACAGGTGCAGCGCGCGGCAGGTGTGGAAGCCGTTGCTGTGCGCGCTGATCCCGCGCATGGCGTGCATGGCTACGGGCCGGCCGATCATCTCGCTGTGTTCGCGGCCGTGCGCGTCGATCCACTTCACCGGCAGGCGGATTTCGTTGTCGAACGCGGCTTCCGCCAGTTCGCGCGCGATGCGGCGGATGGTGTCGGCGGGGATGCCGCAACGTTCGCTCACCGCGTCGGGCGAGAACGAAGGGTCGAGATAGCGCTCGACCACTAGGTGGAACACCGGCACGGCACGGCGGCCATCGGGTAGCGTCACCTCGCCGACCACGGCGGGGGCGACGTCGATGGAGTTCGCGTCCGCCGGCGCATTCGTGCGCTTGTCGAAGCATTGTGGCCTGCCGTCGCCATCGCGCGCGAACAGGCCGTCATCGGCGCCGTGCGGATTCCGGACCACCAGCCAGTGCGCATTGGTGTAGCGCACCAGGTAATCGAGGTCGATGCGGTCCGCCTTCAGCAGTTCGTGGATCAACGCGAAGGCGAACAGGCCGTCGGTGCCGGGACGGATGCCGATCCACTCGTCCGCGATCGCGCCGTAGCCGGTGCGCACCGGATTCACCGCGACGATCTTGGCGCCGTGCGCCTTCAGCTTGCACAGGCCGAGCTTGATCGGGTTGGAGTCGTGGTCTTCGGCCACGCCCCACATCATCAGGTATTTGGCGTTTTCCCAGTCGGGCTCGCCGAATTCCCAGAACGAGCCGCCCAGCGTGTAGAGCCCGCCGGCGGCCATGTTCACCGAGCAGAAGCCGCCATGCGCGGCGTAGTTGATGGTGCCGAACTGCTGCGCCCACCAGCCGGTCAGTGCCTGCGACTGGTCGCGGCCGGTGAAGAAGGCGAGCTCATCCGGATTGCGTTCGCGGATCGGCGCCAGCCATGACGTGGCGATCTCCAGTGCTTCATCCCACTCGATCTCGCGGAACTCGCCCGTGCCGCGCTCGCCCACGCGCAGCAGCGGCTTGTCCAGCCGCGCAGGCGAGTAGTGCTGCATGATCCCGGCCGAACCCTTGGCGCACAGCACGCCCTTGTTGACCGGGTGCGCGGGATTGCCCTGGATGTAGCGGATCTTGCCGTCGGCCAGCCACACCTTGATGCCGCAGCGGCAGGCGCACATGTAGCAGGTGGTGGTCTTGACCTGGTCGCCGGGCGAAGGCGAGTAATCAATTACGGGCTCGGCGGGCGTGCGCATGGCCCGCATTGTAGGGCGGGTTTTGCGGCCGCGCGCGCTACCGCGGCGGCTCGATGCGGATCGCCGGATCGTTGAAGCGCGAATAGCGGATCGACGTGTGCGCCACCTGGCCGTTGGCGTCGCCGGTGACTTCGATCTTCAGCGGATAGCCGTCGGCGCCCACCCACAAGGTCGATTCGCTCGGATGCGGCCGCGTATTGAGGATCCGGTACTTCTTCGCCATCTGGCCATCGACCGCTTCGTTGCCGAGCAGCCGTACCGTCATCGTCGCCTTGTTCTCCTCGAGCCGGACGGGATCGCGGTAGCCCGTCATCTCGCCCTTGGGCAGCGGCACTCTAGTGATTGCCCCGTTCATCGTCATGTACATGGTGTCGCCGATGACGTACTGCGTGCCCATCGGCGTCTTCAAGCGGTAGCGGTCGGGAGCGACGAAGTCGACGTCCATGGACTGGCCGCCTTTCGGCGTCGAGGTATCCATGTCGACGTGATAGCTCTTCAGGCTGAAGAAGTGCTCCATGACGTTGCCGATCTCGTCCCTGGCATCGAGTGGATGGGTCGCGCTGGCAGCCGTTGCCAGCGCCGCGGGTGCGCCGGCAAGCGGCGCGGTGGCCTCGGCAGCGGAGGGGAGGCGCGCGGCCGCGTTCTCGCGCTGGCAGGCGCCCAGGGCGGCGAGCGCGCAGGCGGCAAACAGCAGCGGCACGGGTGAGCACGGCGAGTTCATGAAAGGGCCTGGAATAGGTCACGGACTGCTACAGGTAACGCCAAACGCGGACCCGATCCGGTCAGTCCCTGATCCTGACCGCGTTTTTTCGCCATACTTGGGCGCGCTGCGGCAGCTCGCCACGCGCGCCGGCTCGGCGTCGCACCGCCGCACTCCCCACGCCCAACAGACCGCCATGGAACGCATCGAACGCATCCACGCCCTGCATCGCATCCTCAGCGCCGCGCGCTATCCGGTGACCGTGCAACGCCTGCAGGAAGACCTGGAATGCTCACGCGCGACGGTCTACCGCGACCTTGCCTATCTGCGCGATTACCTGATGGCACCGGTGGTCGGCAATGGCGAGGCCGGCTTCCGCTACGACCACAACGACGATGCGCAGCGCTTCGAACTGCCGGGACTGTGGCTGAGCTCGGAGGAACTGCACGCGCTGCTCGCCGCGCAGCAATTGCTGGTCCGCAGCGGCGGCGGCGTGCTGTCGAACGCATTGGCGCCGTTGCAGCAGCGCATCGAGAAGCTGCTCGACGAGCACGCCGGCGGCCGCCGCCTGCCGGTCGAGCGCGTGCGCGTCGTGCCGCACCGCACCCGCAAGCTCGACGAAACCGCCTTCCGTGCCGTCGCCACCGCGGTACTGGACCGCAAGCGGCTCAGCTTCGAGTACCGCGCCCGCTCGACCGACGAGCGCACGCGCCGCAGCGTGTCGCCGCAGCGGCTGACCCATTACCGCGACAACTGGTACCTGGATGCCTGGGACCACGACCGCGATGCGCTGCGCAGCTTCTCCGTCGACCGCATCACCGCGGCGAAGGTGCTGGATGACGCCGCGCGCGACGTGGCCGAAGACGAGCTCGACCGCCACCTCGCCTCCAGCTACGGCATCTTCTCCGGCACGCCGAAGGGTTGGGCGACGATCCTTTTCAGCGCCAAGGCCGCGCGCTGGGTCGCCGACGAGCACTGGCATTCGCAGCAGCAGGGCCGCTACCTGCCCGACGGCCGCTATGAACTGAAGGTGCCCTACAGCGCGGGGCGCGAACTGCTGATGGACGTGATGCATTACGGCAGCGATGCCGAGATCGCGGAGCCCGCGTCGTTGCGCGAGCAGGCGCGTTCGCTGCTGGGGCTGGCGTTGAGCAACTACGAGCGCTGAGCGGTCACTCCCTCCTTCATGGCGGGTGACTCCCTGTCACTCGCCGCCGGCCACGCGCAACACCACATTGCCGATCAGGCGGCCGGACTCCACTACTTCGTGCGCGTGTGCGATCTGCTCCAGCGGCACGCGCAGCGCGATGGTGTGCTGCAGTGACCCGGCATCGAGCCATGCGTGCAGCTGCCGCGTCGCGCGGGCGCGATCGGCGTCGGAGAGGTTGTAGACGATGAAGAACGACATCCGCGCGTTCTTGACGATCGCGGGCACGAACGGCACCGACATGTCGGAGGCACCGCTGCCGTAGACGACGATGCGGCCCTCGGGGGCGAGCAGGGAGAGGTCCAGGGCGGCGTTGGCGGCGAAATCCACCTCGATGATGCAGTCGATCCCGTGGTTCTGCGTGGCCTGCATCACGCGCGCGACGACGTCCTCGCGGCGATAGTCGATGACGACATCGGCGCCGGCGGCGCGTGCGTGCGCGGCCTTCTCTTCCGAGCTCACCGTGGCGATCACGCAGCTGGCACCGGACAGGCGCGCCATCTGCACGGCGTAATGCCCGACCGCGCCCGCACCACCGGCGACCAGCACGCGTTTGCCGGCCACGCCGCCATCGACACCGACCGCATGGCACGCGGTCAGTGCGGGAATTCCCAGGCAGGAGCCCACTTCCAGCGGCACGCCTGCGGGCAACGCCACCGCCTGCGCCGAGGGCAGCGCGATCCATTCGGCGGCGGTGCCTTCCGCGCGGTTCCAGGCGCCGTTCCAGATCCATATGCGCTGACCGATCCGCTCCTTCGAAACACCGTCGCCAACGGCATCGATTACGCCGGACCCATCGCTGTGCGGAACGACGCGGGCGAACGGCAGCGTCTTCGAACGGGTGCCCGCGCGGCTCTTCACGTCGGAAGGATTAACGCCCGACCAGGCGATCCGGACGCGGACTTCGCCGGGGCCGGGTACGGGACGATCCATCTGGATCAGTTCCAGGACGTCTGGGGCGGGGCCTGTGCGCGAATAGGCGGCAGCTTGCATGTGGGATTCCTAGCGTGTGGATCGGGAAAGGGAAAAGCGGGTCTTCGCGTCCCGCCTTGCTGGGTCGGTGCACAGGATGCGGCCGGTTCCGGGGCTCGCGGCGGATGTTTCCTGAACACTGTGATCCGAAGTCGCGCGCCCATGGCAGGCGTCAACGGCGTGGATACAGCAGGGCCACGGTGAAACGCAGTCCCCGGTCGGGGGCGCTTTCGGGCGCCTGCGGGCACCCGATCACGCCGCCCTGCGCGGGGAAACACCGTCGTCGCAGCCTCTGAGATGCGCGCGCGCCACGCTCGCTCCACACCGACCGGAGACTGCAATGAACCGCAACGACACCCGCGACGAATCCGAAGTCCGCATCGACGATGTGCTCCGCTACGCGCTGGCGATCGGGGCGGTACTGGTCCTGCTGTTGCCGGCGGCGCGTGGCTTCAGCGAAACCGTGGGCTGGCTGCCGCTGTGGCTGCTGGCCATGCCGGCCGTGGCGCTATGGGCCGTGCGCGGGTTTCCCGTGCCGAAGCCGGCGGGCACCGCCCCCGTCGTGTTCGCCGCCCGCCGTCGCCGTCCGGGTCCGCAGGCCCGCCGGCGTGGGCGCGGGGACGTGCGTCGCGCCCTTTCGCGCGCGGCCTAAGTCACTGAAAACAGTCGGAATAGTGGCCTCGCCGGGCTCGCGCACGGCGCCAGATTGGGCAAGCCCACCATGACCTCGGGCACGGCGGCCACGCCGTGCCCCCGTGCTAGCGTCGGGTCTTTCCCATCACCCCGAATGCCCATGCCTGCAGCACCGAAGGCCCGCAAGGCCCCGTTCCTCAAGACCGCCATACTGTCCGTCGGCATCGTTGCGACCATGGGCGCCGCCCACGCCGAGGACGCCCCCCAGATGAAAGACGCCGCCGACCCGTTTGCCTGGCTGGAAGCCGTCGACGCCCGCCAGTCGCTCGATTGGGTGCGCGCGCAGAACGCGAAGACGGAAACGGCGCTCGCCGCCACGCCGCAGTTCAAGCAACTGGAAGGCGACATCCGCGGGATCCTCGACTCCAATGCCAAGATTCCCGGTGTCGAGAAGATCGGCGCGTACTACTACAACTTCTGGAAGGACGCGCAGCACCAGCGTGGCGTGTGGCGCCGCACCACGCTCGACGAGTACCGCAAGGCGGAGCCGACGTGGGAAACCGTGCTCGACATCGACGCACTCAATGAAGCCGAGAAGCGCGCCGACGGCGAAAAGTGGGTATGGCATGGCGCGTCGTGCCTGAAACCGGCCTACGAACGCTGCCTGATCGCACTCTCGCCCGGTGGTTCCGATGCCGACGTCACCCGCGAATTCGACCTCACCACCAAGACCTGGGTGAAGGACGGCTTCTACCGTGCGCAGGCCAAGGGCGGCCTGGGCTGGATCGACCAGGACCGCGTCTACGTCTACACCGACTTCGGTGCCGGCTCGATGACGCCGTCGGGCTATCCGCGCATCGTCAAGGAATGGAAGCGCGGCACCCCGATGAGCGCCGCGACCACCGTGTACGAAGGCCAGGCCGACGACATGTATATCGCCGCCTTCCATGACGACACGCCCGGCTTCGAACGCGACTTCGCCAATCGCACGCTCGCCTTCTACAACGACGAGCTCTACCTGCGCGGCGCCGACGGCAAGCTGGCGAAGATCGATGCGCCGAATTCGGCCAACAAGTCGGTGCACAAGGAGTGGCTGCTGCTGGAACTGCGCGATCCCTACCAGGCCGGCGGCAAGACCTATGCGTCGGGCAGCCTGATCGCGACGATGTTCGACGACTTCATGGCCGGCAAGCGCGAGTTCACCACGCTGTTCGCTCCCAGCGAGCGGACCTCGCTGTCCAGCTATGCATGGACGAAGAGCCACCTCGTCCTCAACGTGCTGGAGGACGTGAAGAACCGCATCAGCGTGCTCACGCCGGCCCCGCTTTCGGACAGCAAGGGCGAATGGAAGCGCGAGCCCTTCGTCGGCGCACCGACCCTCGGCACCGTCAGCGTCGGTCCGGTCGATGAGGACGAAAGCGACGCGGTGTGGATGACCGCGACCGACTACCTCACGCCGACCACGCTGGCCATCGCCCAGCTTCAACCAGGCATGTCCGGAAAGCAGCCGGAAGTGCTGAAGACCAACCCGGTCTTCTTCGACGGCAGCAACAACGTGGTCGAACAGCATTTCGCCACCAGCAAGGACGGCACCAAGGTGCCCTATTTCCTGGTCAAGCCGAAGAACCTCAAGCGCGACGGCAAGGCGCCGACGTTGCTGTACGGCTACGGCGGCTTCGAGATCTCGCTGACCCCGGGCTATTCCGGCAGCGTCGGCAAGGGCTGGCTGGAGAAGGGCGGCGTGTACGTCGTCGCCAACATCCGCGGTGGCGGCGAGTACGGCCCGCGCTGGCACCAGGCGGCGCTCAAGGCCAATCGCCACAAGGCCTACGAGGACTTCGCCGCGGTCGCGCAGGACCTGATCGCCAACAAGATCACCTCGACGCCGCACCTCGGCGTGCAGGGCGGCAGCAACGGCGGCCTGCTTACCGGCAACATGCTCACGCAGTATCCCGACCTGTTCGGTGCCGTCGTGGTGCAGGTGCCGCTGCTCGACATGAAGCGCTACAGCCACCTGCTCGCGGGTGCGTCGTGGATGGCCGAGTACGGCGACCCGGATACCGCCGACTGGGAATTCATCCAGACCTTCTCGCCCTACCACCTGTTCGACGCCAAGCGCACCTACCCGCCGGTGATCTTCATGACCTCGACCAAGGACGACCGCGTGCACCCGGGCCACGCCCGCAAGATGGCGGCGAAGATGCTCGAAGCCGGCAAGGACGTGACCTATTACGAGAACATCGAAGGCGGCCACGGCGGTTCGGCCAACAACGCGCAGGCGGCGCACATGAGCGCCCTGGCCTACACGTTTCTGTGGGAAAAGCTGAAGTAATGCGGTCCTGAAGTCGCGGATCAGCCGATCCGAAGCGGTATCCTCAGGCGGGCGCTACGGCGCCCGTCTGTCGTTCCGGCCTCCGTCTGCCCCATTGCGCACCGCCTATCCGGACCCCATTCCATGAAGCATTCCGTTCTGCTGGCCACGCTTCTCACGAGTACGTTCCTGATGACCACCATGCCCGCCCAAGCCGCCGATGTTCCGAGCCCGCCCGATGCCGCCAGGAAGCCGCATGCGGTGAAGGCGCCGCACGGCGCGACGCGCTTCGACGACTACTACTGGCTGCGCGACGACAGCCGCAAGAATCCAGAAATGCTGGCGTACCTCAATGCCGAGAACGCCTATGCCGATACGGTGATGCAGCCGCTGCGGCCGCTGCAGGAGAAGCTGTACGAAGAGATCGTCGCGCGCATCAAGCAGGACGATGCGTCGGTGCCGTCTCGCGAGCGCGGCTGGTGGTACTACTCCCGTTTCGAGAAAGGCAAGGACTATCCGGTGCACGCGCGCCGCAAGGACGGCGCGGGCGTCGATGCCACTTCGATCCAGCAGGCCAACACCGGCGCCGACTTCGCCACTGAGCAGGTGCTGCTCGATGTCAACGCGATGGCTGCGGGGAAGGAATACTTCAGCGTCGGCGACTACGAGGTCACCCAGGACAACCGCATCCTCGCCTGGGCCGAGGACGATGTGGGCCGCCGTCAGTACACGATCCGCTTCAGGAATCTGGACACCGGCGAGCTCTACGCAGATGCGGTGCAGGGCGTCTCGCCAAACCTGGTCTGGGCCGACGACAACAAGACCCTGTTCTATGTCGAAAACGACCCGGAAACCCTGCTCACGGTGCGGGTGAAGAAGCATGTGCTCGGTACGCCCGCGGCGCAGGACGCGCTGGTGTACGAGGAGAAGGACGACAGTTTCTACATGGGCGTCTCGCGTAGCCGCGACGACAAGTTCATCTGCATTGGCGTGAGCAGCACCGTGTCCGACGAGCTGCGCTATGCGCCGGCAGCCGACCCGGAGGAATTCGTGGTGCTGGCGCCGCGCACGCGCGACGTCGAATACGACGCCGACCATCACGGCGGCCGCTGGGTGATTCGTACCAACGCGCCGGGCGCCGACGGCAAGCCGGCGAAGAACTTCAAGATCGTCACCGCGCCCACCGCGGCGACCTCGCGCAAGGAATGGAAGGACTGGATCGCGGCGCGCGACGACGTGTACATCGACGGCTTCGAGCTGTTCGACGGCTTCACCGCCATAGCGGAACGCTCCGAAGGGCTGGAACGCGTGCGCGTGCTAGGCAACGACGGCAAGTCCGAAAACGTGAAGGCCGACGAGCCGGCGTATTCGATGGGCCTGTCGACGAATCCCGAGCCCGAGTCCGAGTGGCTGCGCTACAGCTACACCTCGATGACCACACCAAACACGACGTACGAGCTCAACACGCGTACCGGCGAGCGCCGCCTGCTCAAGCGCGATCCGGTGCCGGGCTACGACCCGAGCCAGTACACGACCGAACGCCTGTGGGCGACGGCGCGCGACGGCACCAGGATTCCGGTGTCGCTGGTCTACAAGAAGGGCTTCAGGAAGGACGGTACCGCCGCGCTCCTGCAATACGGCTACGGCAGTTACGGCGCCTCGATGGACCCGGGCTTCAACAATGCGGTGACCAGCCTGCTCGACCGCGGCATGGTCTACGCCATCGCCCATATCCGCGGCGGCGAGGAAATGGGCCGCGCCTGGTACGACGACGGCAAGCTGTTCAAGAAGAAGAACACCTTCACCGACTTCATCGACGTCACCGACTTCCTGGTGAAGGAAGGCTATGCGGCCAGGGATCGCGTCGCCGCGCACGGCGGCAGCGCCGGCGGCCTGCTCATGGGCGCGATCAGCAACATGGCGCCGGACCGCTACCGCGTGATCCTGACCGAAGTGCCGTTCGTGGACGTCGTCACCACCATGCTCGACGCCAGCATTCCGCTGACCACCAACGAATACGACGAGTGGGGCAACCCGGAGAAGAAGGATTACTACGACTACATGCTGTCGTACTCGCCCTACGACAACCTGAGCGCGCAGGCCTATCCGGCCATGTTCGTCGGCACCGGCCTGTGGGACTCGCAGGTGCAGTACTACGAACCGGCGAAGTACGTGGCCAAATTGCGCGACCTCGATACCTCAGGGCGCACCGTGGTCTTCCGCACCAACATGGACGCGGGCCACGGCGGCAAGTCGGGTCGCTTCCGCCGCCACAAGGAGCGCGCCGAGATGTATGCGTTCATGCTGGACCAGCTCGGCGTGAAGTAAGCCGGGCCGGGCAGGGCGGTTCTGCGGAACCGCCCGTGCCCCCGCGTTACACTCCCCGCATGAATCGCACACTCCGCATCGTCTTCATCGCCGCCGCACTGGCCTCGCTGGCCGGGTGCGGCAACAAGGGCCCGCTGGTGCTGCCGTCCGCGCCGCCGCCGACCGAACCGGTCACGCTGCCGGACACTCCGGCGGAGGCCGCGCCGGCCGAACCCGCGCCCGAGACCGTCCAGCCGCCGGCCGCAACGCCGCCCGCGCCGGAAGCACCCCAGCCACCGGAAACCCCACCCCCTCCGCCCGCACCCGGCGGCGACGGCAATGGCTGAAGTGGCTGCATCGCCGGCTGCATCCGCCGTGCGCGACAGTCGCGCACTGCGCTTCAGCAAGATGCACGGCGCCGGTAACGACTTCGTCGTGGTCGACCTGCGCGACGGCCTGGTCTCGCTCGACGCCATGCTGTGCCGCGCCCTGGGCGACCGCCACACCGGGGTGGGCTGCGACCAGATCCTGACCATCGAGCCACCGCGCAGCGCGAATGCGGTGGCGAGCTACCGCATCTGGAACTCCGACGGCTCGCTCGCGCGCCAGTGCGGCAACGGCGCCCGCTGCGTGGCGGCCTGGCTGCTGCGCGACGGCACCGCGAGCGGCGAAGCCTTCGACGTCGACAGTCCGGTCGACACGCATCACGTCACGCGGTTGGCCGACGGGCGCTTCCGTATCGCCATGGGGGTGCCGCGTTTCGCCCCCGCCGACGTCCCGATGAGCGGTTTCGAGCATGCCCAGGACGAATACGTGCTCAGCCACGACGACCGGGCATTCGCCTTCGGCGCCGTGTCGATGGGCAATCCGCACGCGGTGCTCGAAGTCGCCGACGTGGCCAGCGCACCGGTGGAGACCGCCGGTCCGCTACTGCAATCGCTGCCGGTGTTCCCGGACAGCGCCAACGTCGGTTTCGCCCAGGTCGAATCGCGCCAGCGCGTGCGCCTGCGCGTATACGAGCGCGGCGCCGGCGAGACCCTGGCCTGCGGCAGCGGCGCCTGCGCGGCCGCCGCCGTGCTGATGAAACGCGGCCGCGTCGATCGCGACGTGACCATCGCATTGCCCGGCGGCGAGCTGCAGATCGCCTGGCCGAACGACGACGCACCGATCACCATGGCCGGACCGGCCGCATTTGTATTCGAGGGGGAATGGCTGGCATGACAGACGTAACCGAAAAGCTCGGCGCGCACGAAGTCGCCGCCTGGCTGCGCCGGCATCCGCAGTTCCTCAAGCAGTTTCCCGACCTCGCCCTCAGCCTGGTCGTGCCACGCGACGAGGGCCCGGCCGCATCGCTGGCCAGCTACCAGCTCGAAGTGCTGCGCGACAAGAACCGCGAGCTTGCGCGCCGCCTGCAGGAACTGTTCGGCAACGCGCAGGAGAACGAGCGCCTGGCCGTACGCACGCACCAGTTCACGCTGGCACTGATGAAGCAGGGCAACGCCGCCGATACGCTGCGCGCGCTGGCGGCGACGCTGGCCGAGGACTTCAACGGCGACCTCGTGCGGATCGTGGCGTTCGAAGCGGTCGCGGGCCTCGAGCAGGCCGAATGGCTGCAGCACATTCCGGCCAACGACGCGCGCCTGCAACCGTTCCGCGACTGCATCGCCGAAGGCGAACCGCTGTGCGGCCGCCTGCAGCCGGAGAAGCACGCCCTGCTCTACGGCGCACGCGCGGAGGAAGTGCAGTCGACGGCGTTGCTGCCCGTGGCCGGCATCGGCCTCGTCGCCGTGGGCAGCCATGACGCCAACCGCTTCTTCCCGGGCATGGGCACCCTGTTCCTGCGCATGATGGGCGAAGCCGTGGCGGTGGCGTTGAAGCGGTATGGGCCTGCGGTGTAACCGCATCTTTGTCGTCATCCCGGCAAAAGCCGGGATCCATTTTGCGGTTGCTTTGACTTTGCATCGAAACAACCACGGCAAAATCAAAATGGATCCCGGCTTTCGCCGGGATGACGATCGGGTTACATGATGCCCTCCGCTCTCGACGACTTCCTCGCCTATCTCGCGGTCGAGCGGCAGATGTCGGCGCATACGCTCGATGCCTATCGCCGCGACCTCGAGGCATTGAGTGCGTGGGCGCAGCCGCAGGCCGCCGATCCCGTCTCGCTGCAGGCAGACCAGCTGCGCCTGTTCGTCGCCGCCGAACACCGCCGCGGACTGTCGCCCAAGTCGCTGCAGCGTCGCCTCTCCGCCTGCCGCAGCTTCTACACCTGGCTGCTCAGGCACGGCCGCATCGGCGCCAACCCCGCGGCCGCGATCCGCGCGCCCAAGGCGCCGCGCAAGCTGCCACAGGTGCTCGATCCGGATGAAGCCAAGGCGCTGGTGGAAGTTCCCACGGATGCGCCGTTGGGCCTGCGCGATCGTGCGCTGCTGGAACTGTTCTATTCCTCCGGCCTGCGCCTGAGCGAACTATGCGCGTTGCGCTGGCGCGACCTCGACCTCGACGAGGCGCTGGTGACGGTGCTCGGCAAGGGCCGCAAGCAGCGCAGCGTGCCGTTGGGGTCGCACGCACGCAACGCATTGCGCGAATGGCGCGCGTCGACCGTCCTTCGGCAGGCTCAGGATGCACGGATTGAAGATGCTCCCGTGTTCCCGGGCCGCAACGGAACCATCACGCCGCGCGCGATCCAGTTGCGCGTGCGCCAGCTCGCCCAGCAGCAGGGCCTGTTCAAGCGCGTGCATCCGCACCTGCTGCGGCATTCCTTCGCCAGCCACATCCTCGAGTCGTCCGGCGACCTGCGCGGCGTGCAGGAACTGCTGGGCCATGCCGACATCGCGACCACGCAGATCTACACCCACCTGGATTACCAGCACCTCGCCAAGGTGTACGACGCCGCGCATCCGCGGGCGAAGCGGAAAACGGAAAAGAGCGGAGAGTAGCTGGCGCTGTATCGGCGCTGAAGGTAGCGCGGCACGCCGGTGCGGCAGCAAATCCGGGTTACATGGACGGGCAGTCGCCGGCCAGAGCGCTTGAACAGCGCCGCCACGCCCCCAATTCGGTGGGACCCCACGGAGAAACCCATGGATCCCAGCCGCAACCCCGACGTCTTCCACGCCACCACCATCGTCTCGGTGCGCCGCAACGGCCACGTCGCCGTCGCCGGCGATGGCCAGGTCACGCTCGGCCACACCGTAATGAAATCCAACGCGCGCAAGGTGCGCCGCCTCGGCCGCGATGGCCAGGTGCTGGCCGGCTTCGCCGGCGCGGCGGCGGATGCCTTCACCTTGTTCGAACTGTTCGAGGCCAAGCTCGAGAAGCACGGCCAGCTCACGCGCGCTGCGGTAGAGCTGGCCAAGGAGTGGCGCACCGAACGCCGCCTCGGCAAGCTCGAGGCGCTGCTGATCGTCGCCGACAAGGAAACCTCGCTGATCGTCGGCGGTACCGGCGACGTGATCGAGCCGGAGGACGGCATCGTCGCGATCGGCTCCGGCGGGCCGTATGCGTTGTCGGCCGCGCGCGCGCTCGCTGCGCACACCGAACTGGACGCGAAGTCGATCGCCGCCGAAGCGCTCAACATCGCCGGCGACATCTGCATCTATACCAACCGCAACATCGTGGTGGAAGAACTGTGATGGGCAAGCTCTTGAATACCTCCGCCACCATGACCCCGCGCGAGATCGTGCAGGAACTCGACCGCCACATCGTCGGCCAGCACGCCGCCAAGCGCGCCGTCGCCATCGCCCTGCGCAACCGCTGGCGCCGCATGCAGCTGGCGCCGGAAATGCGCGACGAGGTGATGCCGAAGAACATCCTGATGATCGGCCCGACCGGCGTGGGCAAGACCGAGATCGCACGCCGCCTCGCCACGCTCGCCAATGCCCCGTTCGTCAAGGTCGAAGCCACGCGCTTCACCGAAGTCGGCTACGTGGGCAAGGACGTCGAGCAGATCGTGCGCGACCTCGCCGACACCGCGGTGAAGATGTACCGCGAGCAGGCCAAGCAGCGCGTGCGCACGCAGGCCGAGGACCGCGCGGAAGACCGCATCCTCGATGCCCTGTTGCCGCGGCGCGCGGTCACGCTGTTCGGTTTCCAGGGCGATCCCGAAGGCGCGCAGCAGGCCGCGCAGCCGGAGCGGACGCCACAGGAGTCCGAAAGCGACGAGAAGACCCGGACCAAGCTGCGCAAGCAATTGCGCGCCGGCGAGCTGGACGAGCGGGAGATCGAACTCGACTTCGCCATGAACGTCGGCGTCGACATCATGGCTCCGCCCGGCATGGAGGAGATGGGCCAGCAGCTGCGGCAGATGTTCTCGCAGGTGGCGGGCGGCAAGACCCACAAGCGCACCGCGACGATCAAGGCCGCGCGTGCGCAGCTGATCGAGGAAGAGGCGGCCAAGCTGGTCAACGAGGACGACGTGCGCGATGCCGCGATCGAGGCCTGCGAACAGCACGGTATCGTCTTCATCGACGAGATCGACAAGGTCGCCAAGCGCAGCGACGCCGGCATGATCGGCGGCGACGTCAGCCGCGAGGGCGTGCAGCGCGACCTGCTGCCGCTGGTCGAAGGTTCCACCGTCAGTACCAAGTACGGCTCGGTGAAGACCGACCACATCCTGTTCATCGCCTCGGGTGCGTTCCACCTGGCCAAGCCTTCCGACCTGATCCCGGAACTGCAGGGCCGCTTCCCGATCCGGGTCGAGCTGGGCGCGCTGAGCAAGGACGACTTCGTCCGCATCCTGACCGAACCCAAGGCGGCACTGACCACGCAGTACGTCGAGTTGCTCAATACCGAAGGGGTGACGCTGTCGTTCACTCCCGATGCGATCGACCGCCTCGCCGAGATCGCCGCGCAGGTCAACGAGCGCCAGGAAAACATCGGCGCGCGCCGTCTGCATACGGTGCTGGAACGCCTGCTCGACTCGCTCAGCTTCGAAGCGCCCGATCGCGACGGCGCATCGGTGGCGATCGACCGTGAGTACGTCGACGCGAATCTCAACGAGCTGGTGAAAGACCCCGATCTGAGCCGCTACATCCTCTGATCCACGCCTGATCCGCGCCGCAGGCAGCGGGGCGGCTTAGGGGTTTTCGTCGCGTGGGTGGCTGGCGGTATCCAGGTCGACCACCACCGACATTCCCGGGCGCAGCCGCGCCGCGGCCGCCTGCCCTGGATCGATCGCGATCTTGACCGGGATGCGCTGGGCGATCTTCACGAAGTTGCCGGTGGCATTGTCCGCGGGCAGCACGCTGAACTCGGAGCCCGCGGCGGGGGAGATCTCCTGGACGCGGCCGGTGAGCCGGCTGCCGCCCAGGGCGTCGACGCTGAAGCGCGCGGCTTGGCCGATGCGCACGTCGCGCATCTGCGTCTCCTTGAAGTTGGCCACCACCCAGAACGCGTCCGGCACCAGCGCCATCAGCTGCGTACCGTTGGTGACGTAGGCGCCTTCGCGCACGGACACCTGGCTGAGCTGGCCGTCGCGCGGGGCTTCGATGCGGGTGTGGTCGAGATTGATCTGGGCCAGCTTCACGGCGGCCTGGGCGCCGGCCACGGCGGCTTCCAGTGTGGCGCGATTGACACTGACGCTGCGCACGCCCTGTTCCGCCGCATCGAGCGCGGCGCGCGACTGGTTCACGCTGGCCACCGCCTGCGCATTGGCGGCGAAAGCGGTGTCGCGATCCTGCGCCGACAGCAGTTTCTCCCCAGCCAGTTGCTCGATGCGCCGCAAACTCGCCGCGGTGCGCACATGCTGGGCGTCGCTGCTGGCCAGGTTCGCACGCGCCTGCACGGTACTGGCCTGGGCGCTGCGAAGCTGCTGCGTCCAGTTGGCGAGGCTGGCCTGCGCGGCCTGCAACTGCGCGCGGGCCTGGTCAACCTGCTGGTGGTAGATGCGGTCGTCGATCTGCGCCAGCAGCTGGCCCCTGCGCACGCGTTGGAAGTCGCGCACCGGCACCTGCATGACGTAGCCGCTGACCTGCGGGCTGATCAGGGTGACCTGGCCGCGCACATAGGCGTTCTCGGTGCTCTGGATGGCGCTGCGGAACGGTGGCAGCCGCCACGCGTAGAGCACGACCAGCGCGCCGCCCAGGGCCACCGCCGCGAAGGCCGCGATCTGCCACCGCGGGCGCGGCGGCAATACCGGCGGAGCGGCCGGAGCGGGTGCGGGCGGAGCGGCCGGAGCGGGTGAGGGAGTGCTCATGTGGCGGGTGCCGGAGTCGCTTGGGCGGAAAGGAGGCTCTCGCGCCGGGCGCGCAGCCGCGACCGGACGGCGATGTAGGTCAACCAGATCATCGTCATCAGGGCGATGGCGGCGATCGCGAGATACACATCGTTATAGGCAAGGACATTGGCTTCGCGTGATGCCGTCGCCCCCAGGGCGCGCACGCCCAGTGCGTTGCGCAGCGCCGGGTCGGTGACGGCCTGTCCATAACTCGCCGCGCCCGACTGGATGCGCGTGGCCACCTGGGGGTCGAGCAGGGTCAGGTGCTCGACGATCTGGCTGGAGTGGTACTTCTCCCGGATCACCTGGAGCGTCCCCAGGAACGCCGAGCCCAGCAGGCTGCCCACGTTCTGGGCGATGTTGAACATCACGAAAAAACTGATCAGGTTGCGTGGCTGCGCGATCACGCTGCCGACGCCGGCAATCAGCGCCGGCGCCAGGAAGAACGTGCTGCCAAAACCGATCAGGAACTGGCTGATCATCAGCTGCGCCGGCCGGGTCAGGCTGTTGGAGGACGCATCCATCAACGCACCGGTCATGACGCAGGTCAGCGCGATCAGGGCCGGGAGCCGGGTCAGCACCGGTTTCACCGTCATGGCGCTGACCGCGATGCCGAGCAGGCAGCCGAGCAGCACCACGGCGAACAGGCCGCGCATCTGCTCGTTGGTCAGTCCCATCGCCTGCAGGAAGCCCACGGCGCCGACGCTCTGCTCCGACAGCGCCATGCGCAGCAGGATGATCGCCACGCCCAGCCGCAGCATCAGGCCGCTGCCGAGCCAACGCGTGTTGATCAATGGATTGGCGCGGAAATGCTCGATCGCGATGCCGGACACCACCAGCACGATGGCGCCCGCCAACGCCCATCCAATCCACGGCGCTTCCAGCCACCATTCGATGCGACCCAGCGACAGCACGGCGCACAGCAGTGCCATGCCGATGGACAGCAGCGTGATGCTCAACAGGTCCAGCTTTTCGAAGACCTTGTAGCGATCGCCCGGCGGTAGCCTGAGCAGCATCACGCCACCCAGCGACAGCAGGGCCAGGCCGAGCTCAAACAGGTACAGGCCGCGCCATTCGCCGAATTCCAGCAGGTTCGGCGAGATCACCCGCGCCAGCGGCGTACCGATCTGGGTCAGGCCGATGCCGACCGCCAGGGAGCGCAGGCGGTGCTGCGCCGGAAACGCCTGGATCATGTAGAAAATGCCCAGCGTGGTCAGCGCCGCGCCGACGATGCCGTGCGCGGCGCGCACCGCGATAGCCGATCCGAGCTGGTGCACGAACAGGTGCCCGAACGTCACCAGCGCATACAGCACCAGGCTGATCTCGGTGAACAGCCGCAGCCCGAACTGCTGGCGGAACTTGATCAGGATGAGGTTGGCCGAGACGTTGGTCATCACGTAGGCGGCCGGCAGCCAGGCGATCTCGGCCGCGGTCACGCCCAGGGCCCCCTGCAGCTGGAGCTGGTTGGTCGTGACCATCGCATTGCCGAGGCTGCCGGTGATGGCGACGAGCGTGCCGAGCAGGGCGAAAACCCAGCGCAGGGCGAGGGGATGGCTCGGGGTCGAAGGCGAGCCCGGGAAGAGCGGCCGCTCGTGAGGCAGCCATTCGCGTGGTCCGTAAGCGCTCATCGACGAGGTGGTCCTCGGCACGGCACGTTGGCGTGGCGGCGGAATTGTCGCACGCGCGATGCGTGGCCCGAGCCAAGCGGGGTTGGCAAGGGGCATGCCGGAATCTGCCTCGCAGTGGCGCGCAGCCGGCCCGACGGATCATCCGCCGGAGACATTCATCCGCGAAGACGCGTCAGGGGCGACTAGTGCTTGCCTTCCACCGCTTTCGCCGCGGCCTGCTTGCGCGGGTCGTCCGCCGGGTTGATGTAGTTGACCTCGAACGGCCCGGTGCTGTTGATCTGCAGGATCGCGCCATCGCGGGTGGTCGCCTCGTGCTGCATCTTCGCCGGCAGCAGCACGTAGTCGCCCGCCACGAAGTCGGCCGCGTGTGCGTTGCTGCCGTCGCCCATCGACAGGCTGAGGCCGCCTTCGATCACCGTGACCTGTTCGTCGGTGGGATGCCAGTGACGCGGGACGCGGTAACCGGCGGGCGCCTTCAGGCGGATGGTGAATGCGCCGGGCTTGCCGGGATCACCCGAGAGGACCGCCGCCTGCGCACCGCGTGGCAGGGCGGCGGGTGCGTCGCCCCATTGGGTGGCGGCAGCGCGCACCATCACGTGCGGGGAGGTCGTGGCGCTCGATCCCGGTTGCGGTTCCGCCGCCAGCACGCAGACGGGCAACAGGCAAAGGCTGAAGAAGATCGACTGTTTCATCTGGAGATCTCCATGTGGGTGATCCCTCGGGGTGATCCTTCGCGCGATCCACCGGAAGGCGGACATCCGCAGCCGCGCCGCGGCCCGGCCTGCGCATTGTTCCCCGCCGCCGTTAACGCGGTGCGATTACCGGTCGCAGGGCTTCGGGCTCAGCGCAGGTGCTGTGCTCCGGACCAGCGCCCGCCCGGCACAAGCTGCACAGGCTGCAATACCTGTCCGGCTTCCACGCAGACGAAGCGCCGGTATTCGTCCGGCGCGAGATCGCCGATGCTGGCCGCCAGCGCCGAACCCGGATTCCACACCACGGTGTCGGCGAATCCGCGCTGGCTGATCGTGGTGCGCCGCGGTCCATCGCGAAGTTCGATGGATCGCGACGGTGATGAATAGATGCGGTCGACTTCGCCGTCGAAGCGCAGCAGCTCGTCTTCCTGCCGCAGGATCGCGCCCGCGTTGGCGCTGTCCTCGTAACGGCAATCCCGCAGGCCGTGCAGGGTCGTGGTGTCCAGTGCGTCGACCGCCAGGTAGGTATGCAGCGCGGCGGTGAACGCGAACCCGGAGGAGCCGTTGTTGTCGACTTCGAGCTCGAGGTCCAAGGCCGTGGCATCCAGGCGGATATGCAGGCGGACGGTGAAGGCGTGTGGCCAGGAAGCCGTCGCTGGGCCGCTGTCCAGTTCGAAGCACGCGCGCTCGTCGGCGCCCACGAAGCGCCACGGCAACGTGCGCGCGAACCCGTGCTTGCGCAGCGGCCCGCGGCCGGCGAACTGCGGAAAGATCACCGGGACGCCACCGCGGATGGCCGCGCCTTCGTCGTAGCAGGCGCGTTGGCCGAGGAACAGGCGCTCGCGCCCGTCGGCGGAAATCCAGGACAGCACGTGCGCACCGTGCAACGCGACCAGCGCGCTGGCTCCGCCTTCGCCATGCAGGAGCGTGCAGGGCGTGCCGTGGTGGTCGACACGCGTGGATCGCAGTGACATGCGTTTCAGTCCTCGCCTATGTCCTCGTTCCAGACCTCGGGATTGGCGGCGATCCAGCTTCCCAGCATTTCGATGCATTCCGCGTCGGCGAGGTCGACCACGTTCACGCCGTTCTCGCGCAGCCAGTCGATGCCGCCGCGGAAGTTGACGGATTCACCGACCACCACGGTGCCGATGTTGAACTGGCGCACGAGGCCGCTGCAGTACCAGCACGGCGCCAGCGTGGTCACCATGATCGTGTCGCGGTAGCGGCGCTGGCGGCCGGCCTTGCGGAAGGCGTCGGTTTCGCCATGCACGGATGGATCGCCTTCCTGGATGCGGCGGTTATGGCCGCAACCCAGCAGCTGGCCATCGTCGCGGTACAGCGCGGCACCGATCGGGATGCCGCCTTCTGCGATGCCCTGGCGGGCTTCGGCCACGGCCGTGGCGAGCAGGGCGCGGTAATCCGGGGTCTCGATCATGCGGGGTCCTGGCAGGGGCGGGCGCCATGATGCCGCATTCGTCGATCCATGCGCCGCCGCTCCGGGCCAGCCCGATCTACAGCTTGCCCTCGCGCTTCCGGCGCCGATCCGTGGATGGCAATGCGATAATCCCGGCATGAGCGAGCACGACAACCAGCCCGGCACCACCCACTTCGGTTTCCGCGATGTCCCGGTCGGCGAGAAGCAGAAGCTGGTCGGCGAAGTATTTTCATCGGTCGCCGGCAAGTACGACCTGATGAACGACCTGATGTCGTTGGGCATCCACCGCGTGTGGAAGCGCTACTTCGTCGGCACCTGCCAGGTGAAGCGCGGCGACCGCGTGCTCGACCTCGCCGGCGGCACCGGCGACATCGCCCTGCTGCTGCGCGACCGCGTCGGCACCACCGGCAGCGTCGTGCTGGGCGACATCAACGGCGAGATGCTGAAGGTCGGACGCGACCGCATGACCGATCGCGGCGTGGTCTCCGGCGTCGAGTTCGTCGAATGCAATGCGGAGAAGCTGCCGTTCCCCGATGCCAGTTTCGACCTGGTCACCATCGCCTTCGGCCTGCGCAACGTCACCGACAAGGACGCCGCCCTGCGCGAGATGCAGCGCGTGCTCAAGGTCGGCGGACAGGCCCGCGTGCTCGAATTTTCGGAAGTGAAGGCGCAATGGTTCAAACCCGTCTACGACTTCCACTCGTTCAACATCCTGCCGAAGCTGGGCAAGCTGTTCGCCAACGATGCCGACAGCTATCAATACCTGGCGGAGTCGATCCGCAAGCATCCACCGCAGGACGAGCTCAAGGCCATGATGGAAGCCGCTGGCTTCGCGCGTTGCGGCTATCGCAACCTGTCCGCGGGAATCGTCGCCATCCACACCGGTTACAAGATCTGACCTCACCCGATCGGGGGATGGGGTCATACGTCACTGGGCTTTGTGACACCAGTGGTTATTCTCGGGTCAGGTAACACCTTCCCGGCGGTGCGTAAAAAATGGCTGGCCTCGGCGTCTATCGCACGCTTTCCCGGGTGTTTCCGCACTCGTTCCGGGCCAAGCTCATGGCAGTCGTGGTGGGATGCACGCTGGTGCCGATCAGCGTCTTCGTCATCTGGCTGCTGTTCTACCGGCACCTGAGCCCGGCGCAACTGGCCATGGGCGCGGGCGTGGCCGTCGTCGCCACCCTGGTCGGCGTGCTGATCGCGCTGGTCCTGCTCTATCACCTGCTGACGCCGCTGCGCATGATGGCGGATGTCGTCGAGGCGTATTTCCGCGAACATCGCCTGCCGGAACTGCCCGAGGACGGCCGCGACGAAATGGGCCTGCTGATGCGTGGCATCAACTGCGGCTTGCGGGAGATCGACAGCGGCATCCGCGAGTTGGAACGTGTCGCGCTGGAGGATCCGCTGACCCACGCCCTCAGCCGGCGTGGCAGCGACCGCGAACTGGGCGCCTGCGTGGAGCGCGCCGAGCAGGGCCATCCGCTCGTGCTCTATGTGCTCGACGTCGACAACCTCAAGCCGGTCAACGACGAATACGGCCACGCCGCCGGCGACCGCATGCTGATCGATCTCGTCGAGCATTCGCGCAAATGGCTGCAGGACGGCGACTGGATCGGTCGCTGGGGCGGCGATGAATTCCTGATCTGCATCCACGACACGGCAGCTTCCGCCAACAGGCGGGTGCAGTCATGGCTGGATGAACTCGCCATGCCCCGCGCCGACGGCATCCCGATCCGTGTCAGCGTCGGTTGTGCGCAGCACCGTCCCGGCACGGATGTGATGCAGTTGTACCGGGAGGCTGACGCCGCCATGTATGCCGCCAAGGCCCAGGGCGGTGGGCAACTGGTCTGCAACGAGGGGCATCTGCCGCCGGGCACGCCGGCGGCCAAGGCCAGTGGTCAGGCCTGGGGCTGCCAAGCGTAGCTGAGCTTGAGGAACAGGCTGCGGTTGCTGGTGAACAGCTGCTGGAACTCGTCGTCGGAATATCCGCCCTGCGAATAGCCCGCATACAGCGCACTGCGCGGATTGAGCTTGTACGAATACAGCAGCTGCGCCGCGACATCATGGAAGCGCTCGTCGACCGCGGTGGCATACAGCGCCTGGTCGCGGTCGATATGGCTGCCCTGCACCGACAGGCGCAGGCGCTGGCGCGGGTCGAACTGCCAGGCCAGGCGGCTGTCGACGACCTGGGCATCGAATGCCGTGCCGCCATCGCGCGTGAGGCGCTGCTGCGTGTAGCTGATGTTGAGGTTCAGGCCGCGGCTGACATCCCATTGCACCGACGGTTGCAACTCGATGATGTGGCCCATGCGCGACGCCAGCAGGTCGAGCTGCTGGCCGGCGCGCACGAATGCGGTGAGCTTGAATCCCGCCAGGGGCGTGATTTCAAGGTAGCCGGTGCCCCAGTGCTCGTCGAACATCTGGCCGTCCCAGAAACGCACGCGGGTGAGGCCGCCGAGTTCGTAGTAACCCTGGTGCGAGGCGCGCGCGCTGAGGTACCCCTCGAGTTCGCGCTCGAGCAGCTGGCCGTCGAAGCGGTGGGTAATGTCCCAGTCGCCATACAGCTCGATCCGGTTGATCGCGCTCCCGTCCTTGAAGAACCAGGTGTGGGCGCCGCCGACCGTTGACTTGTCGTAGCCCACCTGGGCGATGAAGCCGAGGTCGGAGCGGAAGCCCGGATCGATGTCGGTATGCTGCAGGTTGCCGCGCCAGTTCTTGTTGCCGTAGCTGTAGTTGAGAAACAGCGCATCGCCGCTCGGCGCGGTGTCCGGCAGTGCGAGTCCGTCGGGGTAGCGCGAATCGCTGTGCAGCCACTGGCCGCGCAGCGTGTGCTCGTCCTTCTGCCAGCGCGCATCCACGCCGGCGAGGGCGTTGTGGTAATCGTCGCCGCCGCGGTAGGTGGCGATCGCGCCCACGCTGGTGTGCGCATCGACGTCGTAGCGGTAGCGACCGACGAGGTCGTCCGCTTCCTGGTCGAGGAAGCGGAACGAGGAACCCAGCACGCCCGGGACCAGCAGCTGCGTCGTCGCGTCGCGTGCGGCGATGACGCCGTAGGCCTGCTGGCCGCTGCGGCCGGTCGTGCGCAGGCCGTAGTCGGGATCGGCGATCTGGCGCGTGTAAAGCACCTGCAGCGGAGTGCTGAAGTAGTCCGCGCCTTCGAGGAAGAACGGCCGCTTCTCCGGGAAGAACAGCGCGAAGCTGGTGTTGAGGTCGAGCTGCGCCTGGTCGGTTTCGACCTGGGAGAAATCGGGATTGAGGGTGCCGTTGAGGGTGAGGTTGGGGCTGGGCGCCCACGCCACGTCGAGGCCGGGCTCGATGTCCGTGCCTTCGCCGGTCCACGGCGCATCCGGCGCCACGCGCTCCTCGTCGTGGCTCATGGTGAGCGTCGGCACGATCTCGAGGTTGCGCCCCTGCCGGACGCCCGCGAAGCCTTCGACCTTGCCGAACGTGCAGGTCAGGCAGCGCGCACCGCGCTCGACGCGGTTGCTGAAGTACTGGTAGCGGAAGTCGCGCGGGCGGACCCGCAGGAAGGTGGCGCCCCAGCGGCGCGCGTCGTCGGTGTCGCGGAAGCGCAGGGTCGCGAACGGAATGCGCAACTCCACGTCGTAGCCGTTCGCGGTGATCTGCGCCGCGCTCGTCCACAGGCCGTCCCACGAGTCGTCCTCGTTGCCGGTGGCCTCTTCCTTGATCAGGTCGGCCTGCACGCCGAGCGGATTGACGAAGAATTCGTAGGCGCGGCGCTGGTCGTCGAAGGTGTCGAGCATCACGCCGGCGAAGTCGTCGCTGTACAGCGCATCGCGATCGCGCAGGAAGGCACGGATCTTCGCCGGATCCGGATCCTCGGCGTGGAAGGACACCAGCAGGGCGTCGTCGGTATGGGCGATGCGCGCGGTGGTCTTCACCGCGGCGGGCAGGTTGTCGCCCGGCGTGACCTCGTAGGCCAGGTCGACGCTGGCGGCGTGGGCCCAGAGGGGGTCGTCGAGCTTGCCGTCGACGACGATGTCGCCGTCGACGCGTGGGATGGTCAGGGTTTCGGACGCAAACGCGGGCAGGACGGCCAGCGCGAGCAGGCCGCCAAAAAGGTAAGTCGGGTGCATCCGCCCATTGTCCGGGAAGGGGTGCCTTGCCGACCCTGTCGAAAGTAGGGGGCGGGGCCTGTCAACGCTATCCGAGCAGGTCGCGTTGCTTCTCAGTGGCCGCCAGGTGGTGTTGCGCGCCGCCGCGCCTTGCTGATTGCAAGGTCAAGGCGCGAGGCGCCGCCTGGCGGCCACTGAGGATCAACCCGAAGGGCCGGGCCGGAGAGCGCGCGATGCTGCGTCATCGCTCGGTTGCATATCGACATATGCGCCCTCGCTCTTCCTTGCCTCGCACGCCCTCCAACCCGGCGCGACCTGCTCGGATAGCGTTGACAGGCCCTTGAAAACGCTCACGGTCGGGGCGCTAAACTCCGCGCTTCCTTCCCGCGGGCACGACCCATGCGCCATTCGATCCTGATGCTGTCCCTCGCGGCCGTGCTGGCCGTCACCGCCGGCTGCAAGCGCGACGCCGCGCCGGCCGATGCCAACCAGCCGACCGCCACCGCCACGTCCGCCACTGCCGCTGCCGCGCACATGATCGACGAGCACTCTTACGCCGAACCCGACAAGGTCAAGGTCAAGGACCTCGCCCTCGACCTCAAGGTCGACTTCGACCGGAAGGTGATCGACGGCAGTGCCACGCTGGCGCTGGACTGGCTCGACCAGACCGCCACCCAGCTCAACCTGGACACGCGCGACCTGACCATCAGCAAGATCGTCGGTGAGCGCAGCGACGGCAAATGGGAAGACCTCAAGTACACGCTGGCGCCGGCCGACAAGGTCCTTGGCAGCAAGCTGACCATCGAGACACCCAAGCGCAACCCGCGCGTGCGCATCACCTACACCACGTCGCCGGGCGCTTCGGGCCTGCAATGGCTCACCGCGGCGATGACCGAGGGCAAGAAGACGCCCTTCATGTTCAGCCAGTCGCAGCAGATCCACGCACGTTCGTGGGTGCCGCTGCAGGACACGCCGTCGGTGCGCTTCACCTACACCGCGCACGTGCTCACGCCGAAGGACGCGATGGTGGTGATGAGCGCGGCGTTCGAGCCGGGCGCCGACAACAGCGGCAACAAGCGCGACGGCGACTACAGCTTCAAGATGTCGAACGCGATTCCGTCCTACCTGCTCGCGATCGGCGTGGGCGACCTGGTGTTCAAGCCGATCAGCAACCGCAGCGGCATCTGGGCCGAACCGGCCTCCGTCGACCGCGCGGCGAACGAGTTCTCCGATACCGAGAAGATGATCCAGACGGCGGAGAAGTTGTACGGCCCCTATCGCTGGGAGCGCTACGACATGCTGCTGCTGCCGCCGTCGTTCCCGTACGGCGGCATGGAAAACCCGCGCATGACCTTCCTCACCCCGACCGCGATCGTCGGCGACAAGTCGCTGGTGTCGCTGATCGCGCATGAGCTTGCGCACAGCTGGTCGGGCAACCTGGTGACCTTCTCCACCGCCAAGGATGCCTGGCTCAACGAAGGCGTCACCACCTATGTCGAGGGTCGCATCGACGAGGAGCTGTACGGCAAGGACCGCGCCGACATGGAGCGCGTGATCGCGCGCAACGAACTGAAGCAGGAATTCACCGAAGAGAACAAGGCGCTGCAGGTGCTCGCCGGCAAGCCGGGCGAGCTGAAGGATCCGGACGACAACCTGGGCTCGACGGTCTACGCCAAGGGCGCGTGGTTCATGCAGTTCCTCGAGCAGCGTATTGGCCGCGCCGACTTCGATGCGTTCCTGCGCGGTTACTTCGACCACTTCGCGTTCCAGTCGATCTCCTCGCAGCAGTTCGCCGACTACGCCAAGGCCAACCTGCTCGACAAGTATCCGGGCAAGGTCACCCAGGCCGAGTTTGACGAATGGCTGCATGAGCCGGGCATCCCGGCGACCGCGCCGCAGGTCACCTCGGCGCGCTTCGACGCCGTCGACGCGGCCCGCAAGGGCTTCCTCGACGCCGGCACGCTGCCGGCCGCCGCCGCGACGAAGCAGTGGAGCACGCAGGAGTGGGTGCACTTCATCGAAGGCATGCCCGAGACGTTGAAGCCGGAACAGCTCGCCGCGCTCGACGCCGCCTACCACTTCACCGGCACGCCCAACGGCGAGATCGCGCAGCGCTGGTACCCGCTCGCGGTGCGCAGCGGCTACACGCAGGCCAATGCCGAGATCGCGAAGTTCCTCGAGCGCGTCGGCCGGCGCAAGCTGATCATGCCGACCTACAAGGAACTGGTGAAGACGCCGGCCGGCCTGGCACTGGCGGAAGAGACCTTCGCGAAGGCGAAGCCGGGTTACCACCCGATCACCACCGGCTCGGTCGAGTCCACGATTGCGGACGCGAAGGCGGCCGCGGCCAAGACCACGCAGCCGGCGTCGAAGTAAGAACCACGGGCAGTGATGCGCACGCATCGCCCCCTGCGAACGGCCGCCCGCGTGGCGGCCGTTCTGCTTGCGCTGGCCGCCAGCGTTGCCATCGTCGCGGTGGCGCTCGATCCGTACCGGCTGGTGCGCCTGGAATTCAGCCGCCAACGCCTCGGCGCCGGGCTTTCGCGTGGCAGCATCGACGTTGCCGGCCACCACTGGATATACGCCTTTAGCGACGATGCGCCGGCGGATGCGCCTGTCGTGGTGATGCTGCATGGCTTCACCGGCAGCAAGGAGAACTGGTATCCCGTCGCGCGCCGCCTGCGTGGCCATTACCGGCTGCTCATTCCGGACCTGCCGGGCTGGGGCGAGAGCGAACGGAGGCCGGGCGAGGACTATGGCTTCGTCGCGGAAAGCGCGCGCGTGGATGCGTTCGTGCGCGCGTTGTCGCCGGCAAGGCCAGTGGTGCTGCTCGGGCATTCGATGGGCGGCGGCGTGGCCGCGCTGGTGGCGGCGCGCCATCCGCGCGATGTCGCGCGAGTGGGGCTCCTGGATGCGGCCGGCGTGCGCTTCCATGACAACCGGTTCGGCGCCGACGTGCTCGCGGGGCGGAATCCCTTCGCCGTTGCCGATGATGCATCGCTGCAGCGTTACCTCGACACTGTTTTCCACGACCCGGCGGCCAGGCCCTCCATTCCCTGGCCCGCGTCGCGTGGCCTGATCGCGCGACGTCGCCACGATGCCGCCTTCGAGCAGGCCGTGCTCGATCGCATCGGCCGCGGGCCCGAGCGTTTCCTGCCCGGCGACGAAGCCGCGAACATCCACCAGCCCGCGTTGTTGCTGTGGTGCCGGCAGGATGCCGTGATCGATCCCAGTGCGCTGGCGCTGTACGCTGCGCGCATGCCGCAGGCCGCGCAGGTGATGCTCGACGACTGCGGCCACATGTCCATCGTGGAGCGCCCCGATGCCGTCGCCGCCGCGGTGACAGCATTGATCGAAAAGCCCTCCGCGCCACGCCCATAGAGCCAGCCACAGAGCCAGCCACAGAGCCAGCCACCATGAAGCCGACCCACCTCGCCCTCGTCCTCGCCGCCGCCTTCGCCCTGGCCTCGTGCGATTCCGCCGAAAAGCAGCAGGCGGCCGCGCAGGCCGCCGCCACCGCGCAGGCCGCGGCGAAGGAGCAGAAGGCGCAGGAGATCGGCAAGCAGTTCGACGCGCAGTACGCGCAGCACAACTGGGAGCTCGCACGGGCGCACGGCGAGGAACTGGTGGTGATGCACCCGGACAGTCCGGTGACCGCGCGCATCAAGCCGCAGTACGAAGAAGCCAAGGTCAAGGCGGACGAGGTGCGGGAGCAGCGGCGCATGGCCGGCCTGTGGGAGTACCAGAGCGTCGCGGTGAAGGGCGGCCAGCAGTTGTCGGCCGCGATCTATTCGAAGAAGCCGATCGATACCGGCGGCGGCACGGCGTATCCGGTGCGCCTGATCTTCCGCGACCATCCCGAGTGGGGACGCAGCAGCTACCTCGTGCTGGAGAACGGCGACTTCAACTGCTACGGCGGTTGCAAGGTGCAGGTGACGCTGGACGACAAGGCGCCGAAGGCAATGGCCGCCTCGCGTCCCAAGACCGATGAAGCCATCGCCATGTTCATCGAGGACGAACGCGCGCTGTGGCGCATGGCGCATGGCGCGAAGACGATGGCGATCGAGTTCCCGGTCAAGGCCGGCGGCAAGCGCACGGCGGTGTTCGAAGTGGGTGGCCTGGATCCGGGCAAATTGCCGAAGTGGTGAGGGCCGGCCGGCCCGCGACGCAGCTGAAGCTGCGTTGTGCTGAAGCCGCGCCGGCCCGCGACGCAGCTGAAACTACGTTGTTGCTGAAGCCGCGCCGGCCCGCGACACAGCTGAAGCTGCGTGGTTGCTGAAGCCGCGCCCGCGGCCGACCGCGGAGAACTACCAGTTTTTGCTGCGCGCTTGATGATCGTGGCCTTCAGTTAAAACCTGCTTCACGCCATCCCAAGACCGCGGGAGTAAGCTCGCCACGAAGGCGTCGACGCAGCGCCATGGGCGAGCGGCGCCGGGACGGCGCGCGAAGGAAGCGCGCGCTGCGTCCACCAGCGGCGCCGCCGCACGGGAAGAAAGGCGGAAGCCTCGCGGAGGGAGTCATGTTGTCCCCACGCCTGCACAACCTGCTTGACGAGCATCACTCGGCCTACCAGACCCTCGTCCACGACCGCACCGTCACCGCGCACGAAACCGCCGCTGCATCGCACGTGCGCCAGCAGCAATTCGCCAAGACGGTGATGCTCAAGGTCGACGGCAAGCTGGCCATGATGGTGATGCCCGCGGCCTATCGCATCGACCTCACCCGGCTGTCGCGCGCCCTCGGTGGCGACGTGGTCGAGCTTGCCGGCGAAACCGAATTCAAGGACGCCTTCAGCGATTGCGAAGTCGGCGCGATGCCGCCGTTCGGGCATCTCTACGGTATGCCGGTCTACGTCGATTCGCGCCTGGCGCAGCAGCCGGAGATCGCGTTCAACGCGGGCTCGCACACCGATGCCGTGCGCATGCCCTACGCCGAGTTCGAGAAGCTGGCGCAGCCTGAACTGCTGTGGCTGGCGCACGTGATGTAGCGAACCCGGGCCGGTCGCGGCGATGGTCCCGGCCGGCCGCTTTTCGCAGCGCCGTGGCGAGAAGCCACATGCTTCGACCGTGGCCGTGGCCGTGCGCTTGCTGCTGTTGCTATTGCTGCACAAACGTCTCGTGCCCTGAGACCAAAAAAAACCGCCCTGTTGGGCGGTTTTTCTTCGGTGCGCGAGGCGCCTGCCGTCAGAGTGCGTAACCGAACTGCTGCTTGAACTGCTCGGCAAACTCTTCGTAGTCGAAGCGCGCGCCGCGATGGCAATAAGGCGCCAGTGATGCCGGCGCCGTCGCCACGGCCGGTGGTGCGGCCGCCTGATACTTACAGCGCGTAACCGAACTGCTGCTTGAACTGCTCCGCAAACTCTTCGTAGTCGAAGCGCTGATTCTGCGTTCCAGGATGCTCGACCTTCAACGCGCCCATCAGGTTGCCGATGCGGCCGATGGTCATCCAGTCGTAGCCCTTCTCGATGCCGAAGATCAGGCCGGCGCGGAAGGCGTCGCCGCAGCCGGTCGGATCGGTCACGCGGCGCTCGTGCGCCGGCGCGATATCGAAGGTCTTTTCCTTCGTGTGGATTTCCGCGCCCTTGGGGCCGCGCGTGGTGATGTAGGCCTTCACCCGCGACACGATGTCCTGCTCGCTCCAGCCGGTGCGTTCCTGCAGCAGGTTGGATTCGTAGTCGTTGACGGTGACGTAGTCGGCCAGTTCGATGAAGTCGCGCAGCTCGGCGCCGTTGAACAGCGGCATCGCCTGGCCCGGATCGAAGATGAAGGGCGTGCCGGCCTCGGCGAATTCCTTCGCGTTCTGCAGCATGCCTTCGCGGCCATCGGGGCTGACGATGCCGAAGGTGACGCCTGGCACGTCCTTCACGTGGTTCTCGTACGACCGCATCATCGCGCCCGGGTGGAAGGCGGTGATCTGGTTGTTGTCGTGGTCGGTGGTGATGAACGCCTGCGGGGTGAACAGTTCATCGATCACCTTGACGCGGTCGAGCGGGATGCCCTGCTCGAGGAACCAGTCGCGGTAGGGACCGAAGTCCTGGCCCACCGTCGCCATCGGGATCGGCTCGCCGCCCAGCAGCTTGAGGTTGTAGGCGATGTTGCCGGCGCAGCCGCCGAATTCGCGGCGCATGCGCGGCACCAGGAAGGACACATTGAGGATGTGCACCTTGTCCGGAAGGATGTGGTTCTTGAACTGGTCCGGGAACACCATGATGGTGTCGTAGGCCAGCGAGCCGCAGATCAAGGCTGCCATCGGCAAATCGTCCTGGTGGGGAGCCCCCGGGAGGGGCGGAGCGAGGAGTTCCGGAAGCTGTCCGGGGGCGGCGGGACGCCGCGCGGCGCGTAGGGTAGCCGCTGGGCCCGGGCCGGGCCAGCTTCAATACAGCTTTTTGGGCAAAAGTTCCTTGTCTGGACAAGGGGCGGGGCGTAGTCTACCGGGCTCCTTGCGCCCCCCTTCCCCCCGGCAAAAAACGGCTGATTTCCTGATGTTCAAGAAGTTCCGCGGCATGTTCTCCAATGACCTGTCCATCGACCTGGGCACGGCCAACACCCTTATCTATGTCCGCGGGCAGGGGATCGTGCTGAATGAGCCCTCCGTGGTGGCGGTGCGCCAGGACCGCCTGGTGGGCGGCAACCGCTCGGTGGCGGCGGTCGGTTCGGAGGCCAAGCAGATGCTCGGCCGCACCCCGGGCCACATCAACACGATCCGCCCGATGAAGGACGGCGTCATCGCCGACTTCACCTATACCGAGGAAATGCTCAAGTACTTCATCCGCAAGGTGCACAAGTCGCGCTTCCTGCGCCCCAGCCCGCGCGTGCTGGTCTGCGTGCCCTGCGGCTCGACCCAGGTCGAGCGCCGCGCGATCAAGGAATCGGCCGAAGAGGCCGGTGCCCGCGAGGTCTACCTGATCGAGGAACCGATGGCCGCCGCGATCGGCGCCGGCATGCCGGTGACCGAGGCCCGCGGCTCGATGGTCGTGGACGTCGGCGGCGGCACCACTGAAGTGGCGGTGATCGCCCTGAACGGCATCGTCTATTCGCAGTCGGTCCGCATCGGCGGCGACCGCTTCGACGAGGCCATCATCAGCTACGTGCGCCGCACCTACGGCACCCTGATCGGCGAAACCACCGCCGAGCGGATCAAGCTCGAGATCGGCTGCGCCACGCCGCAGAAGGACCCGCGCTCGATGGAGGTCTCCGGCCGCAACCTCGCCGAGGGCGTGCCGAAGATGGTCAAGCTGAACTCGAACGAGGTCTACGAGGCCCTGCGCGAACCGCTTTCCGGCATCGTCGCCGCGATCCGGCTGGCGCTGGAGCAGACCCCGCCGGAACTGTGCGCCGACGTCGCCGAGCGCGGCATCGTCCTCACCGGCGGCGGTGCGCTGCTGCGCGACCTCGACCGCCTGATCAGCGAGGAAACCGGCCTGCACGTGCAGGTCGCCGACGATCCGCTGACCTGCGTGGCCCGCGGCGGCGGTCGCGCGCTGGAGCTGGTCGACATGCACGGCAACGAGTTCTTCGCGCCGGAATGAGTCGGTATGCGGGAGACGGCAGGCGGAAAGCAAGACATCCGCCACACACTGTCTGCGTGCTTTTAGAAAATGATGCAATGCCCGCGACGCGCCCTGCCGCGTCGCCTCCCCCGACTCCTGCCTCCTGTTGATCTGACGTGCCTTCCTACGCCGGTCCCTCCGCAAGCCGCTCCGGCGACATCGCCGACACCCTGCGGCTGCTGGCGTACCTCGCCATGGCCGTCGTCCTGATCGTGCTCGATCACCGCGGCGGCTGGCTCAGCCGTGTGCGGCAACAGGCCCAGGTGCTGACCCAGCCGGTGCGGGCCGTGGCCGGCCTGCCCGGACGCGTGGTCGAAACCGTTTCCAACGACGCCGGCACGCTCAGCCAGCTCACTGCCGAGAACCGCCGCCTGCGCAACGAGTTGCTGGTGACCCACGCGCGCATGGCGCGGTTGGCCACGGTCAATGCCGACAACGCGCGCCTGCGCGGCCTGCTCGGCGCGTCGGAGCAGGGCAGCCTCGACGTGCAGCTCGCGCCGGTGCTGGACATCGACCTCGATCCCACCCGCCAGCGCCTGGTCCTGCGCGCGGGCAGCAACAACGGCGTCCATACCGGGCAGACGGTGATCGATGCCGGTGGCGTGGTCGGCCAGATCATCGAAGTCGGGCCGCTGCAGTCGACGGTACTGCTGCTCACCGACCCCGACCATGCGATGCCGGTGGCGATCGCCCGCAACGGCGTGCGCCTGGTCGCCTACGGCACCGGTCGCGCCGACCAGCTCGCCCTCGCCAGCGTGCCGCTGTCCAGCGACGTGAAGGTGGGCGACATCCTGGTCACCTCGGGCCTGGGCGGACGTTTCGCCGCGGGCTTTCCGGTTGGCACCATCACCGCGCTGCGGCCGGACGAAAGCCGCGCGTTCCTCGTCGGCGACGTGAAGCCGGCGGCCCAGCTGGATCGCGGTCGCGATGTGCTGCTGCTGCGCACCCTGCCGGCGCGGCCGGTCATCGGTCCGGCGGCTCCGGGCACCGTGGCTTCCGCGCCCGTTGCCGGGAGCGCGACACCGCCGACGGTCGCAACGCAGCCCGCTGGCGCACCCAAGTCCTCCGGCACGGGCCCCGCATCCGCGCCGGCGGCGAAGGTGCCGCATCCCGCCGTGCCGGCGGCGACGACTCCCACGAAGGCCGCGGACGCCGCGGCCAAGCGCGAACCCGCGCCCGCTCCGCCCACCCCGGAGGAGCATCGCTGATGCGCGCGCGTTCGCCCTGGATACTGCCCTTGAGCCTGCTGGCCGCGCTGCTGCTGGCACTGCTGCCGGTGCCGCCGCAGCTGCAGGGCTTGCGGCCCTATTGGCTGGCCCTCGTGCTCGCGTACTGGGTGATGGAAGAGCCCGACCGGGTCGGCCTGGGCTTCGCCTTTCTGATCGGGCTGGCCGCTGACCTAGTCGTCGGCAGCGTGCTGGGCGAACAGGCGCTGCGCCTGGTCGTAATCACCTTCATCCTGCAACGCTTCCGCGCGCGCCTGCGTTTCTTCCCGATGTCCCAGCAGGCCCTCGCGATCGGTGCGCTGCTGCTCAACGACCGCATCGTGACGATGGCGGTCCGGGTGACGCTCGGCGAGCCGGTGCAGGCCTCGTTGGCGTGGGTCTCGCCGCTGCTCGGGATGCTGCTGTGGATTCCGGTGTTCATGCTGCTGGACGGCCTGCGCATGGGCGGCTGGCGCAGGCGCTGAAATGAGCCTGCGCCCGCGCCGCCGTGTGCTGAAGAACGCCGCGCTGGAGGCCGACCAGTTCCGCCGCCGCGCGTTCGTCGCGTTCACCGGCGTGCTGCTGGCGCTGTCCGGCTTGGCGCTCTGGTACTTCCGCCTGCAGGTGTGGCAGCACAGCGAATACGCCACGCGCTCGGAGGAAAACCGCATCAAGCTGCGCCCGGTGGTGCCGGCGCGCGGGCTGATCTACGACCGCAAGGGCCGCATCCTCGCCGACAACGTGCCCGCGTTCCGGCTCGACGTCACCCCGTATGAGGCTGGCGACAGCAAGAAGTGGCTGCCGGAACTGGCGAAGATCGTCGCGCTCTCGCCCGAGGACATCGCCAGCTACGAGGCCAGTCGCCACGTCGCGCGTGGCTACAAGCCGGTCACCCTGAAGCTGCGCCTGAGCGAGGAGGAAGCCGCGCGCTTCGCCGTCGACCGCTGGCGCTTCCCGGGCATCGAACTGCAGTCCTACCTCAATCGCCGCTATCTCTACGGCGAACTGCTTTCGCACGTGATCGGCTACGTCGGCCGCGTCGACGCCAACGACCTCAAGACGATGAGCGAAAGCGACGCCGCGCTGAGCCATGTCGGCAAGACCGGGCTGGAGCGTTTCTACGAGCAGGACCTGCGCGGCAAGGTCGGCTACGAGAAGATCGTGACGAACGTCGATGGCCGTCCGATGTATTCGGCCGGACGCGTGCCGGCGCAGCCAGGCGCGGACCTGCGCCTGAGCATCGACCTCGACCTGCAGCAGGCGATGGTCACCGCGTTCGGCGACATGGACGGATCGGCGGTCGCGATCGATCCGCGCACCGGCGAGATCCTCGCAATGGTGAGCCTGCCCGGGTACGACACCAACCTCTTCGTCAACGGCATCTCGCACAACGACTACCGCGCGCTGATGGACAACGTGTCGCGGCCGCTGTTCAACCGCAACGTGCTGGGCGGTGGGCCGCCGGGTTCGACGGTGAAGCCGCTGATCGGCCTCGCCGGCCTCGACAGCGGCCTGCGCACCCCCGAATACAAGGTCTTCTCGACCGGCACGTTCTACATTCCGGGCCAGCGCCGCGGTTGGCGCGACGCGCACGGCGGCGCGGGCTGGACCGACCTTCGCAAGTCGATCTCGCAATCGGTCAACTTCTACTACTACAAGCTTGCCTACGAGATGGGCATCGATCGCTTCGACCAGTACATGTACAAGTACGGGTTCGGAGGCAAGACGGGCATCGATCTTTCCGGCGAGAACATCGGCGTGGTGCCGTCGCCGGAATGGAAGCGCAAACGTTCGAAGGAAGGCTGGTATCCGGGCGAAACGGTGAACGCCGGCATCGGCCAGGGTTACTGGGTCGCGACCGTCCTGCAACTGGTGCGCGGCACGGCAGCAATCGCCGACGGCGGCAACCTGCGGCGCCTGCACCTGGTCGACGACCGGCGCGATGGCTATGACCGGCCATGGACACCACTGCCGCAGCCCGAGCCCGTGCGCATCACCGACAGCGCGAGCAACCTGCGCGCGGTGCAGGAGGGCATGATCGACACCATCCACGGTGGCGGTACGGGTGCGTCGATGGCGCGCGGTGCGCCGTACATGATGGCGGGCAAGACCGGCACTGCGCAGAAGATCAGCCGCAAGGGCAACATCAGCTTCGATCCGCACTCGCTCCCGTACAACCTGCGCCACCAGGCGCTGTTCGTCGGCTACGCGCCAGCGGACAACCCGACCATCGCGATCGCGGTATCGGTGGAGCACGGCGGCTTCGGCGCGTCGTCCGCGGGCCCGATCGCGCGCAAGGTCTTCGATGCGTGGCTGCTGGGCAAGATGCCGGAGCCGGCAGAAGGCGTGACGCGTTCGCCGCAGGGCGGGATGCTGATGCCGGGTCGCGCCCCGCCGGCGGCGGTACAGCCGGCGGTTGTGGCGCCCGCGGCACCGGCCGCCGCGAACGTGGTTGCCACCGCGCCGGGCACGCAGTCGCAGCGGACATCGCAACAGGCACCGCAGCAGGCACCGCAGCAGGCACCGCATCAGGCACCGCAGCAGCAGGCACCGCAGCAGCAGGCACCGCAGCAGCAGGCACCGCAGCAGCAGGCGCCGCAGCAGCAGGTACCGCAGCAGCAGGCACCGCAGCAGCAGGCACCGCAGCAGCAGGCACCGCAGCTTCCACAACAGAACCCGCAGCAGACTCCGCAACAGATGCCACAGCAACCGCCGCCGTCGACGGAGCCCGCGCGATGAGGCTCATCCTGCGCTGGCTGTTCGACATGCTGGTGCGCTTCACGCGCACGCTCGACCTGCCGCTACTCGGAGCGCTGCTGGCCTTGATGGCAATCGGCCTCGCCGTGCTGTACAGCGCCGGCGACCAGTCCATGCGGCTGGTGGTGGCGCAGGGCACGCGCTTCGCGATGGGCCTGGGCGTGATGTGGGCACTCTCGCGGCTGCCGCCGACGCAGCTGCGCAACTGGACGCCGCTGGTCTATGCACTGTCGATCATCCCGCTGCTGATCGTGCTGGCGATCGGGCAGGGCAAGCACGGCAACCTGTGGATCAACCTCGGCGTCTTCTATTTCCAGCCGGCCGAAGTGCTCAAGCTGAGCCTGCCGATGATGGTCGCGTGGTACCTCAATCGCCGGCCGTTGCCGCCGCGCTTCAACGTCGTGCTGGTGGCGGCGGTGATCATCGGCGTGCCGACGGGATTGATCCTGCTGCAACCCGACTTCGGCACCGCGATGCTGGTGGGCATCAGCGGCGCCTTCGTGCTCTACCTGGCGGGTCTGCCGTGGTGGTGGTTCGGCGCGGCGTTCAGCGCGATCGCGGCGGTCGCGCCGGTGGCGTGGTTCTGGCTGCTGCGGCCGTACCAGAAGGACCGCATCCTCACCTTCCTCAATCCCGAGTCCGATCCGCTCGGTACCGGCTGGAACATCATCCAGTCGAAGATCGCGATCGGCGCCGGTGGTTTCTTCGGCAAGGGCTGGGGCGAGGGCTCGCAGTCGCACCTCAACTACATACCCGAGCACACCACGGACTTCATCTTCGCCGTGCTCAGCGAAGAATTCGGCTGGTTCGGCGTGCTGCTCGTGCTGACGCTGTACCTGTTCGTGATCGGCCGTTGCCTGTGGATCGCGTCGGGTGCGCGCGACGGCTATTCGCGCCTGGTGGCGGGCGCGCTCGGCCTGGCGTTCTGCGTCTACGTGATTGTCAACGGCGGCATGATCGCGGGCCTGCTGCCCGTGGTCGGCGTGCCGATGCCGCTGCTCAGTTACGGCGGCACCTCGGCCGTTTCGCTGCTCGCGGGGCTGGGCGTGGTGATGGCGGTGCATGCGCATCGGCCGGTGCACGCGCGCTGATGCTTCGCGCGCACTACACACGCGAAGCTGACCGGCGCGTTCATCCAGCGGAAAACAAAGGTTTTTCGCTGCCGGGCCGCATGCTACCCTCGGCCGCGATGACCCGATGCCCGTCCCCTTCACGCGCGTGGCTCAAGGTGCGGCCTGCGCTCACTTGCGCACTGGCCCTCGCACTTGCCGCCTGTGCTACCCAGGCACCGCCTCCAGTACACACGCCCACGCCCACGCCTGCCCCGCCGTCGGCGCCCGGCATGACAGCGTCCGATGCGATCACCACACCGTTGCCGGTCGCGCGTCCGCCCAGCGATGAAGTGCGCGCGGCCTTCGTAAAGGAGACAGCGTCGAAGTACGGCCTGGACGCCGCCTACATCGAATCCGTGCTCGCACGCGCGCAGATCCGCGAAAGCACACTCACGGCGATGTCGCGCCCGGCCGAGACCAAGCCGTGGCGCGACTACCGCCCGATCTTCATCACCCAGCAGCGCATCGACGGCGGCCGCGCCTTCCTCGCCGAGCACCGCGACCAGCTGGCGAAAGTAGAAGCGCAGTACGGCGTGCCCGCCGAAGTCATCGTCGCCATCCTCGGCGTGGAAACCATGTGGGGCGGCAACACCGGCAAGACGCCGGTGCTCGATGCGCTGTACACGCTCGCCTTCAACTATCCGCGCACCAATGCGCCGGACAAGATCGAGCGCGAGAACCAGCGCGAAGCCTACTTCCGCGATGAACTCGCGCAGCTGATGAAGCTGGGCAAGGAGACCGGGCTCGACATCGCCACGCTCAATGGCAGCTATGCCGGGGCGATGGGATGGGGCCAGTTCATGCCGTCGAGCTATCGCGCCTACGCCGTGGACGGCGATGGCGATGGCATGCGCAACCTGTTTACCGACCCCGACGACGTGTTCGCCTCGGTCGCCAACTATTTCGTGAAGAAGGGCGGCTGGCTGCGCGGGCAACCGGTGATGGTGCGTGCGAGCTTCACGCCCGGCCCGGTGGCGCTGGTCGATTCCAACGGCGACCCGATCCACTCCCTCGCGACGCTCGAGCAGGCCGGCTACAAGCCGCTGGAGCCGGTGCCGGTTGGCCTCACCGCCGCTCCGATCCTGCTCGATGGCGAAACCGACGAGTACTGGCTGACCTTCCGCAATTTCCGCGCGATCTGGAGCTACAACAACTCCATCCGCTACGCGACCGCGGTGTACCAGCTGTCGCAGCTGATCGCGCAGCCAGCGGAAAGCGTCGCGCCGGTCGCCGCGCCGCCCAGCGACGGACAACCGGGCGCATGAGGTCCTTCGACAGGCTCAGGATGAGCGGAGTTGTGGTGGTGCTGGGCCTCGCGGCCTGCGCCGGCGCTCCGAAGAAATCCGCGCCCCCCGCGGCTGCAGCCGCGAAGCCCGAGGCGCGCGCCGCCGCTGCTGCGCCCACGGCGCGAAAGAAGTCGCCGTATGCGGCCGCGCAGGAGGACCCCGGCAAGCGTGGCAACTACGTCGCCGGTGGCCTCTACGCGCCGGGCGAGCGCGACAGCGTGCCGGACGAGATTCCCGACGTGGACGCGATTCCCGAACCGGAAGTCACCAACGAACCGCGCTCCGCGGTCGGCAACCGCAAGACCTACGCCGTGCTCGGAAAGAAGTACGAGGTGCTCGACCATCCGGGAGGCTACGTCGAAACCGGCATCGCCTCGTTCTACGGCAAGAAATTCCATGGTCGCCGCACCTCCAACCTCGAGGTGTACGACATGTACGCCTTCAGCGCCGCGCACAAGACGCTGCCTCTGCCGAGCTTTGCCCGGGTGACCAACCTCGACAACGGCAAGTCGGTGGTCGTGCGCGTCAACGATCGCGGCCCGTTCCATCCCGGCCGCATCATCGACCTCAGCTATGCCGCCGCGACCAAGCTCGGCTATGTCAGCAAGGGCACTGCGCGCGTGGAAGTGCGCGCATTGCTGCCCGGCGATGAGCAGGGCGATCGCGCCGTGGCCAGGCACTCCCCGCCACCGCAGGAAGCTGTCGCGCCCAGCGCCATCGACAGCCTGGTCGCGGCGATACCGGTGGCGACCGCGGCGGCTGCCGACAAGCCGGGAGCGCGCGTGAACCAGCCGGCGCCAGGCGACTACCGTTTCGACATGCGCGGGGACGGCAAGGCCATGAGCGCGGCCGAATTCGACGCGTGGATGAAGGCGCGGCAGGTGCGCATCGCCACGGGCAAGCCCGGCAAGCCGGAAGCGCGCGCGCCGCAGGAAGTCGTCCCCGGCCCGGACGCCGCGAGCCAGCCAGCTCTGCCGCTGGCCACCGAGGTCGTGAAGGCCGACGGCGTGGTCCTGCAGGTCGCCTCCTTCGCTGCGCGCGCCAACGCCGATCGCGCCCTGGCGATGCTGCACGGGGCCGGTATCGACGCGGCGTCCCTGTCCGACGGCGACGCCAACGGCCACAAGGTCTGGCGCCTGCGGGTGGGCCCGCTGGCGGCCACGATGGCCCCGGAACTCGCCGCCCGCATCGCCGGCCTGGGCTTCGGGACGCCGCAACGCGTGCGGGGGCCCGAGGCAAACCGGCCCGCGGTAAACCTGGAGACACGATAACGGTGATGCCGCGCCGGCCCGCGGTGGACCTGGAGACACGGTAACGGTGATGCCGCGCCGGCCCCCGGCAAACCTGGAGACACGATAACGGTGATGCCGCGCCCGCGGCCGAGAAAGGCAAGCAACGGGCTGTTGAGGAACCCCCAATCCGGCCAGTCTTCACATCGGACGTGGAGCCCGGCGCGACACTGCACTACGATTCGCCCAGTTTTTCCGACTCTTCCGAGTCGTCGATGTTTTTCCTTCCGCAGTAGAACGGCCGGACCCCGGCCGCCGGAGCCACTCCCGCAATGAAATCCCGCTTCGCCCTCGCCGCCGCCTTCCTGCTCACCTCGACGCTCGGGCTCGCCGTGGCGCAGACACCCGCGCCCAAGCCCGCCCTGCCGCCCGCCAGCGACGCCCTGCCGGTCCCGCCGCCGCCGAAAGTGACGGGCACATCGTGGGTGCTGGTCGACTACGCCAGCGGCAACGTGCTGGCCGGCGACGCCTATGACACCCGCCTCGAGCCGGCAAGCATCACCAAGGTCATGACCAGCTATGTGGTGGCCGCGGAAATCGCAGGCGGCAAGGTCAAGGCCACCGACCAGGTGATGATGAGCGAGAACGCGTGGCGCACCGGCGGCGCCGGCACCGATGGCAGCTACAGCGGTTTCGAGGTCAACAAGACCGCGCCGCTGGAGCAGATGGAAAAGGGCATGGCGATCCAGTCGGGCAACGATGCCGCGATCGCGCTCGCCGAACACGTCGCCGGCAGCGAGGATAGTTTCGCCTCGCTGATGAACGCCTATGCCGCGCGCATCGGCATGAAGAACTCGCACTTCGTCAACGCCACCGGCCTGTCCGCGCCGGATCACTTCTCGACCGCGCACGACCTCGCGCTGCTCGGCCGCGCCTTCATCCGCGACTACCCCGACACCTACGCCTACAACAAGATCAAGGAATTCACCGTCGGTCCGATCACGCAGCCCAATCGCAACCTGCTGCTGTGGCGCGATCCGACCGTCGACGGCATCAAGACCGGCCACCATTCCGGCGCGGGCTACTGCCTGATGGCCTCGGCCAAGCGCGGCGACCAGCGCCTGATCAGCGTGGTGATGGGTTCCACGTCGGAGAACCAGCGCGCGAGCGATTCGCTGGCGCTGCTCAACTGGGGTTTCCGCTTCTTCGAGACCCACAAGCTGTACGACGCCGGCAAGGCGATCGCCAAGCAGAAGGTGTGGAAGGGCGCGGCCGACCAGGTCAACCTCGGCGTGGCCGAGCCGATGCTCGTGACCGTGCCGCGCGGCCGCTATGCGCAGCTGAAGCCGTCGATGGACGTGCCCAAGAGCCTGGTCGCGCCGATCAAGAAGGGCCAGAAGATCGGCACGGTCAAGGTCGTGCTCGACGGCAAGGTGATCGCGCAGCGTCCGCTGGTGGCGATCAGCGCGGTGGAAGAGGGCGGTTTCTTCAAGCGCCTGTGGGATGAGTTCTGGATGTGGTGGGAGTCCGAATAAAGCCCGGAATAAGGCCCGGTGGGCGCGCCAGCGCCGCCATCCCCTTCGAAAAAAGGCTGCCTCCCGGCAGCCTTTTTTCTTGGCGAGGTTCTCGCGGGTACGCGCAAACGCGGTTACAGGCGCACGAAGTAGGGAATCGCCATCAGGCCCGCGCCCACCAGCACCACGGTCCAGGCGCTCGACACGAAGTAGGGGAACACCATCAGGGCGAGCCCGCAGACCAGTGGAATCGGCGCCTGCTGGCGCTTGCCATAGATGAAATAGCCCAGCCCGATGGAGCTGAACAACAATCCCCACAACAACAAGCCGGTGTCCATCTTCATTGGTCCGTCCGCGCGATTAGGCGCATCCTACGCCCCTTGGATATTCCGCCCCTGTCCCCATTTCCGGCCAATGGAAATCAAGTCAGACAACCCCGAGCACGGCTTCCAGTTCCCCGGCTCCTTCGAGCTCAGCGCCATGGGTTCGGCCGATATCGGCCTGGAGCGTGAATTGCCGCAGCGGCTGCTGGATGCCGGCATCGAGGTGCAAACCGAAACGGTGCAGTGGAAGCACTCGTCCAACGGCAAGTACGTGTCGGTGCGCATCAGCTTCCGCGCCGAAAACCGCGAGCAGTACGACCTGGCCCACCAGGTGCTGCGCGACCATCCGGAAGTGAAGTGGACCCTGTAACGGCCGCGGCCTGCCCGCTCCCGCAAGCGAACGACGCCGCCCCGGCGGCGGCGCCAGCATTCCTGCGCGATCTGGGCCGGCAAGCGTACGAGCCGGTATGGCGTGCGATGCAGCGCTACACCGATGCGCGCGACGACACCACGCCCGACGAGCTGTGGCTGGTCGAGCACGATCCCGTCTTCACCCTGGGCCAGGCCGGCAAGGACGAGCACGTGCTCATGCCCGGCGACATCCCGGTCCTGCACGTCGATCGCGGCGGCCAGGTGACCTACCACGGCCCCGGGCAGATCGTGCTCTACCCGCTACTGGACCTGCGCCGGCTCAAAGTCGGCGTGAAGGACTACGTCTGCAAAATCGAGCAGGCGATGATCGACACCCTGGCCGACTGGAACATCCACGCCCAGCGCCGCGAGGGCGCCCCCGGGGTCTACGTCAACGACGCCAAGATCGGCGCACTGGGCATCCGCGTGCGCCACGGCTGCACTTTCCACGGCCTCGCCTTCAACATCGCGATGGACCTGGAGCCGTTCAGCCGCATCAACCCCTGCGGTTACCAGGGGCTGCAAGTGACCTCGATGCTAGACTTGGGCGGCCCGTCCAGCCTGGACGCGGTGAAACCGGCGCTGGTCGCGCACATCGCCCGACTGTTCGGGCTGGATGTCGAATCCGCCGCGCCGCACCTGCCTGCCTGACCCCCTCCGCTTCCCATCCCGACACCATGACCGAGTCCGCTTCCAAGACCATTCCGCTTGCGGTGGTGAGCAGCGATGCGCCTGCGCCACAACCGGCCGGCCGGCTCCAGGAAGGGGTGAAGCAGCTTGGTGGCGACAAGATCAACCGTTCGCCGGTGCAGTTCGCCGACGCGCCCGTGCTGCGCAAGCCGTCGTGGATCCGCGTGCGCATTCCCAGCGACAACTCGGTGGCGCGGCTCAAGGCCAAGCTGCGCGAGAACCGCCTCGTGACCGTGTGCGAGGAGGCCAGCTGTCCCAACATCCACGAGTGCTTCAGCCACGGCACCGCGACCTTCATGATCCTCGGCGAGGTATGCACGCGCCGCTGCTCGTTCTGCGACGTGGCCCATGGCCGCCCGAAGCCGCCGGATGCGGAAGAACCCATGCACCTGGCCACCACCGTCGCCGACATGGGCCTGAAATACGTCGTCGTCACCAGCGTCGATCGCGATGACCTGCGCGATGGCGGTGCCCAGCACTTCGTCGACTGCATCCGAGCCATCCGGGAGCACAGCCCGAAGACCAAGATCGAGACGCTGACGCCGGACTTCCGCGGCAAGGGCCGCATGGAGCGCGCGCTGGAGATCTTCGCGGCCGACCCGCCGGACGTGTTCAACCACAACATCGAGACGGTGCCGGCCCTGTACACCAATGTGCGTCCGGGCGCCGACTACCAGTGGTCGCTGACGTTGCTGCAGAAGTTCAAGGCGCAGCATCCGGATGTGGCCACCAAGAGCGGCATCATGCTGGGCCTGGGCGAAACCATGGAGCAGGTGCAGGCGACGCTGCGCGACCTGCGCGCGCACGACGTCGACATGATCACCATCGGCCAATATTTGCAGCCGACCGCGCACCACCATCCGGTGATGCGCTACTGGACGCCGGACGAATTCAAGCAACTGGAAACGTACGGGTACGAACTGGGCTTCAGCCACGTCGCCTCGGGTCCGCTGGTGCGTTCCTCGTACCACGCCGACCGCTCCGCGATCGAAGCGGGTTACGCCGAAGCGTGAACAGGGATGGCCGGGCTTCGCCCCGCCTTCCGTGACGACAAGCTAAGGTTGCTTACGCAATACGCGTGCCGACCCCGGTCGGCGCACGCGCGATGCGGCGAAACTGAACCTTTCCTGCGGACCGGCGCGCAAGGCCCGCAATCAGCACGCTTTGGCACCATTTACGCAGTCGACAGCGCATGCAACTTCCGGCACTGTGGACCGGTCGAATTCCGCGACATCCTTGATCCGGGCCACATGGGCCCGCGAAGCCCACGCGATGAAAATCAAGACCCCACGTGCCGCGACCGTACTGGTTGCCTTCCTGCTCACCGCCCCGCTCGCGTTGCTTGCCGCGGATGGTGCCAAGACCGCACAGCTGCCGACGCCGCCGCAAAGCGACAAGGCGCTGCTGAAGTCGGTCGATGCGAAGACGCTGCCGAATGCGCCGACCACCGACCAGACCACGGCGGCCAAGCTCGTGTACGGGCTGCTGTCCGACAGCCGCTACGCCTATCGCCCGCGCGCGCTGGACGACACGCTGTCGGCCGACATGTACAAGCGCTATCTCGAGGCGCTCGACGGCGGCAAGCAGTTCTTCACCGCGCAGGACATCGCCAGGTTCGATGCCTACAAGTTCAAGTTCGACGACGCGATCAAGTCGGGTAACCTCGATCCCGCCTACGCGATCTTCGGCACGTATCGCCAGCGCTTCGATGCGCGCGTCACGTATGCGCGCAACCTGCTCAAGCAGGACATCTTCACTTTCACCGGCAACGACCGCTTCGAGTACGACCGCGAGGACGCACCGTGGGTGGCGGACGAAGCCGCGCTCGACGCGTTGTGGAAGCAGACCGTGCGCAACGACTGGCTGCGACTGAAGCTGGCCGGCAAGCAGCCCGAGGACATCCGCAAGACGCTCGACAAGCGCTACCTCAACATGGCCAAGGGCGTGGCCGAACTGAAGGGCGAGGACGTCTTCCAGACCTTCCTCAACAGCTACGCCAACGCGATCGACCCGCACACCGATTACTTCACCCCGCGCTCGGCCGACAACTTCAACATGACCATGTCGCTGTCGCTGGAAGGCATCGGCGCGGTACTGCAGAAGCAGGACGACGTGGTGGCGATCCGCGAGATCGTGCCGGGCGGCCCGGCCGGCAAGTCGCACAAGCTCAAGGTCGGCGACCGCATCGTCGCCGTCGGCCAGAGCGACAGCGGCGTGATGGAAGACGTGGTCGGCTGGCGCATCGATGATGTCGTCGGCAAGATCCGCGGCGCCAAGGGCACCAAGGTGCGCCTCGACGTGATCCCGGCCGAAGCCGGCCTGGACAGCCATCCCAACCGCCTCGTGCTGGTGCGCGACAAGGTGCGGCTGGAAGACCAGGCGGCGAAGTCGGAAATCATCACGCTGCCCGCCGCCAACGGCACGCCCGCGCGCCGCATCGGCGTGGTCAAGCTGCCCGGTTTCTACCAGGACTTCGAGGGCCGCCGCCGCAACGACGGCGACTACGCGTCGGCCACGCGCGACGTAGCCAAGCTGCTCACCAAGCTGCGCGGCGACAAGGTGGACGGCGTCGTCCTCGACCTGCGCAACAACGGCGGTGGTTCGCTCGACGAAGCCATCGACCTCACCGGCCTGTTCATCGAACGCGGCCCGGTCGTGCAGCAGCGCGAATCCGGCGGTCGCGTACAGGTGTACGGCGATGAGGATTCCGGAATCGCGTGGGAAGGCCCGCTTGCGGTCCTGATCAACCGCGGTTCCGCCTCGGCGTCGGAGATCTTCGCGGGTGCGATCCAGGATTACGGTCGCGGCCTCGTCATCGGCGAGACCAGCTTCGGCAAGGGCACGGTGCAGAACCTCGTCGACCTCGATCGCTGGCCGGCCAATGAGACCGCGCGCTTCGGCCAGGTCAAGCTGACCATCGCGCAGTTCTTCCGCGTCAGCGGCGGCAGCACGCAGAACAAGGGCGTGGTGCCGGACATCGCTTTCCCGGTGTCGGTCGACGCCAGCGAATTCGGCGAGAGCACCTACGACAACGCGCTGCCGTGGACCCGCATCGCGGGCGTGCAGCACACGCGCTACGGCAACTTCGCGCCGCTGCTGCCGAAGCTGGAAACGATGCATTCCGCGCGCATCGCCAAGGACAAGGAATTCCAGTGGTGGAGCGAGGACGTCGCGCAGTTCCGCGAGGAGCGTGCGAAGAAGTCGGTGTCGCTGAACGAAGCCGAGCGCCGCGCCGAACGCGACCGCGACGACGCCAAGCGCAAGCTGCGCCAGGAACAGCGCAAGGCGCTGGGCCTCGCCATCGACCCGCTGGCCGACGACAACGCCGACGACGGCCTGGCTTCGAGCGAGCGTGACATCGCCAAGGATGCCGCCCGCGAGAAGCTCGCCGACCAGCGTCCCGATCCGCTGCTGCGCGAATCGGCCGCGATCCTGGCCGACGCCGTGCAGCTGCTCAACGCCGACGGCAAGTTGTCCGCCACCGTGCTGCCGCAGGCGGCGACGCCAGGCCACTGGGCGGACTAACCGGCCGCGGCGCCACCACAAGAATCGGATAGCGGGCACCTTCGGGTGCCCGCTACGCTTGGGGCCGTGAACGCCATGGTCAAGACATTTCCCAACCCGGCCAGCGGTTCCCGCGACAAGCTCGAGCGCGTGCGCATGCTGCTCGACGCCGGCGAACCCTCGTTGAACGAACTGGCGGATGCCGTCGGGCTCAGCCCGTCGCACTTGCAGCGCAGCTTCACCGCGCGCTTCGGGATCAGTCCGGCCGAGTACCTGGCCCAACGCAAGCTCGGGACGCTGAAGTCGGCGCTGCGCGAAGGCCGCGACGTCAGTGCCGCGCTGTACGACGCGGGTTATGGCTCGCCCTCGCGCGTGTACGAACGCGGTGCCGCGAAACTGGGCATGACCCCGGCCCGCTATCGCGCCGGCGGCGAAGGCGAGCAGATCCGCTGGAGCCTGCTCGACACTGCACTGGGCACCGCGCTGGTGGCGACCACGCAACGCGGCATCTGCATGATCGAACTCGGCGACGACATCGCCGCGCTGGAGGCGAAGCTGCGCAGTGAGTTCCCGCGCGCGGCGCTGGAGCGCGTGGACGCCGGCCGCGACGAATTCCTCGCCCCGCGCCTGCGTGCGGTGGCCGACGCGCTCGCGGGCAAGCAGGCCCGCGTCGACACCGACCTGATCGGCACCGCCTTCCAGAAAAAGGTGTGGGACGCGCTGATGCGCATCCCTCCCGGCGAAACCCGCAGCTATGCCGAGGTCGCGGCGCAACTGGGCGCCCCGCGTGGCGCGCGCGCGGTGGCGAGCGCCTGCGCGCACAACCGCGTCGCGATAGTAGTGCCGTGCCACCGCGTGGTGCGTGGCGATGGTTCGCTCGGCGGCTACCGCTGGGGCCTGCCGCTGAAGGAAAAAGTGCTGCAGCGCGAGCGCGCGGCGTGATGCGCTAGCGCTTGCGTCGTCCCGGCGGCCGTGTCGGCAGCGCCAGCCCCTGCTTGACCGGTTCGAACACCATCCGCGTCTCGTAACGCTTGAGGTTGTCGTCGCCGCCGAACAGGCGCTCGGCGACTTCTCGCGTTTGCGCCAGGCCGGTCGTCGCCAGGATCACCAGGTAGTCCCACTCGCCGGCGAGCACGTAGCACTGCTGCACCTCCGACGCCGCGCGCAGGCGGGCGTGCAGCGCGGCGTGGTGGCGCGCGGATTCGCGCTCCAGCGCGACCAGCACGGTGGCGAGGGTGATGTTGCCCAGCTGCGATGGATTCAGCACCGCTACCGTGCGCATCAGGCCGCTTTCGCGATAGCGCTTGATCCGCCGCTGCACGGCACTCGCCGACAGCCCCACCGCCTCGCCCAGGGCGGTCAGGGTGACGCCGGCATCGCGCTGCAGCAGGTCGAGCAGGCGGTGGTCGAATTCATCGAGGGCAAGGGAATTGGTCACGCAAAATTCTTGCGCGATCGCGGGTTTATTTTCAAGCGCGATGCTTGGCGCGTCGATACGCTGTTTGCATCCCCCGTCGTGAAGCCCGTTCGCTCATGGTCCCGATCGAGCAATTGCTGCTGTTCGCCGCCACCGCGCTGGTCATGGTGCTGACCCCGGGCCCGAACATGATCTACCTGGTCTCGCGTTCGGTGAGCCAGGGGCCGCGTGCGGGCGTGGTGTCGCTGTTCGGCGTGGTGTGCGCCTTCCTGGTGCACATGACGGCCGCCGCGGCGGGACTCACCGCGCTGTTCGTGGCGGTGCCGCTGGCCTACGACACGCTCAAGGTCGCCGGTGCCGCGTACCTGCTGTACCTGGCGTGGCAGGCAGTCAAGCCCGGTGCACGATCCCCGCTGCAACCGGCGCCGCCGGACTCGCCGGGCAGGTTGTTCCGCATGGGCTTCCTCACCTGCCTGCTGAATCCGAAGGCCGCGGTGTTGTACCTGTCGATCCTGCCGCAGTTCGTCGACCCGCATCGCGGCTCGGTGTTCGCCCAGAGCGTATTGCTAGGCAGCCTGCAGATCGCGATCAGCTTCACCTTCAACCTGCTGATTGCGCTCTCGGCGGCCGGCCTGGCGGCATGGTTCGCGCGCAAGCCGGCGTGGATGGCGGCGCAGCGCTACCTCATGGGCAGCGTGCTCGGCGGCCTGGCCGTGCGCATGGTGCTCGAACCACGCCGGTTGGCCTGAGGAGAATACGATGATCATCGACGCGACCTTGCAGGCGCTCGCCGCCTTCCCGCAGCAGCTGGCGGCGCACTACGCCGCCGTGCCCGCGGGCTTCGCGCAGTGGGCGCCGGCATCCTGGGACGGCGTGCCCAGCGAGCGATTCACGCCCCTGCAGCAGGTGCTGCACGTCCGCGACATCGAGGTCGACGGCTACCACGTGCGTTTCCAGCGTACGCTGCACGAAACGCATCCCCTGCTGGCCGACATCGACAGCTATGCCCTGGCGGCGGAACGGCGCTATGCGCAGGCCACGGATGCGACGGCTGCACTGGCGGAATTCCACGTTGCACGGACGCGCACGGTGGCCATGCTGGCGGCGCTGCATCCTGACGACTGGTCCCGCACGGCCCAGTTCGATGGATACGGCCCGGTCACGATGCGTGGCCTGGTGCATTACCTGTGCAGCCACGACCAGCAACATCTCGCCGGGCTGCAATGGCTGCTGGGGCAGATCGAGGCCTCGCGCGTCGCCACCGTCACTTCCTGAAGCCCTCCCTTGCCGTTACTTCTCCCATGACCGCCATCGCCTCCACTCCCGAACGCACCGCCTCCGCGCTTGCCATCGCCCTGGCACTGGCCGCGGTGTATGTGCTGTGGGGCTCGACCTACCTGGCGATCCGCTTCGCGCTGGAGGGCTATCCGCCGTTCCTGCTCGGCGCCATCCGCATGGCCATCGCCGGCGCGCTGATGTTCGCCGTGCTGCGCTGGCGCGGCGTGAAGCCGCCCACGAAGAAACAGTGGCGCACGCTGGCCGTGCTGTCGATCTTCATGGTGTTGCTGTCGAACGGGCTGGTGAACCTCGCCGAGACCCAGGTGGGTTCTGGCCTCGCCGCGATCGCCGTCGCTTCGATGCCGCTGTTTGCCGGCGTCTTCGCGATGCTGCGCGGGCGCTACCCGACGAAGATCGAGTGGGTCGGGACGATCATCGGCTTCCTCGGCGTGATCTGGCTCAACGCGGGCAGCGAATTGTCCTCGTCGGTGCTGGGCGTGGTCTGCCTGGCGACCGCCGCCATCTCGTGGGCCTGGGGTTCGATCTGGAGCCGCGACCAGGACCTGCCCGAGCCCTTCATGTCGGCGGCCGTGCAGATGCTGACGGGTAGCGTGTGGATGCTGGTCGCGGCGCTCGTCACCGGCGAGCGCTCTGCCGGCGTGCCCTCGATGGGCGCCACGGCGGCCATGCTGTATCTCGTCGTCGCCGGCTCGATCTTCGGCTTCACCGCCTATATCTGGCTGCTGCACCACGTGCGCCCGGCGTTGGCGACCAGCTACGCCTACGTGAATCCGCCGATCGCGGTGTTCTTCGGCTTCATGCTCGGTGGCGAAAGTTTCACCACGCACGATCTCGGCGCGATGGCCGTGATCCTGGCCGGCGTCGTCATCATCACGCTGGCGAAGGCGCGGTCCACGACGCCGGTGGCCTCCACGGACTCCACCGACGCATCCGCCAGCGAGCCCGCCGCATGAATCCGGTAGCCGAGAATCGCAGCGGCCTGTGGGTGGCGGTCGCCTCGTTCGTACTGTGGGGGTTGATGCCGCTGTACTGGCACCTGCTCAAGGCGGTGCCGTCGATGCAGGTGGTCGCGCATCGCGTGGTGTGGAGCACGCTGCTGGTGGTGGCGTGGCTGTTGTGGAAGAACGGCCGCGGCTGGCTGCGCGCCGCGCTGGCGCGGCCACGCGCGGCGTGGATGCTGGCGCTGAGCGGCGCACTGATCGGCTTCAACTGGAGCCTGTACATCTGGGCGGTGAACGCCGGCCACGTGGTCGAGAGCAGCCTGGGCTACTTCATCAATCCGCTGCTGAACGTGGTGCTGGGCGTGGTGTTCCTGCACGAACGCCTGAGCCGCGCGCAGTGGGTCGCGGTGACGCTCGCCGCGGCGGGCGTGGTCTGGCTGACCGTGAACTTCGGCCAGCCGCCGTGGATCGCGATCTGCCTGGCGCTGTCGTTCGCCCTGTATGGCCTGCTGCGCAAGCTGCTGGCGATCGATGCGGTGACCGGTCTCGGCGTCGAAAGCGTCTACCTGTTCCTGCCTGCACTGGCGATGCTGGTGTGGGGCGAGGCGCACGGGCAGGGCGGGTTCCTGCCGCTGGGCGGCGCGCCCGGTTGGGGCATGGCCATGGATGCGCTGCTGATCGTCGGCGGCGCGCTCACCGCGCTGCCGCTGATCGGCTTCGCCTTCGCGGTGCGGCGCGTGCCGCTGTCGGTGGTGGGCTTGTTGCAGTACATCGCACCGACGCTGCAGTTCCTCACCGGCGTGTTCGTGTTCCACGAAGCCTTCGACCAGCAGCGCCTGGTCGGCTTCGTCTTCATCTGGATCGGACTGGCGATCTTCGCGCTCGAAGGGCTACTGCGTTCGCGGCGGCGGGCGGCGCCGGTCGTGGCCACGCCGATGCCTGCGCGCGAGGCGTGAACCCACGAGGCGCGGACTTGCGAGGCACGAACCTGCGAGGCATGAACCTACGAGGCTTGACCCGATGATCGATTTCCTGCGAGCCGAGAGCGACGACGAGATCGCTTCGACCTTCGACGTCATGCACCAGCTGCGACCGCACCTGCAGCGCGAGCAGTACGTCGCCACGGTGCGCGACATGCAGGCCAGCGACGGATTCCAACTGCTGGCGCTGCGCGACGCCGGCCAGGTCCGCGCCGTCGCCGGCTATCGCATCATGAACATGCTGTATTGCGGGCGGCTGCTCTACGTCGACGACCTGGTCACGGACGAGCGCGCGCGTTCGCGCGGCCATGGCGCGCGACTGCTGGCGCGGCTGAAGGACGAGGCTCGAGCGCTGGGCTGCAGCCAGCTCCAGCTGATCTCCCACGTGAAGCGGGAAGACGCGCATCGTTTCTATTTCCGCGAAGGCCTCGGTATCGAGTGCTTCCATTTTCGCGCGAACGTCGCGGAAGCCTGACGGGGACCAAAAAAACAGGCCGCATTGCTGCGGCCTGTCGATGTTGCGAACGAGAGCCCGGACTACGCCGTGCGCAACGCCGTGGTCACCGGCATCCGCGCCGCACGCCACGCCGGCATCAAGCCGCCGAAGAAGCCGATGACCAGCGCGATGATCAAGCCGGTCATCACCAGCCCCGGCGTCACCTTGAACGCGAACACCACCTGGGTGAAGTTCTGCCCCAGCGTCGACACCGAGAAGTTGTTGAACAGCACGTAGGCGATCACCGCCCCGAGCACGCCGCCGATCAGCGACAGCACCATCGACTCGATCATCACCGATGCGAGTACCGGCAGGCCGCCGAAGCCGATCGCGCGCAGCGTGGCGATTTCCTTGCCGCGCGCGGCGACGGCCGCATACATGGTGTTGAGCGCGGCGAAGATCGCGCCGAGTGCCATGACGAGGGTCACGAAGCCGGCGAGCACGCCGATCTGCTGGCGGAACTGCTTGGTCTGGGCGCTGTAGTAGTCCTGTTCGCGCTGCACGTCCACGCTCATGCGCGGGTCGGCCTTGAGCGCATCCTTGAGCGTCTGGAATGAGCTGTCGCCATCGAGCTGCACCAGCAGCGAGCTGAAGCCACCCCGCCCAAACGTCGTCTGCGCGACCTCGGCATCGGCCCACAGCTCACTGTCGTGCGAATCGCCGGACTCGAACACGCCCACCACTTTCCAGTCCGAGCCGCGCATGCGCAGGGTCTGGCCCAGCGCCGCCCCCTGGAACTGCCTGGTGACACCGCGTCCGACGATCAGTTCGCGCAGGCCGGGCTTGAACGCGCGACCTTCGACGATCTTCAGCTGCGGGCGCAGGGCGAAGGCTTCCGGCTGCACGCCGCGCACGGTGATGTTCGCGCCGTTGGTGGTGTCGCCCTTGCGCACCAGCTCGGCGATCACGATCACTTCCGACGAAGCCATCGGCAGGCCGTCCGCGCCCTTGCGAATGCCCGGCGCCTGCTTGATCAGCGTGGCCGTATCGCGGGACAGGCCGGAGTTCAGTTCGGTGTCCGAACCGCCGCGCAGGATGATCGCCGCATCGTTGCGGCCGTTCGCCTTGAGCGTGCTTTCGAAGCCGACGGCCATGGCCAGCAGCGCCGTGAACACCGCGACCACGCCGGCCAGGCCGACGACGATGACCAGCGACGAGGCCCAGCGCTCCGGAATGCTCTTGAGGTTCAGGCCGGTTATGGCAGTGATTTGGCTCAACATGGGGTTGTCTCCTTAGCGGCCGGCAAGCGCATCGACGATCTTCAACCGCTGCGCGCGCAACGCCGGCAGCAGGCCCACGGCAATACTCATCAGCACGATCGCAAGCAGCCCCATGCCCCACACCGGCGGACTCAGCGCGATGTTGAACTGGCCGCCGCTGGCGCGTTCCAGGAAGGCGCCGAGCAGCGTCGCCAGCCCCATGCCGATCACGCCGCCGATGAAGCACAGCGCGCCGGCTTCGGCGAGCACGAAGCCCAGCACCGTGCTGTCGCGGAACCCCAGGGTCTTGAGCACCGCCAGCTCCGGAATGCGTTCCCGCACGCTCTGCGCCATGGTGTTGCCCACTACCAGGAGCAGGGTGAAGAACACCGCGAACAGGATCCAGCGCACGATCATGCCGATATCGCCGATCTGCTTGGCAAAGCCGATGTTGAAGTCCTTCTCGGTCATCGTCTTGGTCTCGTCGGGCGAGTTCTCGAACATCGCATCGACGGTCCGCGCGACCTGGCCCGCATCCGCGCCGGGCTTCAGCTTGAGCGCGTAGAAGTTGGTGCGCCCGTGGCTGAACTGATTGGCCTCGTCGAAATACTCGTGGTTGATGAAGACGGTGATCGTGCGCTTCTGGAAGTCCTGGTCCTTGCCGTCGTAGATGCCGACCAGGTCGAAGGCCCACGCCTTGCTGCCGTTGCTCTTCTGCGGATAGATGTTGGAGCTGATCGGGATCTTCTGGCCGATCTTCCAACCGTACTGGTTGGCGAGGTTGCGCCCGGCGATCATGCCGGTGCGGGTCTGCTCGAAGGCCTTCCACTGCGCGTCGGGCATGATCCACTCGGGATACACCTCGTGCTGGCGCTGCGGGTCGACCGCGAACACGAACAGTTGGGTGTTCTCCTGCCATACGCCGCCGAACCACTGCGAATGCGTGGCGCGCTCGACACCCGGCGTGCTCTCCAGCTTGGGCAGCATCGACAGCGGGATGGGTTGGGTGAACGACACGCGCGCCTGCGTGATCAGGCGGGTGGCGCCGAGGAAGTCGGGGCCGGCGTTGAAGATGTGGTTCAGTGACTGCAACAGGCCGAACAGCAGGAAGGCCACGATTATCGACAGCAATGTGAGCGTCGTGCGCGTCTTCTTGCGGAACAGATTGGCGAAAACGAATCCGGTCTTGGTCATGGGCTGATCCTCCGGTGGCCGGTGCGCATCACGCGCCTACCTGTTCGGCGAGACGACCCTTGTCGAGGTGCAGGGTGCGGTTGGCGAAGCCGGCGGCGAGCGGGTCATGGGTGACCATGACGATCGTCTTGCCGTGTTCGCGGTTGAGTGCCTGCAGCAGCTTGAGGATCTCATCCGCGGTGGTGCGATCGAGGTCGCCGGTCGGTTCGTCGCAGACCAGCAGATGGGGGTCGGAGACGATTGCGCGGGCAATCGCGACGCGCTGCTCCTGGCCACCGGACAGTTCGCGCGGCTTGTGCTTGGCGCGATCGGCCAGGCCCACAACCTGCAGCGCGACCTGCACGCTCTTCTTGCGCTGCGCCGCGGACAGCTTGGTGAGCAGCAGCGGCAGTTCGACATTGCCCTCGGCGGTGAGCACGGGCATCAGGTTGTAGAACTGGAACACGAAGCCGACGTTGTGGCTGCGCCAGTGCGCGAGCTGGCCGCCCTTGAGCTGGTCGATGCGCTGGCCGTCGACGCTGATCTCGCCCGAGGTGGGCGTGTCGAGGCCGCCGATCAGGTTGAGCAGGGTGGTCTTGCCGGAGCCCGACGGGCCCATCAGGGCGACGAAGTCGCCGCGGGGCACGTCGATGCTGAGGCCATGCAGCACCTCGACCTTCTGCTTGCCGCGCTCATACGACTTGGTGACGTTGCGGATCTGGATCATCGCGTCTCGGTTGCTCATGTCGTTCATCGCGGGGCCTCGCGGAAGGTTTTAGGGAAATTCAGTCTTGGGGGGGGCAGCGGTTCGGGGCTATACGGGTAAGGCGGGAAGGAACGGGGGAATCAGTTCTTGTCGGTGGCCACGCGCACCGCATCGCCATCCTTCAGCGTCGCCGGTGCCTCGGTGATCACCTGCTCGCCGGCGCTGACGCCGGCCAATACCTGGCGGTTGTCGCCGAGGTTGCCGCCCAGGCGCACGGCGCGGCGCTCGGCCTTGCGGTCGTGGACGACGAAGACGATGTCCTGCTCGCCGTCCTTGCGCAGCGCCGCGGCGGGCAGTTGCGTGCGCGGCGTCGCCTGCGCCACGGCTGCGGCCTTCTTGTCTTCCTGCTCAAGGAACGACACGCGCACGCCCATGTCCGGCACGATGCGCGGGTCCTTCGACTTCAGCGCGATGCGCACCTTGACCGTGGCCTTGGCGCGGTCGGCGGTCGGGATGATCGCGATCACCTCGGCGGGGATGCGCCAGTCCGGATAGGCGTTGAGCACCGCTTCCACCGGCATCTTCGGCTGCACGCGACCGATGTAGGCCTCGCTGACATCGACTTCGACTTCCAGCGAATCCATGTCGACGATGGTGCCGATACCGGTGCGGGTGAAACCACCGCCCGCGGACAGCGGCGACACGATTTCGCCCGGCTGCGCCGCCTTGGCGATCACGACGCCCGCGAACGGCGCGCGCACGATGGTGTTGTCCACGCCCTGCGAGGCGATGCGCAGTCCGCTGCCGGCGACCCGGGCGTTGCGTTGCGCGGTCTGCAACTGCGCGCGCAAGGCGTCGCGGGCGGCGATGGCCTGGTCGTACTGCGCCTTCGACACCAGTTGCTGCTGCACCAGGCCGCTGAGGCGATCGGCATTGGCTTCGGCCTCGTGCAGTTGCGCTTGCACCATGTCGATCTGGCTGCGCGAAGCGGAGAGCTGCGACGCGGCGAGGTCGCGCTGGGCGTCGGCATCGATCGGATCGAGCGTGGCCATCACCTGGCCGGCTTCGACGCGCTGGCCTTCCTCGATCAACACTTCGCGCACCTTGCCGGTGATCTTGGCGGACACCGTGGCCATGCGACGGGCGACGACATAGCCGGTGGCGTCGAGCACCGAGGCGCTGCCGCCGGCGCTGTCGAGCGCGGTCACCTGCGCGGTCTTCACTTCGATGGCGTTGTCGCGGCCGAACACGACCCAGCCGACCACTGCGAGCACGAGCAGCGCGGCGGCGCTGCCCAGGCCGATCCACAGGCCGGTGCGCGACGGTGCAGGCGGCGGCGCGCTGCGATCGATGCGGAGTTCCTTGAGCAAGTCGGAATTGTTCATCCGGTACGGACCTTCATCCTGAGTCTGGGGCGGGCGCAAACGGGCGGCATGTCGGGAAGACGAACGGGCGAGGCCCGTTTCGACCGCCCGGTTTCAAGGCGGCGCCAGTGTGAACGCGTCGTCCGTCATGCGCCAACCTGCCGGAAGTAAGTTTCTCGCGCACGACAGAGCGCCGGTCCCTGGCGTGAGGGCCCAGTGTGGCGGGTCGGCGTGTCGCCGCCAAGCGCGTGGCGACGGGGGGTGCACGGCGGATCCGCAAGCCGTGCACATCATCAGGCCACGATCAGCCTGCGGCGCGCGCCTTCAGCATCGCGTACGCGGCGCGCAGTCCCTGCGCCTCGCCGCCCGTGGGCTTGCCGGGACGGTCGCTGTCGTTCCATGCATAGACGTCGAGGTGCGCCCACTTCTGCTGCAGGGGCACGAAGCGTTCGAGGTAAAGCGCGGCGGTGATGCTGCCGGCCATCTTCGACGGGCCACCGTTGGCGATGTCGGCGACGGTGCTGGTGAGGTAGCGCCAGTACGGACGCCACAGCGGCATGCGCCACAGCGGGTCGCGCAGCTGCGCGCCGGCGTCGAGCCAGGCGGCGGCGACGGCTTCGTCGTTCGAATACACGGCGGGCAGGTCGGGGCCGAGCGCGATGCGCGCGGCGCCGGTGAGGGTGGCGAAGTCGAGCAGCAGGTCCGGCTGCTGTTCGGCGGCGTAGGCGAGGGCATCGCACAGCACGACGCGGCCTTCGGCATCGGTGTTGTCGATCTCGACGTTGATGCCGGCGCGCGTCGCGACCACTTCGCCGGGACGGAACGCGTTGGGGCCAATGGCATTTTCGACCGCCGGCACCAGCAGGGTGATGCGCAGCGGCAGCTCGCGCGACATGATCAGCTCGGCCAGGGCGATCGCGTGCGCGGCGCCACCCATGTCCTTCTTCATGTTGCGCATGCCGTCGGCAGGCTTGAGGTCGAGGCCGCCGGTGTCGAAGCACACGCCCTTGCCGCAGATGGCGATATGCGGATGCGCGGCGTTGCCCCAGGTCAGCGAGATCAGGCGCGGCGCGCGGTGGGAGGCGCGGCCGACGGAGTGGATGGCCGGAAAATTCCTGGTCAGCAGGTCGTCGCCGCTGACCACGTCGATATGCGCGCCGAAACGTTCGGCGATCTCGCAGCACACCTGCTCGAGCTGGTCCGGGCCCATGTGCTCGGTCGGCGTGTTGACCAGGTCGCGCACGCGCAGGCAGGCGGCCAGTTCGGCGAGCATGTCGTCGGTATCGCCTTCGATTTCCAGCGTCGCTGGCGCGCGCAGCGGCTGCTTGTAGCGGTTGAAGCGATAGCTGCCCAGGCCCCAGCCCAGCTGCAGGGCGGCGGTCTCGGCCGGGTCGAGGCGGTCGGCGAGGCGCCACGCACATGCCGGCAGCGCGAACGGCGCGTGCCCGTAGGAAGACGGATCGAGGCGGTCGCCCACGCCGATCACCGCGGCGGCGATGCTGCCGTCGGTATCGGGCACGACCAGCGCGGTATACGCGCTGCCGTCGAAGCCTTGTGCATCGAGCCAGGTACCGACCGCGGTCGGTTGCGCTGAGCGCCATTCGGCGTAATCCGCGCGGGTGACCACATGCAAGGGGACGGCGGCGGAATCACGGGTGAGGCCAGCGGGCAGGGTCATGCGGCTACTTCTTCCTGTTGATGCTGCGCATCCAGCCAGTCGGCCAGTGCGGCAAGGGAGGCGAATTGGAGGTCCGGGCGCACATCGTCGTGCGGCCAGGCGAGGTTCTCACGATTGAGCCAGCAGGTGCGCAGGCCGGCGCGGTGGGCGCCGACCACGTCCATGTCGATGTCGTCGCCCACGTGCAGCACCTGCGCGGGCGCCACATCGAGGCGCTCGCAGGCGGCGTGGAAGATGCTGGCGACGGGCTTGGGCGCGCCGTGTTCGCGCGCGCCGAGCTGGAAGGCGAAGTGCACGTGCACGCCGATGCGCGACAGGTCGGCGTTGCCGTTGCTCAGCGCCGCCAGCGGTACCCGCGCGGCCAGTCGCTGCAGCGCGGCGAGCGTGTCGGGATAGAACTCGACGCGATTGCGTTCAGCGAAGAACGCTTCGAACGCGGCATCGACATGCACCGGGTCGTCGCCGGCCAGCCGCATCGCGCGCTCCAGCGTCATCCGCCGCATCGCGCTGAAGTCGTGGACCAGGTGCGGGTGCTGTGCGTTGAGTTCGTCGCGCAGCTCGCGCATGCGCAGGATCGGGAACTGCGCGGCGGTGCGCGGGCAGTTCGCCGCCAGCCAGTCGTGCAGCACCTGTTCGACCCGCGCGCCGATCGGCGCGAAGGGCCAGAGGGTGTCGTCGAGGTCGAGGGTGATGGCGCGGATCGGGAAGCTCACCGCACTATTGTAACGGCGGACGGCGGGGGCCCTGAATTGCGGGCTGCGGCGGGTGTTCTCGTGATGACAGCCGGTTGTTTGCCGGTTTCGGCCGCCTGCGGGGTGTTCGCGGGACTACAGCCGGTTGTTTGCCGATATTAGCCGCCCGCGCGGCGCGGGGTGCGCGGGTGTGTCGATTTGGTCGCGGGCGTGTTCATTCAAGCAGCCGCGCCCAGCCGTCCATGCCCTGGGTGCGCTCCAGGACCAGTTTCACGCACACCAGCAGCGGTACCGCCAGCAACAGGCCGACGAGGCCCCAGAGCGCGCCGAACACCATCAGCCCGAGGATCAGTACCAGCGGCGACAGCCGCATGCGCCGGCCCAGCACGATCGGGGTGACGATCTGGCCTTCCAGCGTGTGCAGCAGCAGGTAGATGCCGGAGGGCAGCAGCGCCGCGAGGCCATCGAATGCCGCGAGGCCGATCAGCAGCATGACCGTGATCCCGACCAGCGGGCCGACATACGGCGCGTAATTGAGCAGCATGGCCATCGTGCCCCACAACAGCGCTTCGGGCAGCGGCAGGCCGAGGAAGTACAGCGAAGTGGCGAGTGCCAACCCGACCACCGCATTGATCACGCTGATGGTCAGCACGTAGCGCGACAACTCGGCTTCGATCGACTGCAGTACCTCGACGGTGAACTTCTTCCGTTGCCGGCTTTGCAGCAGCGCGATCGCGTTGCGTTGCAGGCCCTCGCCATAGACCATGAAGAAGAACGTCAGCAGCACCACCGCGAGTACCGAGGCGAGCATGCGCGGCGTGGTGGTGAGGACGCGATAGGGGTCGTTGACCTCGGTGCGCACCACCTGCACCGACCTGGATTCGCCACCGGCGGCGCGGGCGAAATTCTCCGCGGCCTTGTTCGCTTCCTGCATCGGCTTGACCATCTCGCGCAGTTTCGGCGCGAGTTCCTTGAGTTCGCGCGGCGCCTGGCGCACCCATTCGCCCGCGGGCTCGATCAGCTGGTTGCCGAGCGCGCCCGCCAGGAACAGGCCGCCGGCCAGCACCAGCAGCGCGCCAAGGAAGCGCGGAATCCATAGCCGCTGCAGCACGCGGATGATCGGGTTGCCGATCAGGGCGAAGAACATCGCCAGCAGCACCGGCAGGATCAGGTCCTGCGCCGCCCACAGCACCGTGCCCACCGCGATGGTGGCGAGTACGAGCGCGGCCGCGGATGAGCTTGGACGCGAACGGGTGGAATCGGTGACTGGATCGGGAGCCGGGCCGGCGTCGCTCTTTGCCGCGGGTTTGATGACGGTTTCGGACAGGGGCACGGCTCAGGGCTCGGAAGGTGGGAAGTCTTGTGCAGCGGCAGCTTGCGACGGTGCCTGCGACGGCGGTGTCTGCGCCGCTGGCGCCTGCGCAGCTCCCGACGGCATGGCTCCCGACGGCGCGGCATCCGGTGCCGTGGACCCCGCCTGCGGCGCGACCGCATCGGCTACGCCTTCGGCGGTGTCCGCCGCGTGTTCCGCCTCGGTCGCCGCGACCTGCGCGCTGCCGCCGGCGAACAGGCCAGACAGCATCGTCACCAGCTGCATGACCTGGCCGCTGCGCGCAGCGGCGCGCAAGGGTTGGGCGCGACCCACGGCGAAGCCGCTGACCAGTCCCGCGATGATCACGCGCCCGGGTGTCCACGCCTCCTTCCACGTGACCTTCAAGCGCTGCCACTCGGCGCCGACGCGGCGCTCGCGCGTCTCGAGTGCGGCTTCGGCCTGTTGCACCTTGGTGAGGAGTTGCTTGAAACCCATGCGTGGCTCGAAGTGGAGGCGGGGTGGAACGCTGGTCGTGCGGCTGCTTCAGGGTGGCGTGACGTCGATGCCGAGGCCCTTCTTCACCGGCGTGCCGCTGGTCGCGTCGGCCACGCGTTCGGCGGCGTGCCGGGTGGATTCGCCCGAATCCGCATCGGGCATGAAGCCGGCCAGTTCGCCGATCCCCAGGCGCGCCAGCTGCCGCCGTGTCGCCTGCATGCGCGTGTGCTCGAAGTAGTGCATCGCGCGCCACATGCCCAGGGCCGTGATCACGAGGCTCGTCGCCGCGCACACGGCCAGTGACAGCGTCCACGACCAGCCCAGTGCATCGTGCAATACCGCGGTGACGGCGGCCATCAGCAGAATCCAGGCCGAAGCGCCGAACGCGATCGCCACGCCGGTGAAAGCGAGAGCACGGCCCAGGGCGCTGCGCGCGAGCGACAGGTCGGCGCTGACCAGCACGCGCAATGCCTTGGCGGCATCGTTGGCGGCCTTCAGTCCGGCCCGGCCGGCGTCTCCGACCTGGCGCAGCGAATCGGCCAGGTCGGGTGCCGGCGGCTTGCGCGCATCAGGATTCGGAGTGGTGTCGTCGCTGTGCGGTTCGTCCATCGCCTGCCCGCTGGCCGACATGGCCCTGTTGGCCTTGGAGAGTAGCCCGGGCGAGCGACGCCTGCGCAGGGATGTTCCCGACAACGTCCATGCGGATGGCGCCCGGACCCGCCCGGGCTACATTCGAGGCTTACTTGTCGCCGCTGCGGGCGAGCTTAGCGATGATCCAGCCCGCGGCGAATGCGACGCCGAACGAGGCCAGCGGCCGCTCGCGGATCAGGTCCGCTGCGCTGTCGATCAGGTCGCGGCCCTTGTCCATCAGCGCGTCCACCTGCTCGCGCGCCACGCCGCCGGCGTGTTCGGCGGCGGTGAGCCCGGCCAGCGCGCCGTCGGCCAGGTCGGCCTTGACGTTGGCCTTGCCCAGCCGCAACTCGTCGGCCGCCGCGCTCGCGGCGCTGCGCAGCGCATCACCCGTGTCCGCCGCGGCCTGCTTGAGGTGGCCGCCGGCTTCGCCGAGATGGGACTTCATGCCATCGGTATTCGTGGGGGACATGCTCTTTCTCCTGGGGATGGCGAAGCGGAAAGCGCGGCGTTACAGCATCTCGATATCGCCGCGCCCGCCGCCACGGATGATACGGAACACCAACCTTGCGGGTGACCGTGTGAAGCTGGCGCGGAAGCCGGGCAGGTCGTCGAAGTCGCCGCTGGTCGCGGCCACCACCATGTCGCCCCTCTGCAGGCCGCTACGGGCGGCGCGGCTGCCGCCGGCCACCGTCTCGACCAGCACGCCACTGGCGCCGGACTGGCGCAGCGAGGCCGGCAGCTCGGCGAAGGTCGCGCCGTCCAGGCGCGGATCGAGTTCGGCCCCGGCCAGTGCACGCGGCTGCTCGCGCAGGCTGGCGCTGAGCTGCAGCGGCTTGCCGTCGCGCACCACGTCCAGGGTCGCGCGGCTGCCGACCGACTGCAGGCCTTCGAAGTTGCGCAACGCATTGCGGTCGTCGATGCGCTCGCCGTTGGCGCCGACGATCACGTCGCCCGGCTTCAGGCCCGCGGCCGCCGCGGCCGAACCCGAGAACACGCGCGTTACCGCGGCGCCGCGCGCTTCGCCCAGACCCAGGCCCTGCGCGAGGCGCGGATCGACGTCCTGCGCTTCCAGGCCCAGCGTGCCGCGGCGCACCTCGCCGGTGGCGACCAGCTGGTTCATCACCCCGCGCGCGATGCTGGTGGGGATGGCGAAGCCCAGGCCGATGTTGCCGGCCATCGAACCGCGCGGATTGAAACTGGCGGTGTTGATGCCGACCAGCTCGCCGTTCAGGTTGACCAGCGCGCCGCCGGAATTGCCCGGATTGATCGAGGCGTCGGTCTGGATGAAGTTCTGGTAGCCCAGCCCGCGCAGGCCGCTACGGCCCACCGCGGACACGATTCCCGAGGTGACGGTCTGGCCGATGCCGAACGGATTGCCGACCGCGACCACGAAGTCGCCGACCTTGAGCTGGCTGGAATCGGCCAGCGGCAAGGCACTGAGGTTGCTGGCCTTGATCTTCATCACCGCGACGTCGGTGTCGGGATCGGAACCGACGAATTCAGCCTTGAAGGTGCGCTCGTCGGACAGCGTCACCGAGACCTCGTCCGCGCCTTCGATGACGTGGTGGTTGGTGAGGATCAGCCCGCGCGCCGCATCGACGATCACGCCCGAACCCAGCGACTCGTTGATCCGCTCCTGGGTGAGCTGCGGAAACATGCGGCGGAACACCGGATCGTTGGCGAACGGCCCCACGCCCACCTGTACGCGCTGCTTGGTGTGCACGCTGACGACCGCGGGCGTGACCCGGGCCAGCATCGGCGCCAGCGAGGGCACCGGCGTGGTGCCGACCGCAGCCGGCAACGCGGCAACGGTGGGCACGGCGGCCGCGGCGAGCGGAGCGGCCTCGGCCGGCACCTCGAACGCGTCGCGCAGCGCCGTTGCAGCGAAGCCGCCGAACGCGGCAGCGGCAGTGAGGGCGAGCAGGGTCTTGGTAGAGGTCTTCATTGCAAGCATGGCGCCGTGAACCGAAGGGGTTCAGTTTCGGCGGAAATCGTGCAATCGATCCTGAAGACGAGCAATGCCCCGCACGATCGGGCCTGCCGGTCGCGCCCCGCCGGGCGCGCCGGACCGCATTCGCGGGCTCCCGGCGCGGCCGATGGCCGGCGTTGGCGCGCGGCCCAGCCGCTCAGAATTCGCGGCGTACGCCGAGGAGCCAGCCGGAGTCGTCGATGTTCGTGCCGAACTGGCGTTCGTAGTCCAGCGACCACTGCCAGTACCGGTCCAATCCGCCGGTGAAGCCCAGGGTCATGGCACTGCTGCCAAGGGGCTGCCAGGCGGCGAGTTCGAAGGCGACGTCCGGGGTGCCGACGAACGCGGCCTGCGGGTCGTCACCGTAATCGGCGACGCGTCGCTGGTAGCGCGCGTCCAGGTCCAGGCGCAGCCATCGATTGCCTTCGAAACGCCAGTCCTGGGCGAAGCGCAGCCCGAGCGAGCCTGACAGCAGGCCAGTGGACGCCGGGGCCGCGGCCAATTCGAAGCCGGTGTCGCCCTGTTCGGTGAAGCCGTCGTCGCGACGGTATGCGTAGTCGAGCCCCACGAACGGCGACAGCCGACCGCGCCCGACGTTCACCCTGCCACCGACTTCGCCGTGGATCTGCAGTTCCCCGACCCGGCGCCGCGATTGCGCGTCGTGCAGGCCTGCAATGCCCAGGTCGATCGGGCGCCGCGTCTGCAACGACGTGCTGGCCACTCCTGCCACGCCCGTCGCGTACCAGTGCGTGTCGCGGTAGTACGCATAGGCATTGGCCATTGGCGTCTGCCCGGCCACTTCTCCGCCGTAGCGGTCGAAATGCATCGAGGACTCGCTGCTCGCGACGCTCCCGCCCACCAGCCAGTTCGACGACAACCACGCCTCGTATCCGCTCGCGACGCCGTCAGTGGCATGCGCACCGCTGAGTCGTCCCGAATCCGCGAAGGTTTCGGACCATATGCGTGGAGTGGCGGCTCCCGGAGCCAGTGCATCCAGGCGCGTGCGCAGGCGCGCCGTGCTGGAAGCGAACTGATCGTCCAATGCTGCCGCCGCGAGTGCATGCGCACGACCGCTCAGGCTGTCCAGGCTGCGGCGGGCCTGTTCGACATCGCCGATGTGCTGGATAGACGCGGCAGACGCCACGAACTGGCGCTGCGTCTCGCTCAGCGCACTGGCCGGACCCGCGGCAAAGCCATCGGCGCGGCCGAAAGAGCGGTCCAGGCGCGAGGCCACGGCCAGGGTCTCGCGATCCTGGCCGGCGCTGGCCATGGCGGCCTGCACGGAGATGCGCGTCGCATCGAAGAACACGTCGTTGGATGCGTAGCGGACGGTGCCCTCGACAAACAGGCCGTCGCTGCCCCAGCTGGCGAACTGCCCGGCAATGCCGCCGTTCGCGTGCAGGATCAGCACGCTGGCCGGTGCGGTCGGCATCACGTAGGACTGCGAGGTGCCGCGCACCAGCGTCAACTTGCCATCCAGCGCCGCGCTGCCGGTGATCTGCAGGTCCCAGCCGAGCACGGCTTCGAGTTCGGCGGTTGCGCCCTGCGTGTAATTGCCTTCGATGCGGCTGTGGCGGTCCTCGATGCATGCGTTGAGGCCCGTGCCGCACTTGTGCCGCAGGCTCAGCAAGTCGTCGTTGGTCACGTTGCCGCGCACCGTGCCCGTCAGCCAGAGCGAGGTCTTGCCCTGGTACGAGGCGTCGTGCAGCACGAACACATCGGAGATCAGCGTGTCCCAGACCACGAGACTTGCGCCGCTGATGCTGGTGCGGCCGAAGCGGTATTCACCGCCTCGCAGGTTCAGCCAACCGCCTCCGGTGACGTTCAACTCGAAGTCGCTCTGGCGACCGCCCGTCATCCCGAATTCGTTCCATGCCAGCACGCCGGGCGTGGTGACATTGCAGGGACCGGTCACGGGAGCCTGGCACGGTCCGGTCTGGGCCGCTGCAGGAGGGGGCGGAGGTGGAGGCGGAGGCGGCTGCGCCGCGGGCGCGGGCTCGGACCGGGTCATCCCACCCCCGCCGCAGGCCGACAACAGCAGCGACGGCGCGATGCACAGCGAAAGCAGTGCGTGCCGTGAACGGATGTCCATGGTGGTCTCCTCGAGGCGACCCCGCGCGGTCGCCACTGGTGGGGGAGTCATGCCGCACTACAGGCGGAGTTGAAGCGCCGGCCCGCAGGCTTCGCCGACCCTTACGGACCGTGCGCTTCAGCCGAGCGTTGACGCAGTCAGAAAGAAAAAACGGGCTCGGACAGGTGCATCGGCCGAAAAAACGGCCCCCCCGCGTGGGTAGCCGCACCCACCCGCAACGATGCAAAAAAACGGTTGACTTGGTTTGGGGGCGGGTTTAGGTTTGATTCCTGTCCGGCCACTACATCTTGTGGTCTGGTCGGCGGAAGTAGCCCAAGCTTAGGGGTAAGCTGGGAGGTAGAGGCAACGGTCGGAAGGCGCGGGGGAGCGGCTTGCGGCGGGAGCGGAACGGGTCGGCAAGGGCCCGGACGACCAACAAAACCAACGGCTACGCGACGCAATCGGCATCTCCAACGGAGTGGTCAGAAAGCGACGCGGGCCACGCTGTCGGTGGCGTCGGTGAATGTGACACGCAACACACAATCATAAGAACAGCATGGGCGGCCGGCCTCGACCTGCCACCCGATTCACAGGAGACAGGACAGGCATGAGCACCGTACGCCTCGAAGCGGTCAAGACGAAGATGGCCGAACAGGAAATCCCGATGCAGCCCGCGTCCCAGGACATCTGGGACAAGAAGTACCGGCTGAAGACCAAGTCGGGCGAGGCGGTGGATGCGGACATCGACGCGACCTACCAGCGCGTCGCCAAGGCCCTGGCCGAAGCCGAGCCGAACTCCGAGAAGCAGGCCTACTGGTACGACCGCTTCGTCTGGGCGCTGCGCCGCGGGGCGATCCCGGCCGGCCGCATCACGTCCAACGCCGGCGCGCTCGAGCACAAGCCGGCGACCTCGACGATCAACTGCACCGTGTCCGGCACCATCGAGGACTCGATGGACGGCATCCTCGACAAGGTCCACGAAGCGGGCCTGACGCTGAAGGCCGGCTGCGGCATCGGCTACGAATTCTCGACCCTGCGTCCGCGCGGTGCCTTCGTCGCCGGTGCCGGCGCGTACACCTCGGGTCCGATGTCCTTCATGGATATCTACGACAAGATGTGTTTCACCGTGTCCTCGGCCGGTGGCCGCCGCGGCGCGCAGATGGGCACCTTCGACGTGTCGCATCCGGACGTGAAGGACTTCATTCGCGCCAAGCGCGAAGACGGCCGCCTGCGCCAGTTCAACCTGTCGCTGCTGATCACCGACGGCTTCATGGACGCGGTCAAGAACGACGCCGACTGGCCGCTGGTGTTCCCGGTCAACGAAAAGGAACGCGGCGACATCGACCTCAAGAACGCCGAACAGGTCGTGTGGCGCGAGTGGCCGACCCACCGCAACTACATCACCCGCGACGACGGCCTGGTCGCCTGCAAGATCTACGGCCACATCCGCGCGCGGCACCTGTGGGACATGATCATGGTCTCGACGTACGACTACGCCGAGCCGGGCTTCATCCTGATCGACCGCGTCAACGAGATGAACAACAACTGGTGGTGCGAGTCGATCCGCGCGACCAATCCCTGCGGCGAGCAGCCGCTGCCGCCGTACGGCGCCTGCCTGCTGGGCTCGGTCAACCTGACCAAGTTCGTGCGCCAGCCGTTCACCGCGGAAGCGTCGTTCGACTGGGAGGAATACAAGGAAGTCGTGCGCGTGTTCACCCGCATGCTCGACAACGTGGTCGAAGTGAACGGCCTGCCGCTGGAACAGCAGCGCGCCGAGATCATGCGCAAGCGCCGCCACGGCATGGGCTTCCTCGGCCTGGGTTCGACCGTGACCATGCTGCAGATGAAGTAYGGCTCGAAGGAGTCGTGCGAATTCACCGAGCGCATCGCCCGCGAGATGGCCGTGGCCGGCTGGGAAATGGGCCTGGCCCTCGCCAAGGAGAAGGGCGCCGCCCCGATCATGGAAGAGCGCTTCGACGTCACCGCCGAGATGCTGCGCAAGCGCCCGGAAATGGTGAAGGACGGCTGGAAGATCGGCCAGGAAATCGAAGGCAAGACCCTGCACGCGCGCTACAGCCGCTACATGCAGCGCGTCGCCTCGGTCGCACCGGAACTGGTGGACGAGCTCGCCGAAGTCGGCGCGCGCTTCACCCACCACAGCTCGATCGCCCCGACCGGCACGATCTCGCTGTCGCTGGCCAACAACGCCTCCAACGGCATCGAGCCCAGCTTCGCGCACCACTACAGCCGCAACGTGATCCGCGAAGGTAAGAAGTCCAAGGAAAAGGTCGACGTCTATTCGTTCGAACTGCTCGCCTACCGCGAGCTGGTCAACGCCAAGGCGATGCCGTTCAGCGAGGAAGCCGAGGCCAGGCTGCCCGACTACTTCATCTCCGCCGACGACATCACCCCGAAGGAGCACGTCGACGTCCAGGCCGCCGCGCAGAAGTGGGTCGACTCCTCGATCTCCAAGACCGCGAACGTCCCCACGGACTACCCGTACGAAGACTTCAAGGACATCTACCGCTACGCCCACGAGCAGGGCCTGAAGGGTTGCACCACCTTCCGCTTCAACCCCGCCGCGTTCCAGGGCGTGCTGGTGAAGGAAGCCGACCTCGAGAACACCACCTACCGCTTCGAGCTGGAAGACGGCAGCGTGGTCGAGGTCAAGGGCAACGAGCAGATCGAATACGACGGCGAGATGCACACCGCCGCCAACCTGTTCGACGCGCTCAAGGAAGGCTATTACGGCAAGTTCTGATCGCTCTTCTCCCGCTCCCGCAAAGCGGGAGAGGGCCGGGGTGAGGGCGCGCCGCAGGCGCGAGGAGCACCAACCTGAAAATCGATTCAGTCTCCACCGCTTGGCTTCACCATGCTTTCGATTCCACGCAGGTATAGGATCTCGCTGCAACACCGCAATTCCGATTGATTTGTCCCGATTAGAACCAACCAGGCACACACGCCCGCGAGGAGGGCACATGAGCAACGGGAATGGAGTGACCGCGACCTTGTCGCAGGCCGCTGAAACTGTGAAGGAAACCGCATCCAACGTCGGCACCGCGATCGCCAGCACCGCCGAAGGCGCCGTGAAGGCCGTGAAGAAGCGCGCGAGCTCGGCGACGAAGGCCGTGAAGAAGAGCGCAGGCAAGGCCAGCAAGGCGGCGAGCAAGGCCGTCACCAAGGCCAAGAAGAAGCTCGCCTCCGCATCGGCCGCGGCGAAGAAGGAAGCCACCGCACTGAAGGCGAAGGTCGCAGGCAAGAAGGCGGCGAAGAAGGCCACCAAGAAGGCGACCAAGAAGGCCGCGAAGAAGGCGACCCGGAAGACCGCCGTGAAGAAGGCCGCCAAGAAGGTCGCCGCGAAGCGCGCGGTGAAGAAGGCCGTTCGCAAGACCGCAGTGAAAAAGGCCGCCGCGAAGAGGGCCGTGAAGAAGGCAGTCCGCAAGGCTGCGGTAAAGAAGGCAGTCCGCAAGGCTGCCGTAAAGAAGGCCGTGAAGAAGGCCGCACGCAAGTAGCAACACTTGAAAGGCTGAAGGGCCAATCGTCCCCGGGCACTTGCCTGGGGCGATGCAACAAACCAGCACCACCCAAAACAGCAAGCCCCGATTGGTCACCGCGCCCCGCGCGGGCGCGGTGACCGCACTGAACCCGGCTGCAAATCAAACAACACGCTCCACGCACCACCAGGAACCCAGGCGATGACCGTCAAGATCTCGAAGAAAATCAAGGGCTACAGCGTCGTCAGCGCCGACGACAAGGCGAAGGAAGCGATCCGCGCCGAGTCCGTCTCGCGCGCCGTCGCCGAGATCGAAGCCAAGCCGATGGCCGACGTCATCCAGATGCACGAGCGCGTCGAGCGCCCGGAAGTGCTGATCGGTTCCACCTACAAGATCAAGACGCCGCTGGTCGAGCACGCCATGTACGTGACGATCAACGACATCGTGCTGAACCCCGGCACGGAGCACGAGCTGCGCCGCCCGTTCGAGGTGTTCATCAACTCCAAGAACATGGACCACTTCCAGTGGATCGTGGCCCTGACCCGCATCATGTCCGCCGTGTTCCGCAAGGGCGGCGACGTCACCTTCCTGGTCGACGAGATGAAGGCCGTGTTCGACCCCAAGGGCGGCTACTTCAAGGCCGGCGGCGTGTACATGCCCTCCCTGGTCGCCGAGATCGGCGCCGTGGTCGAGGAGCACCTCAAGTCGATCGGCCTGATGCACGACCCCGAGATGAGCGACGCCACCCGCGCCCTCATCGCCGAGAAGCGCAAGGCGTTCGAAGAGCGCTCAAAAAAAAACTCTGACGTAGTCGCTCCTTCCCCCGTCACCGCGGGGGAAGGCTGGGATGGGGGCGAGCGCCCCGAAGAAGTCATCGAAGTCACCGGCGAAGGCGCCTCCTTCCCGCCGTCCGCGACCATGTGCCACAAGTGCAGCACCAAGGCCGTGGTGATCATGGACGGGTGCGCGACTTGCTTGAATTGTGGGTATAGCAAGTGCGGGTGAGTTCCTGCGCGAGCAGGTCCATGAACCAATCGACGAAGGGTCAGGTCACGAACCTGGCCCTTTTCAATGGTGGGTGATTTTCGAATGTCGCAGCCGTTCTCTCGTGTCTATTGCACGCCTAATGCAACACAGCGAGATAGTGAGCGACTAAGGCGTCGCATTGGCCGGTACGCCTCTGAACTAGACAACTCGCATTTGATTGTTGAGCGAATTGAGATGGAAACGGGGGTTCGAGTGCCATGGCACGCGGGGCGTCAAAGTCTTGATGTGTTCTTTCAAAAGGCTGATGTTCGTGACGTACTAGACGGGATTACTCACGTATTTCGAGCGCTAACGGACAAGGCTAACGAAGGCTCAGGGTACGTAAGTGGGTCCCATGCTTTGCGTCTTGCGGCGAATGAGTGGAAGCGATTTGTTGCTCGTGTGCTCGCAGAGGAACATACGACTTACGAGATTGATGCCGATTGCAATGTCCGTTACGCAGTTGACGAGGCTTATGCGCTCAATAGAAAGGCGACGTTGAATGGGCTTCAGGATGCCAAGTGGGACGCATCTAGATCAGAGTTCGAGCGCGCCTTCAGTGCGATGGATGGCGATCGGCCAGATACAAATGGTGCTGTGAGGGCGATAGCTGCCTCTGCCGAGGCCTGTGTAAAAGTAATGATAGGAAACGGTGTTGCTCGAATTGGTCCGCCTGAACTAGAGAAGTACGTGTGGCCACTAATCCAGAATGCTTATACGGGCGATGGGGTCGCAGCAGATGCCAGCCATCAAATCCTCAAGTCTCTAGCTGATTGGATAAACGCCACTCATCAGTATCGTCATGGCCAAGGGGCGGAGACCGAAGTAAGTGTCCCCATCGAGCTGGCAGTTCAGTTCCTGACTTCTGGTTCGGCCTTTATTCGCTGGTTGATTGAAGTGGATGGTCGAAGGGCTTAGCGAGCGTAGCCCGCGCATGGCCTGCCCGCCTGCACTCATCGAATAGTCCGCCTGCCGCATCTGGCGGCGTACTCAGCAATGCCGGCGGGGAGGCCGACATGCAATTGCTTTCTGCACGTAGCGAATTCCTACTCGTCGTGACCGTCGCATTCGGTTACTCCTTGTATGCGAGCGTGACTCAGTTGCTCGTCCCGAGTGCGCTGCCGCCTATCACGGATGCAGGACTTCGCTGGCTCATCGTCGAGGAACTAATGCTGCTGGCCCTACTTGGGGCGCTGCTGAAGGCTCGAGGCTGGCGGCGTGCTGAGCTTGGGCTGGGATTCACCGCGCGTGACCTTCCCGCTGCCGTTGGACTTGTCGCAGCCTTCCACATCACGTTATTCGCAATGATGTACGTCTGCGATGTCGTGTTGCCCGGTTTCAGTCGTTCATTGGACGGGCTTGTCGCCGGCGGCATCACGCTCTCGGCCGCGGTCGCAGTGTCGATCGTCAATCCAATCTTCGAGGAAGTGTTCGTCTGCGCGTACATCATCCGCGCTCTGGAACGGACACACAGCACCGCGTTCGCGGTAAACGTCAGCGTCGCCATCCGTGTCGCCTATCACCTCTACCAGGGGCCGGCCGGGGCGATGACGATCATTCCTTTTGGGCTGATGCTTGGTTGGTGGTTTGCGCGTACCGGCCGGCTCTGGCCCGCCGTGATCGCACACGGGATACTCGACCTGTGGGCGCTGGCTATCCCTGAAGGGGGCTAGCCAGCGTAGCCCGGGTAAGCGCAGCGCACCCGGGTGCTCTTCGTGGCAGGGGGGCTTCTTCAACCACCGTGCCCGCCTAGAAGCTTCCGTAACGCAGCAATGAGGCATGTGTTTTGGAACTGTTACCAATCCTTCTGCTGCCGGTGTTTCTGGCCCTCTCCATCTACCAGACGCTCGAGGGGCGCAAGCGCGTCAAGCGTGCATTGCGCAGCACCTTCCTGGCGCTGCGCTTCACTACGCCCAGCGGCGTGGTTGGCGGCGAAGCGATGCACGTGGTCAAGGTCTACAAGCAGGGCGTTCCCTTCGTCTACGACGATGTCTTCAACATCCAGGTCGGGGCGCGACACATTTCCGATTCGTTCTGGTACTGCGTTGGGCCCGGTCCCTCGTACTACCTCGCCATTCCGCTTGTCGAAGCGGGGCTCGGTCGGGTGAAGGTGAGCTGGGTGGTGCGTCCGCTGTCCGCGGAGCGCATGCGCGCGGCGCTCGTCGATGACGAGAAGGCGTTGCACGAGGTCTTCGGGACAAAGCCCGATGAACTTCTGGCCTAAGTCAGCGAGCCAGCGTAGCCCGGGTAAGCGCTGGCGCACCCGGGTGCCTTTCGTCACCCGTGAGATTCCAACCGGGTGCTTGCGGCCTTACGCGGGCTACCCAGCTACGTGCCTATAGGCCGTGCACTCCCGTGGCGAACGTCCACACTCTCGGCGGTGTCCTCTGCGGCGCGATCCTGCCCGCTTGAAAGGAGTCGTGATGCGCCGAAAGCCGCCCGCCGCAATGGCGTATCAATTACCCGAAGAGGAATACCACGCCTTGCAGCGAGCCCGCGACCACCTGCGTCTGCTCGCCGGCCTGACCGAACCGCGCAACTTCGCCGACGACCAGGACCTGCGGCTGTCGCCACTGGCGCTGACCGATTGCTTCCAGCGGCTGGCCGATGACCTGGACGATATCGTCCGGGTCGCCTGGTGGCCGGGAGGTTGAACGCGCGGCTCATCGCGCTCGCTATCATCCAACGTAGCCTGGGTAAGCGAAGGCGCACCCGGGGCTGGTCGTGGCGCCGTTGCGCGCTCCCGCGCACCAGGGAGTCAATTTCCATCGATCTTTTTTGGAGCTGCTGCATGCCCCGTCGTAAAACCCTTGCCTTGATCGTTCTGTCACTCGCCGCTTGCGCCCGACCCAGTGGCGCGACCACCGCGAAAGTCGAAGCCTGCGGCGACGCGAGCGCGCCGCAGAAGGCGATTGCCGCCTGCTCCGAGCTGATCCGGTCGGGCGAGGTCACGGGCCGGGAGCTGGGGGTCGCACGCTTCAATCGCGCCGTCGCCTATTCGCAGACTGGCGTCCAGGACAAGGCGCTGGTCGATCTCGATGAGGCCCTGCGATTGCTGCCCGGCGATGCGCGGGCCTACGGAATGCGCGGCGTCGTGCATGCCCGGAAAGGCGACCTGGACGCGGCCATCGCCGATTTCTCGGTTTCCATCGAGGGCGAACCGACCCTCGTCGACTCCATCACCAATCGCGGCAAGGCCTTTCAGGACAAGGGCGAGTTCGCGCGTGCGATCCCCGACTTCGACCGCGCGTTGGCGCTGCAGCCGAACAATGCGTTTGCCCTCAATGGCCGCTGCTGGTCCCGGTCCGTGCTCAATATCGACCTGGACGCCGCGCTGGCCGACTGCAATGCCGGTGTCGAGGCGGGCGGCGACGAGGTCGCCAATACCTTGAACTCCCGAGGCTTCGTGCACTACCGACGCGGCGAATATCGCGAGGCCATCGCCAGTTACGACGCCTCCCTGCGGCTAAATCCGGCGGGGGCATCGTCCTACTACGTCCGTGGGCTGTCCAAGCGCGCGCTGGGCGAGTCGGACGTAGATGCGGACATCGGCAAGGCCTTGTCGCTGGAGCCAGGCGTGCGCGAGCGTTATGCCGGTTACGGGGTCGCGCCGTAAGGTCGCTCGGGCTCGCAACAGGCGTGATCGAAGGAGAGGCAGGCATGTGGAAGGCGTTTGGTGTGGTGGCGGCACTGCTTGCATCGGCCACGGTCGCTGCGGGTGACGAGCAAGAACGGTACGTGGCCTTTTCCGCGCACATATCGGTGGCCGCCGATGGTCGCGCGACTATCGGCGAATTGACGGGGCCGACGGGCGCGCTCGCGCAGGCGATCGAAGCAAGGCTCGCCGAAACCAGGTTCGCGCCGGCCAAGCAGGACGGCGCCCCCGTGGTGGCTGATGCCCTGGTCCACGGACGCGCAGTGCTGGTGCCTGTCAACGCGGACGAGTACGAGATTTCACTGCGAGGCCTTACGACCAGACCTGCTTTTCGTAGCGCGTCGGTACCGATCTATGCGCCCGATCGGGTGCGGGCCGGTGCATCGGGAACGGTCGAGCTCCTGGTGCACATCGATGCACGGGGTCACGTGCGCGATACCACAGTCGTGTCGAGCAGCCATCCGTCCTTCACGCAGTCGGTCCTCAGCGCGAGCAAGCCTTGGCATTTCGGGCCGCAGGTCGGCGATATCTCGGTCGTTGTTCCCATCATCTTCCGGAACGCGTCATTCCCGCGTGGGAACAGCGCCAAACCTAAGTTCGAATGCGCTCTGGATGAGTCGCGCCCGAACGTAGTGGGCGACACCGGCTGCACTGATTTCATTGAAGTCGTAGGGACGCAGATAAGGCGTTAAGGACCGTAGGCTGGGTAGGCTCCATCAACCCGACGTTTGCCTCAGAGCCAACGTAGCCCGGTAAGCGCAGCGCACCCATGCAAAAGAGGGCTCAGGGTCGATGACGATGAACGTGGAGCCTCGGTCAAATCCGAACGCGGCGGAGTTCGCTTGGAAAAGCGACGATATCTTCGGCCGCATCGCATCGCGGTACGACCTGCTGTGCGATGTGTTCAGCTTCGGCATTCATCGGCTGTGGAAGCGTCGGGTGGCCAGGCGCATGGCTGGCGAGTCCTGGTCGGTGCTATTGGACGGCGCAACCGGAACCGGCGACATCATCCTGCGGATGCTCGGGGACGGGCGCGCCAGCGGAAGGACAATCATTGCCGCCGACATCAGTGAAAAGATGTTGGCCATTGCGCAACGCCGCCTCGCTCCCTGGGCGGGAAAGGTGCAGCTGCGGCAGCTGGATGCCGAGGCGATGCCGGCAGTGCCCGATTCCAGTGTCGATGCCTACTCCATGTCGCTCGTCATGAAGATCTGCGACAGGCACCGCGCACTCAAGGAAGCGTTCCGCGTGTTGAGTCCCGGCGGACGGCTCGTGATCCTGGAGGCATCGAATATCCCGTGGCGACCGCTGCATCGCGCCTATCTCGCCTATATGCATGCCTGCATGCCCGTGCTCGGATGGTTGGCGACCGCTGGTGACGGGTCAGCCTACAAGTACCTACTGCATGGGATACGCGATTTCCCCTCGGCCGAGGCGTTTGCCGGAGAGATCGAAGCCCATGGCTTCGAGGGCGTGACGTTCGAACGGCTTTCGCTTGGGATCGTCGCGATCCATACCGCACGGAAGCCCGTCGCGCCCTGCAGCCTGTAGGAACCAGCAAAAACAGGGGTCAGAGTCGACTTTAGGAAGTGCACTCTGACCGCTTTGCCATTCGTAGGCGTTGCCGTGCCTACCGTCTCGCCAGATGGAAAGTCTGACCACCGACGAGGGTGCGAACAGAAAATGGCAGGCGTCCTCGCGGGTCCTGGTGTTCGATCGGCAGCGACGGATTAAGGGGCCGGAGGTAATTAAGAGAGGCTAATTGCCCCCATCCCTTTTCTGGTCGGACTCTTCGCCGCGCTGCTCGTACAGAGACGGTGTCACGCCGGCACTGGCCAGGTAGCCGCGTAGGCTGCGTACGGCATTGCGGTCGAGGACGTTGCCTCGATGCGGGCGATGCAGGACCGCCTCGACCTGCTTGATGCGGAAGCGGATGCGATTGCCACTCAAGGTTTCGACTTCCGCACCCAGGTGGTGCAGCAACGATTCCACTTCACGCCAATGGATATTGCCGCTGACCGGGTCGTGGAAGATGGTGCGAATCAATGCGCCGTGATGATGGCTCATGGTCAGCCCCTCCAATCGCGTTCGCGGTGTGCCGGGAACCGACGCAATCCGCCGGCTCCTTTTTCTTACTCCATCCCGGGTGAAAACAGGGGGCAGAGTCGACTTAGGAAAGTGCACTCTGACTCCTTTGCCAGCCGCACGCGCATTCGCGATATCGTTCGCGCATCTCCGTTGCTCCGCTGCCCATGCCCACTGCGATCGACGAACTGGACTTCACCCGGCAACCCATCAGCCTCGATGCGCTGACCGCAGGCGGGCGCCCCAAGGTCCTGCGCGGCGTGTGCCGGTACTGGCCCATCGTGCAGAAGGCACGGGAATCCGAAACCGCCTTCGCCCAGGCGCTGGTCGCCTACGACAACGGCAGCCCGGTCGATGTGCTGCACATGCCGCCCGAGGTGCGCGGCGTGGTGGGCTACAACGCCACGATGGACGCATTCAACTACCGGCACTTCAAGGTGTCGGTGACCGACGTGCTGCAGCGCCTGGCGGCCTACAGCCGCCACGACAGCGTGCCCGGCCTGGCGATGCAGAGCGCATTGATCCAGGGCTGCCTCCCCGGCTTCGCCGAAGCCCATCCGATGCCGCTGCTCGACCCGTCCGTGCAGCCGCGCCTGTGGATCGGCAACACCGTCACCACGCCCGCGCATTTCGACAGTTCGCACAACATCGCCGTCGTCGCCTGCGGCCGCCGCCGCTTCACGCTGTTTCCGCCGGAGCAGGTGGCCAATCTGTATGTCGGTCCCATCGACTTCGCACCCACCGTTGCCGCGATGAGCCTGCCCCGCCTCGACGAGGCAGGCGATCCGCGTTATCCGCGACTGGAGGAAGCGCTGCGCCACGCGCTGGTCGCGGAGCTGGAACCCGGCGACGCGATCTACATGCCACCGGTGTGGTGGCACCACGTCCAGTCCCTGGAACGGCTCAACGCGCTGGTCAACTACTGGTGGCGGCCAGGCGCCTACGCGGGCCACGTGCCCGAACCCGGACTGGAAGCGCTGATGCACGCGATCCTGGCCTACAAGGCATTGCCGAAGTCCGAACGCGATGCCTGGAAAGCGATGCTGGAGCACTATGTGTTCAACGACGCCGATCCCGCCGAACACATACCCAGGGAACGGCGCGGCGTGCTCGGCCCGTTGGATGCCAACCGCGCGGCAAAGCTGCGGCAGCTGGCGGGCAAGGACAAGAAAGGACCGTAGGCTGGGTTGGCTCCATCAACCTGTCGGAGGATTCGCTGCCTGTTACTGCCATGGCGTGAAGCACTGTGTGCTCGAAGGCGACTCCGCTGCTCACGCGACCTTTACGACATAACTCCCATAAGGGCGCAGGCAATCAGCCCGCTGCCGCGCAGGCCCGCCATGAAGGCGCAGATCCGAACCGCCGTCCTCGCAGCCCTTGTCGCGACAACCTGGGCGGCGCCGGCCGCGCAACCGGCCCGCGGCGTCACCCCGGCGGAAGTGGCCAGGATCCTCCAGGACGCCGGCTACAGCGCGAAGGTCGGCAAGGCCGGCGACGGCGGCCCTCGCATCGACTCGAGCATGGCCGGCGTGGACGTCGTCATCGACTTCTACGATTGCGAGGCTGATCGCTGCGGCTCGCTCCGGTTCACCACGGCCCTCGACCTGGAACACGGCTCGACCTACCAGGCCATCAACGAGTTCAACTCGGAGTACCGCTACGCCAGCGCCTATCTCGACGATGCGATGGACCCGTTCATCGAATACGACTTCGAGGTCGTGAACACCGACCAGAAGGCGTACATCCGCAGCCAGATCGAACTGTGGGTGGAAGTGCTGGGCGATTTCGTCGAAGCCGTCGACCGCGACAGCGCCAAGGCGACGAGGTAGGCGCGCACCAACCCGGCAACCGGCGCTTGAGCCCGCCCCCGATGCCCGCATAAGCGAGCCCGGGAGGGAGCCGGCCCCCCCGCCGAGGGCGTTGACAGCCCCTGTGCCATGCCGCAATTTCGGCGCGCGGGCCGTTGCGCGCCCGTATCAATCGTTACAGGGGAAATCATGAAGCGTTTTTCGTTGGCCGCGCTGGCAGCGGTGCTGGTCGCTGCGTGCCCGCAGGGTGCTGTTGCCGCCTCGTATTACCAGATCGCCTCCAGGGGCGACCACGACCGCGACGGCTACTACGTCGACGTCGATTCGGAAAGCCGGCCCAAGGGCTACGTGCGGATCAACGTGTTCGAACGCAAGCACTTCATGGATATGGAGATGTCCATCCTGCACACGATGGAGTTCGACTGCAGCGGGCGGCGCAGCCGCGAGATCAAGTCGGTCCAGTTCGGCGAGGATGGAGACAAGATCGGGGAGAGCATCGACTTCCACGGTTTCAGCGACGACGTTCCGGACGACGAGAAGCTCGTGATGGAGCGCGTGCTGGGCGACCATGCGCTGCAAGGGGCGATCGAGGGGATGGTGCTGGACTTCGTGTGCGGCTCGAGCGAATACCGCGAGCGTCATCCGTTCGTGGGCAGGAAGCCCTGATCGAAGCGGCGCCGGCGCTGGGCATTCCGTTTCCGGGCAGAAGACCTGCCCGGGCTACCACTCCAACAAAGGTTTTCTGGGGAGGAACCATGCAGGAAGTGATGATCCGACGCATCTCCGTCGGCACGGTGTTCAAGCTCGTAGGCGTGGGCCTGCTGTTCTCGCTGATGCCTTTTGCGATCCTGATGGGGTGCACGGCCGCCCTTGGGTTGAATACGCTGTCCTGGAACAACGAGCCACTGCACGGGTGGGTGGCGCTGGTGGCCTCGCCCTTCATCGGCGTGTTCCTCGTGGCCGTGTTCACGATGTTCCTCGGCACCACCACGGCGTTCGGGCTGTGGGTCTATTCGTGGCTCGGTCCGTTCGGGATTTCGTTCAAGCCGGCGGAGCAGGGCATCGGTCCAGCCGCACAACCGGCCGACGCTGCTTAGAGCTGCGTATGCGAAGCCCACCCTGGTGCTACGGATTCAGCACGATGGACTACACCCGGTCCCATGCAGGACGGTGACATCGACTATTCCAGGTACTCCCTGCTTGAGCTTGAAGAAGCGCTCGCGGGGATCAACCGGAACCGGTACCCCGGCAACTATGCGAACTTGCGTAGCGCCTACGAGCGGCTGACCTCCCGGCCTTCACCGATCCCGGAACCAGAGCCGCCTGCCGAGGTGCTCGAAGAAGCACTTGAGCCGCAACCGAAGTTCGACGCGAACGGTCGCTACATGCCCAATCAGATCCCCTCTGACGAGCGCGCCAGCCATGTGCTGTTGTCGCTGGCGTTGTTCGCCTACGGCAGCTACGGCGTACGGGTCAACGATCTCTATGTTCCGGGCAAGCATGGCCGCGGCGTGCATCTGCACGACACGCCGGCCTGGGTCATGTATGGGGCGATGATCTGCGCTTGCCTGGTCATGCTTTCCGTCGTGCTCGACCACTACGACCGCCGCAATAACGAAAGGCACTACCGCGCGTTTGCCGCGGCCGGAGAGTTCGTGGGCTGGACGCTGTTCGGCCTGTCGTTGCTGTGGTCTGTGTTCAGCCAGCCAGCGTAGCCCGGAAAGCGCAGCGCACCGGGGCGACGCCCGCGACGCCGCGGCGTTCTCCCCGCGCATTCGCCATGACGCCATCCGCACGCGCCCGCGGCAAGAATGAGTCGTCCACACGGATCGATCCCGATGCCGAAATCCGCCACGCTGCTGGTCATCCGCCACGCCGAGAAGCCAGGCGATCCCAATGACACTGGCCTGACGCCCGCGGGGCAGGCGCGGGCGCATGCCTACGTCGCCTACTTCCAGACGCTCACCCTCGACAAGGAGCGGATCGCGGCGCCGTCGTGGTTGATCGCCAAGGCCGATGAGGCGGAGAGCCGGCGCGCGGTACTTACGTTGGAGCCGCTGGCGGCCGCGCTGGGCTTGCCGATCGACAGCGAGCTGCGCGAAGAGCAGACCAGGGAGCTCGCCCAACGCCTGCGCGAGGAGGCGCGCTACGACGGCGCCACCACGCTGGTGTGCTGGTCCCACAAGCACCTGCCCAAGCTGGCCAAGGCGCTGGGCGCACCGAAGTCATTGCTGCCCGACGACTGGCCGGAGGACGTGTTCGACTGGCTGCTGCGCCTGGACTACGACGCCGCCGGTGAGCTCGCCTCCGCGACGCGGCACGCACAGCGGTTGATGTTCGGCGACTGCGCCTCTTTGCCGTGAGGCGCGAGGGACAGCCATCCCAGTGACTGAGGGTTGGCTGGCCCCATCGCGTGGGCGCGATGGGTGTCGATTTCCCCATTCGTCAGTTGACCGCGCCCGGCCCGCTCCACAGCACTCACTTGGCCAGGACTACCAGTGGTTTCCCTTTTTCGACGATATACGTCGCGAGTTCTGAGCCTTTGCCACTGCCGACGTTCTTCGCCCCGTGTTTCACTCCAGCCGGGATGAACAAGACCTCGCCGGCCTTGAGCCTCATGGCTCCCTTGCCCTCGACCTGATACTCCCATTCGCCTTCGAGCACATAGATGATCTCCTCGCCGGGATGCGAGTGCAGTGGGAACGTCACTCCCGGGTCAAGATCGACGCGCACCTGGATCATCTCGCGCCCGGGGGCGCTCAGGTCGTGCCTTTGCAGCTCGGTACGTTTGACTCCCTGCTGCTGGGCTGACGCCGTGTTCACCGTCAAACCGCTCGCGACGACCAGCGTCATTGCCGCAATGATTCGAGCCGCTTTCATATGAGTCTCCTTGACAGGGTTGAAGCACCAAGGCCAGCAGGGCCCCCAGCGATCTTGCATTCGCTAATGGCGAACAGGAGTGATGCTGAAGCTCACGATGTTCTCGTCTTTCGATAGTTCTTCTGCCATATGGGCCGGAGACAAAGCGCGGGACCGCTCAAGCGCTACGACTCCAAATCTCCATACCGATTGCTTGTCGCTGACACTAATGGTCAGGCTCTCCTTGATCACGCGGTAGCCCCGGACTTTGCCTCTTTGGACGACCTCTTCCAGGTCGGGTGGATGCCCCTCGCGGAACTTGACCGTGATGTCCAGTGACGCTCGACCTGGAAGCCGGGCTTCTATCCGTTGGAGGAACGACATGGACGCGGCGCATAGCAGGGCCAGCAACAGGGCCGCAGGGTAAAAACCCGTGCCGAGAAGGATGCCAACAGCAGAAACCGCCCAGATGGATGCCGCGGTCGTAAGGCCCCTGATGCTCAGGCCATCCTTCACGATGACGCCGGCGCACAGAAAACCGATGCCGGTGACGATACCTTGGACGATGCGAGTCGGGTCGGCCGTGACACGCACCTCCATGCCGCCGTACCACAGCGGCGCGAAGCCAACAAAGATGGTCAACGCCGTCGAAGCCATGCACACCAATCCGTAGGTGCGCATCCCAGCCGCCCTGCCTTGATAGGAACGCTCATACCCGACCAGCATCCCAAGCAGCAGGGCGCCAACCATGTTCAATCCAATGAAGGCATTGGCGGCGAGGATGTCGCCTCCCCAATACTGGTACAGAGATTGGGAAAACATCGGAAGTCTCCCGATCGCAGAGCGCTCGCTCATTATCAGCAGCAATGCGTGGAACCCGCGTGTTCGGTGAAACATGGGAGTCCGCGTAAGCCCGGGTAAGCGCAGCGCACCCAGGTGCTTTTCGTCATGCTGCAGGCAGAGCGAACCGCCCAAGGTTCATATGTCCCGCGCGCGGCGGCGCGGCTCGGAATTTCGGTGCCTTGTTCTTGTCGCAGCGCGCTACGATGCCGGATATCGCCGTGGAGAATCGCTGTGACCGATCTGCACGAACGCGTCTCCACCAGCTTCTCCGCCCAGGGGCTGATGACGACCTTGGGCGCGCAACTGGTTCACGTCGCCCCGGGCGAGGTGCGGATCGCGCTGCTGCCCCGCCCGGAGCTGTCGCAGCAACACGGCTACATCCATGCCGGCGCCATCACCAGCGTGCTGGACAGTGCCTGCGGCTACGCCGCTTTGACCGTTGCGCCGGCAGGCTGTGATGTCCTCACCGTCGAGTTCAAGATCAACTTCGTCCGGCCCGCCGTGGCCGACCGGTTCGTGGCCGTCGGCAAGGTCACGAAGGCCGGCAAGACCCTGACGGTCTGCCAGGGCGAGGTGATCGGCGAACAGGGTTCGCGCCAGGAAATCATTGCGGTGATGCAGGCTACGATCATCAATTTGCCGGCCACTAACTGAGCCCGCCATGGGGCGCAACGCGACATTGCGCGAAAAGGCACCCGGGCTCCGGTCGAGTTCAACAGGTCGCTCCAGATCAGGACTTCTTTTTCTTACTGGCGTGCTTCGTTTTTTTTGCTGCGGCCTTTTTCGCTGCGGCCCTTTTCTCCGCGGCCTGCCGCGCACGCACGCTCTCGATCTCTGTCGGCAGCTCCCGTTGCAACAGGACGAGGAACTCCGCCACCGCGTCGCTGTCGATCGGCGCGCCGCGCGATGAGGTGGCGGTGACCTTCGTCGTCAAGCGCGTGATCGTCGAGGACGCCGGCAATGCTTTTGTGAGGATCAGGAACTCCTCTCCGCGGTAGCGCAGGGCATAGAGGTCGAGCATCTGCGCGCGGCCCTGGTACTCCACGCCCGGCGTGCGCACCGCGATCTGGCCGACCGCGTTCCAGGTGTCGAGCTTGTCCGCCTCGATGGTGAATTCGCCGCGCGTGGTGGTCGGCGGCGGCAGGACGATCTCGACCGGCGGCGCCACGGCCTCCGGTGCACGCGCGTGCTTGCCGACCGTGTCGCAGCCGGCGGCCACGCTGGCGAACAGGAGCAGCAAGGCAAGGCGTACTGGCATCGGGTGGGTTCGTCCGGGCCACGTGAGGATGGAACGCATAAGGATCTCTCTGCGATGCGCGGGCGTTGCGAGGGGAGGGAGTGAGGGCTCAGGCGAAGAATGAGCGGGCTCGGGCGAAGGCGCCGTTGACGCGCGCGCCGGGATGATTCCGGCCATCCACCTGGCATTGCCGGTCGCCGGCGTTCCCCCTGACTGGCGCCGGGTGTATTTTCCGATTGGCCGAGGTGGTGATCCCGCTTGTTGGGTCCCCGGAAAGGATTCAGCCGGCACAGGACCCGAACAGAACACACATGCCGCCCGTAGACGCGAATCCACGCTTGCTCGAAGTGATCCGGACCCAGACCGAGATCGCCAGGCTCGGCCACGACCTGGGCAGCGTGATGGATCTGGTGGCAGAACGGACCCAGCACCTGACCGGCGCGGACGGCGCGGTGGTGGAGCTCGCCGAGGAGGCCGACATGGACTATCGCGCGGCGACCGGCTCGGCGACTGCGCACCTCGGGATGCGCCTTGCGCGGGACAACAGCCTGTCCGGCTTGTGCATCGCCGCCGGCGCGCCGCTGAACTGCGTGGATTCCGAAACCGATCCCCGGGTGAATGTCGAAGCGTGCCGCAAGATCGGCCTGCGCTCGATGATCGTGGTGCCGCTGCACCACCACAACACCGTGGTCGGCGTGCTCAAGGTGCTCTCCTCCCGGCCCAACAAGTTCGATGACGACGACCTGAATCTGCTTGGGCCGATGTCCGGACTGATCGCCGCCGCGATGTTCCATGCCACCCGGCTGGGCGCGAGCGAGTTGTTCATCCAGGCCACCCACGATGCGCTCACGGGCCTGCCCAATCGCGCGCTGTTCTTCGAGCGGTTGCAGCTGTGTCTCGCACAGGCCCGGCGCGAGAATCGTCGTTTCGGCGTGCTCAACCTCGACATGGACGGCCTCAAGCAGATCAACGACAACCTCGGCCACCGCGCGGGCGATGCGGCGTTGCAGGCATTTGCCACACGCCTGCGCCAATGCGCACGTGCCGTCGACACCGTGGCACGGGTGGGCGGCGACGAGTTCGCCGTCATCCTGTCGCAGGTGGACAGCCGCGACGTCGCGGCCACCTGCGTCCAGCGCTACGCCGATGCCATCAGGCGCGAGGGTTTCGCGTTCGAGAACACGCCGTTGCCGCTCGACGCCAGCATCGGCCAGGCGCTCTATCCAGACGATGCAGAAGACCTGGCGGGCCTGCTCGACCGGGCGGACCAGGCCATGTACGCAACCAAGCGGGCGAAGAAGGCTGCCCTGGCGGGCGCGTAGTCCGAGCGAAGCCAACGTGGAAGATATGTTCGTCGAAGTCCCGGGTGGGCAGGTGTTCGTGCGCCGATGGGGACGCGAGCACGCATCGTCGCTCCCGGTCGTTCTGCTGCACGACTCGCTCGGCAGCGTGGAGCAATGGCGTGACTTTCCGGCCCTGCTGGCGCATCGCCTGGACCGGTCGGTGATCGCGTACGACAGGCTCGGTTTCGGCCGATCCTCCGCGCGCGGCGAACGGCCATCGATCCATTTCATCGCGGAAGAGGCCGAGGTCCACTTTCCCGCGCTGTGCCGTGCGCTCGGCCTGGAGGCCTATGGGCTGTTCGGCCATAGCGTGGGCGGTGCGATTGCGCTGGCGATCGCGGCGGCGCAGGGCGGCCGCTGCCGGTTCGTGGTGACGGAATCGGCGCAGGCATTCGTCGAACAGCGCACGCTGGACGGCATCGTCGCTGCCCAGGCGCAGTTCGAGCACGACGAACAGTTCGCGCGGCTCGCCCGATGGCACGGCGACAAGGCGGCGTGGGTTCTGGATGCGTGGACGCAGGTGTGGCTCGATCCGGCATTCGCCGTGTGGAGTCTGGACCGTTGCTTGCCGCAGGTGCGCTGCCCGGTGCTGGCGATCCATGGCGATCGCGACGAATTCGGTTCGGTGGCGTTTCCCGAGCGCATCGCGCGCGGCGTGCAGGGCCCGGCGCAGCGGGTGGTGCTCGAGGCTTGCGGCCATGTTCCCCACCGCGAACAGCCCGAGCAGATGCTTCAGCTGGTCTCGCACTTCATCGCGGCGATGGACGAATAGGCGATCGACGAATAAGAGCCGGACCGATCACCCGTGGGGCGCGGCCGTGATCGTCGCGACCATCGTCCGGACTGCCTCGCCGGGCGCGAGGGCGCTGTCGTGCACGAGGCTGCGCCAACCGAAGAAGCTGAGGGCGAGCCGCAACAGCGCACGCGGCGCGGGAGCCAGGCCGCCGCCGAGCACCTCGTCGTACGCCGCCAGGAACGGTCCCCACCTCAGTTCGACGATCTCGCGCACCAGCGGATGCGATTCGGCATCGCGCAGCACGCAGCCGGCCAGGTCGGCGTTGCGGCCATACCAGGCGTACAGCGCGGAGAGGCCGGCCGTGAGACGCTCGGCGCGATCGCCGATGTCGCGCCATGTGGCGGCGTCGGGCAGCGGGTCGCGCTCCAGGGAACGCGCGGAGCATGCCAGCAGCAGGCTGCGCTCATCCGGAAAATGCGAATAGAAGGTGTTGCGCTGCACGCCGGCGCGCTCGGCGATCAGGCTGAACGTGGTGAACGCGGGGCCGATCTCGCCATGCAGGGCCACGGCCGCCTCGACGATCCGTTGCCGGGTTTCCGCCTGCTGCTCCGCGCGCCGTTTGAGGGTGTAGGTACGGGCCATGTATTCACTATACATGCATGCGCACCTATATTGACAGGCCGTAATATTGGGAGCACAGTTCTGTTCGCCCAATATTCGGGCGCGTCCGGGCGAGTCCGGCCGGGCGCCCTCCCTTCCCCCCAAGGCAGGTCTCCCATGAATACCCGTGTCGATGAAATCGCTGATGGCATCTTCCGGCTGTCGACCTTCGTGCCCGAAGTGGCGGCGCCCGCCGGCTTCCCCTTCAACCAGTTCCTGATCCTCGGCGACGAGCCGCTGCTGTTCCACACCGGGCCGCGCCGGATGTTTCCCCTGGTGCGCGAAGCCGTGGGCCGGCTCATGCCGCCGGAGCAACTGCGCTGGCTCTCGTTCGGGCATGTGGAGGCCGACGAGTGCGGAGCCATGAACGAGTGGCTCGCGATCGCGCCGCACGCGCTGGTGGCGCACGGCGAAACCGCCGTCTCGGTGTCGTTGAACGATCTGGCGGACCGCACGCCGCGCATGCTTCGGGACGGCGAAGTCATCGATCTGGGCGGCGGCAGGCGGGTGCGCTACCTCGACACGCCCCATACGCCCCACGCGTGGGAGGCGGCCGTGGTGTACGAGGAGTCCACCGGCACCCTGCTGTGCGGCGACCTGTTCACGCAGGTGGGCGACGGCCCAGCGCTGGTATCCGGCGATATCGTCGGCCCAGCCGTCGCCGCGGAAGACCTGTTCCGCTATTCCTCGCTCAATCCGAACATGGGCACGACGATCCGGTCGCTCGCAGGACTGTCCCCGCGCACGCTGGGGCTGATGCACGGCCCCGCGTTTTCAGGCGACGGCAGCACGGCGTTGCGCGCGTTGGCGGATGACTACGATCGTCGGGCGCAACTGCGGGAAGTTGCGGCGGCGGCGTAGGCGTTACGGCGCGCCGTTGATGCCCCGGATATCGCCGGGCCGCGAAGTGGCCTCGGCTTGAATACTTGTCAGTCCGTCCACGATGGCCGGGAGCTCAAGGCTTCGAGCGGTTGCGGGTGGCAGCGAACAACCACGACACCACAGCGAGGGACGGAAGCACCAGGAAGGTCAAGGCGTGCGGAGCCTCAAGCGCGGCGGAGGCAATGATCGCGGAGGCCCACAGCAGCGAGTTCGTGATTTGCAGCTCTTTGCTCACGACGATCTCCAATGGATGAGGTGGCGGAAGCCCGCGTGTTGAGTAGGCGGGTTGTGTAGCGCGGTTATACAGGCGCGCTTGTAGAGGTGCCTTACGGGAGCAGCGTCATCGGCGCGTTAGCCCAGCCCCGCCAGTTGGCGCGTCACGTCGGCCGCGGCCATCGCGGGAAAGCCGCCGGGCTTGGTGCCCGACCATAGCGGGCTGAAATCATCCAGTCCGCGTGCCTCCGCCGCGGCGCGCAGCGGCGCCAGCGCCTGGGCCGCCCACGGAAATGCCGGGGGCAGGGCCGATACCGCGCCCAGGTCGCGCATGAGGCGGTTGACCAGGCCGCGTGCAGGGCGACCGCTGAACAGATTGGTGATCGCGGTGTCGCGTCCGGACTGCTGCAGCGCCGCCCGATGCACCGCCGTGGTGGTCGCTTCGGGACACAACAGGTAAGCCGAGCCGGCCTGGACGGCGGCTGCGCCCGCCGCGCGCAGGGCGAGCACGTCGGAACGGCTTCCCACGCCGCCGGCGGCGATCACCGGCACCGTGAGGTTGCGGCACAGCGCGGTAACGAGATCGATCGTCGATGGTTGCCCGATCAGGTCGTCGGAGAGGAAGTGGCCGCGGTGGCCGCCGGCTTCGATGCCCTGGGCGATGACGGCATCGACACCGTGGCGCTGCAGCCAAAGACCCTCGGCCAATGTCGTGGCCGAAGCCAATACCACCGCGCCCCAGGCCTTGATCCGCGCGAGCAGCGGCGCCTCCGGCAGGCCGAAATGGAAACTGACCACCTGGGGGCGGAACGGCGTGAGCAGATCCACGGTCGCCGCATCGATCGGTCGGCGGGCACCGGCCTGTGACGGCGCAGGTGGCTCGATGCCGAACTCCCGGTAATACGGCGCGAGCGTGCGCTGCCAGCGCTGTGCTTCGACGGGATCGGGCGCTGCCATGGCATGACAGAAGAAGTTGAGATTGATCGGCCGCGGATGCGCGGCGAACTTCTGCAGCGCCACCTGGAGCTGGGCCGGGCCCAGCAGCGCGCATGGCATGGAACCGAGCCCGCCCGCCCCGGACACCGCGAGCGCGAGTGCCTCGTCCTGGACGCCCGCCATGGGCGCCTGCACGAGCGGCAGTTCGGCACCGAGCATCGAGGTGATGGCGCTCATTGCGGTCCCGCGCGGATCGACTGCGCAAGCTTACGACCGGCAACCGCTTTTGGCCGAAAGCGGCAGACATGTTCCCAAAACGCGAACCGAATGTTCTCGGCTCGGATCTGGGCAGCACTGCCAAGAGCGGGTACATCTGAATACGACGGCAAGCAGGGGCTTCCGTCGCGTTCCAGCATGATTCGCGGCGCACTCAGCCGGTTCCCATCGCTCACGCGCAGTGGCATGGAAGTCTCACGGCGTAGTTGCCGTGCTTGAAGGCCTTTGGAACGAGCGTAAGGAAACCGTGCTCTCTCTGTCGCAGGAGGGGCACTGAAACTGGAGGGAACGACAATCATGAAGGCAATAAAGCCCGCACTCTTATCAGCCATCCTGTATGCGCTCGTTTTAGCGCTCATTGTTTTCAAACATGCATACAATGAAAGGAGTTACATCAACATGGTCTTTTCCGCGTCATCCGTACTCGTGATTGTTTCCCTGGTCAAGGTGATTGCGGTTTCGCCAAGGCAGTAAGGACTCGCATGATGGTTCATGGGCGCTGATCCGGTAGCGCTCTGGACCAACCCACAATCCAAAGGCAAACCAAGTGAAGTTTTCCGTCCGTCGTTTCATGATGCTCGCCATCCTGCTGTGCATGACCCTCTCCAGCATCGGCTGCACCGTCGCCCAGCCCGAACCGGGTGACGTCGCCGTCTACCAGGATCGCCCGTACTTCGTCGGCCATGAAGGCATCCGGCCCGAGGTCCTGACCGAAGGTCGCGACGTGACCTGGCCGTCCACCACGATCATCTACGCCACCACCGCACCACAGACCCTGCACGTGCCGTTCCAGGACCTCTCGTCGATGGACAACATCCTGCTCGACTTCGACACCAGCGTGCAGCTGCGCGTCGTCGATGCGGCGGACACCCTGAAGCGCTTCGGTCCGCACTGGTGGGAGAACAATGTGGTGTCGCCTTACAACTCGATCGTGCGCAAAGCGGTCAAGTCCGAGAAGATGGCGCAGATGATGTCCGACCCCGTGGCGGCAGAGAAGGTCGACCAGGAAGTGACCGACGCGTTGCGTGCGCTGGTCAAGGCGTCCGGCATTCGCGTGGAAGTGATGGCGGTCAACCTCGGCAAGGCCAAGCCGAACGACAACGTGCTGGCGCAGATGAACAACACGGCGGCCGAACAGCAGCGCAACCTGACGCTGGTGGCCGCCACGATCGCCGAGCAGCAGCGCAAGCTGGAGCAGGAAGCCACGGCCGAAGCGGACAACGCCTACCGCAACAAGATGGGCCTGTCGCCCGAGCAGTATCTTGCGCGCCAGTTGGCCGAGATCCAGGCCGAAGCGTGCAAGAAGGCAGCAGCGTGCTACCTCGTGCCGCAGGGCACGAACGTCGTCGTCAGGTGAACCTGCGGCGGCTTCCTTCGGGAGCCGCCTCCCGATTGATCAAGGCTGGAGAACGTCCGCTTTCGGACCCGGAGCGGACTGCCAGTACTGACTTCGCTCAATAAGACGCGTGGCCTCTTGATGGCATGCGCCCAGGCGGTACGCCACGTAGCGGTCGTACAACGTGGTGTGCAGGTTGTGCAGCGCGAGTTCGATGCGGAACGGAGTGCGCGGATTCCGGTCGAGCAGGCGGGCGATATGAAAGCCGACTGGCTTGACGCCCTGCTTATGCACGTAGATCTGAAAATCGCGGTAGAACGGGTCGGCGAACTCGGCATCGAGCTGGGCGATCGTCGCTCTGGCCTCTGCGGACAAACCCGCACGCAGGGCGGGATCGCGCTCGATCAGCAGGCGCTGGAAGTATCGCGGTGGTTTCCGCCCCGGTACCGACCGGGCGAGTGACCAGATCGTCTGGTTGCGTGTGTTGTAGAACTCGAAGCCGCCATGGCTTCGCAGCGCCGCGGCGGCCTCGGCGCCGACGTCGTAGACAACGAAGTTCTCGGCCTGGTTGTTGAGGTCATCCAGCGTGCTGCGGTCGAACACGTGGAAGATGAAGCCAGGCAGGCCCATGAAAGCCTGGCGACCGGTCGCCGCCGCCGCGATGGCGCGGCCATCCCTGGTGAAACGACCCGCGGATGTTCCGAGCAGGATGCTGCGACTGGGGTGTAGACGATTGAACGTGCCGATGACGATTTCGTCGGCATCGAACGCCGTGTCGAACCCCTTGCTGCCATACAACTCCGCCTGCGTCGCGTACTGGGCGATCTGCCGCCCCAAGCCGCACTCACCGCGCACCTGCCCGGTGTAGAACGCTTCAATCGCGCGCGAATTGGCGCCGCGCGGTTGGTAGCCGCGCCCGAACCATGCGATTGGCTCCCAGCCATCGTGCGCCGAACCCGTAGGGCCGAAGCCGATCCATCCGATCTGCATGGCGGAGAAGCGGAAGCCGCGGTTTTCGACCAGTCGGTCGACCGCTCGCCGCGTCGCCGCACCCAGCTCGAACCCGTACGCACACAGGGTCGCCGGATGATGGAGCAATGTTTCCGTCAGTTGAGCGCGCGCCGCGGCGTCGAGGCGGTGGGGAATGCGGACAACAAGGTCGCCTGCGGCCTGTGCTTCGAGCAGATCGGCGCGATCGCAGGGCGTGCCGGGCTGGATCTCGACCGCCGCCTCATCGGCAGGAATGAAGCGCCAGCCCAGTTCCTGCAGGAAGCCTTGCGCGCAATCTTGCGTGTCCGGAGCCGCGACTGCGGCCGTGCTCACGAGCAGCAGCATCCAGACCGCCGCAGAATTGAGGCCCTGCCCAACGCGTTGCGATGGAGGCTTGTGCGACATCGCGGCAGCAACAGGAAGAGGCACCCTGCCAGCGTACTCTTTCCGGTGTGATCGGATGGCAGGTGTTCGGATCACCACGCGTCATTAACGACTCATCGCGTAGGGCATGACGCCGATTCGCACATCAGTGAACCTCGCGTTTCTGCACGGCCTGCTTCGTGGCCAGGCTGAATCGTGGTTCGGCCGGCGCGTCATTGAGCATGCGTTCGACCAGGTACGCGCCTACCGCCGGGCCGTGCTTGAAGCCGTGGCCGGAGCCCCCGCCAGCGATCCATACATTGTCGAAGACCGGATGGCGGTCGATGACGAAGTCGCCGTTCCAGGTGTTCTCGTATTGGCAGACTTCGGCCTTGAGCAGCGGTGCCGCGGCCAACGCGGGAAAGCGCCGGGCCAGGAAGTCGCGCGCGTGCGCGATGCGCGCCGGAGTGGGCCGACGCTCGAGCGTGTCGGGATCGAATGCTTCGCCGTGCGCATCGTGGGCGAGCTTGAAGCCACGACCATCGATGTCGGGGAATCCGTAGTAGTCGCGCCCGAAATCGAGCCAGATCGGCAGCGTGGGCGAGGAGAAACGGCGGTCGCCTGCAGTATCGAAATAGAACGCTTCCTGGCGGGTGGGAAAGATGCGCCCGCCGAGCACGTCGGGCAGGACCCTGCCCAGCCATGGACCGCATGCAAACACGAAGCGGTCAGCGCGGATCGCTTCGCCCGCATCGGTCCTGATTTCCGCAAGGTGCGTGTCGCCGACGGGGGGAATGACCGCAGCGAGGCAAAGTTCAGCCCCGGCACGCAGGTTGTCTTCGACGACGGCCTGCACGGCGCGACGCGCGAACAGGCCGCCGCTATCCGGCTCGAAGATGGCCCAGCCGCCGGACGCAATCACGATCTGCGGATAGCGCTGCGCGAGGGCGTCGTGATCGAGCACCTGGTGTCGGATGCCGTTCCGTGCCAGCACTGCGACCGACTGCGCGGCCGACGTGTCTTCGGCGGCTGCCAGCCACAGCACACCGGTTTCGCGGAACAACCCGGGGTTCTCGATCCGTGCGAAGAATTCCTTCCATATGGGCAACGACTGCCGCGACATGCGGGTATAGATCTCGTCCGGCCCATAGGCCATGCGGATCACCCGGGTTTCTCCGCCGGAACTGGCGCGCGCGCTGGCTGGTCCATATTTGTCGACCAGCAGTACCCGCTGGCCGGCGCGCAGCAGATGCCAGGCGGTCCATGCCCCGAACACGCCAGCGCCAACCACCACTGCGTCGTAGGTTCTGCTCATGTAGGGAATGCCTTCGCCCGGTGACAACGACAGCGCGATTGATCTTCACCTGATACGCGTGGCTGCTGACGCCCTTGTGTTTCAGGGCTTCCAATCCACCGCGTGCTCGGCGAGGTAGGCGTCGACGGCGGCGCCGATGGTGGGCTGGAACTCGCCGAAACGGTCCAGCATCTCGAAGCGTTTCAGTGTGTCCTTGACCGGATCCTTCATCTCTGCGAACCGCAGCTCGATGCCGGATCCGCGCAGGGACTGCTCAAGCTCGGCCAGCATGTCCGCCGAGGTCACGTCGATGCTGGTGACCGGCTCGGCGGCAATGACGATGCGCCGCACCGGCGACGGCGATTGCGCCACGGCCTCGCGCACGCGCTGGTGGAACAGTTCGGCATTGGCGAAGAACAGGGGTGCGTCCCAGCGGAACAGGACCAGGCCCGGAACCAGCCGCGCCTCGGGATAGCGCTGGATGTCGTGGTAGCCGCGGATGCCGTCGACCCGGCCCATCACGGCGTGGTGCGGCCGCCAGGCGTCCCAGAGGAATTCGATGACCGCGATGGCGATGGCGATGCCGATGCCGGGAATCACGCCCCAGACGGCGACACCGACGAAGCAGGCGATCGAGAGCCAGAACTCCCATTGCTGGATACGGAAGATGCGGCCGAGATCGGCGAACTCGAACAGTCCGATGGCTGCAGCGATCACCACCGCCGCCAGCGCACTGCTGGGCAGGTGCTTCAGCAGGTTCGGCGCAAAGAGCAGCAGCAGGGCCACCGCCACCGCGCCGGCCACGCCGGTGAGCTGGGTCTTCGAGCCCGCGGCTTCGGCGACGGGCGTGCGCGAGGAACTGCTGCTGATCGGAAAGCCCTGGAACAGCCCGGCTGCCAGGTTCGCGGCGCCCAGGCCGATCATCTCCTGGTTCGGATCGACCGGTACGCCGGTCTTGGCCGCGTACGTGCGCGACAGCACGCTGGTATCGGCGAACGCCACCATGGCGACCGCACAGCCGCCGATCACCACCTGTGCAAGCTGGGCCGGTTCGATCCAGGGCAGGGCGAAGGACGGCAGGCCCTGCGGCAGCGGACCGAGCACCTTGACCCCGGCGCTGTCGTCCAGGCCGAACGCACCGACCACGACCGTGGCGGCCACCACCGCAATCAGCAGGCCGGGGATGCGCTTGTAGGGCTTGAGCAGCAGGATCAGCGCCAGCGTGCCGGCACCGACGGCGGACGCCGTCCAGTTGGCCTGACCGTCCAGGATCGCCCGCGCGATGCGCACGAGGGCGCGCAGCGGGCCGGTGCTGTCGATCGAAAAGCCGAACAGCTTGGGTAGCTGGCTGACCAGCACCGTGAGCGCGATGCCGTTCATGTAGCCGTAGCGGATCGGCTTGGACAGCAATTCGGTGACGAACCCCAGGCGCATGAGGCCGATCAGGATGCACACCAGCCCCGACACCACCGCCATCAGGCTCGCCACGATCACGGCGCGCGCCGGGTCGCCGGCAGACAGCGGCAGCACCACCGCGAGGATCACTGGCGCCAGTGCGGAATCCGGCCCCAGCACCAGGATGCGGCTCGGACCGAACAGGGCGTAGGCGAGCAACGGAACGATGGTGGCGTAGAGGCCGTAGATCCCCGGGACGCCCGAAGCCACGGCGTAGGCGATTCCTACCGGCACCAGCATCGTGGTCAGCACCAGGCCGGCCATCAGGTCGCGCGGCAGCCAGGCGGCTTCGTACCGGCTGAGGATCTGCAGTCCGGGTAGCCAGCGCTTCCAGCCGTTCATGCGAATCGTCGTCACCCGGGGCCTGCCGGTCGGGGATGCTCAGTAGTGCTCATCGACGTACCGGAAAGGATGCTCCGGTTCGGCGTAGTCGCCGCGTTTCTGCCGCTTGGGAAACTTGATCTTCTTGCGCGGAAGTTCCTCGTAGGGGATGTGGTCGAGGATGTGCCGGATGATGTTGAGGCGTCCTCGCCGCTTGTCGTCGGTCCGCGCCACGTACCACGGTGCATGCGATGTGTCCGTGGCGGCGAACATGTCATCGCGCGCCCGCGAATAGTCGTACCAGCGGCTGTACGACTCCAGGTCCATCGGCGTCAGCTTCCAGATCTTGCGTTCGTCGTCCGCCCGATCTTTAAGGCGCCGGATCTGTTCCTCCTCGCTGACCTCCAGCCAGTATTTCAGCAGGATGATTCCAGAGCCGACCATCGCCCGCTCCACCAGCGGCGTGGTGTCGAGGAACTTGCGGACCTTGTCCTCCGACGCGAATCCCATTACCCGCTCCACACCCGCCCGGTTGTACCAACTGCGGTCGAAGATCACGACCTGGCCCCCCGCCGGCAGGTGCCGCATGTAGCGCTGCATGTACATCTGGCTCTTCTCGCGTTCCGTCGGTGCCGGCAGCGCCACCACCCGGAACACGCGCGGGCTCACACGCTCCATGATCGCCTTGATCGTCCCGCCCTTGCCCGCCGTATCGCGCCCCTCGAACACGATGCAGACCTTGAGTCCTTCCGCGACCACCCACTGCTGCAGTTTGACGAGCTCGGCGTGGAGCTTTTCCAGCTCCGCCTCGTACTCCTTGCGCTTCATCGGCTCGGTTTCCGCGCCAGGCGCGTCGGTTTGGTCGTCACGTTTCATGCCGCCTGCTCCGTTCGTGCGTGGTGGTCGTCTGCACAGGCCCGCGGTTGCACGATCGCCGCCGCGATGCTGGCGATCAGCGTTGGGCGAGTGACTACGCCGCTGTCGCCGCTCTCCCGATTCGCACGGTCCGCTGGCAGGCCACCTTGCGTCATGCCCCTTTCTCGTTCTCGGTGGCCTTGCGGACGATGTCGTCGTAGAGGTGGATGATCTGCGAGCCCAATACCTGGAACTCCGGATTGCGCGACACGTACCGCAGCGCGTGGTGGGCGTCCTCGAGCGCGTTCTTCAGGAATGCGATGTCGGCGTCGGTCAGGCGCTCGCCGGCGTCGATCCGCTTCTTGATCGCCAAGGCCCGCGGCAGGCGGAAATTCACCAGCCGGTCCAGTAGCGCCTGGATGGTGCCCGCGTCGTCGGTCTGGTTGGACATGCTGGTTCTCTGCAGGCGAGCGAGGCTATTGTGGGCCGCGTCGCGTCGCGTCTGCGTCACGACGGTTCCACGCTCGATGCAGGTCGTGCGCCGTGGAGCGTGGTCCTGCCGTTGATCAAACACCGCCCCGCGCTGCCGCGATATTGGCCCTTGGGCTTATGGCGTAGAGCGCGTCCGAAGGGGATTCGCGTCAAGCCTCGGCCGTCCGCGGCGTGTCCGCCCTGGCCGGATTCACTGGCTGAACCATGCCCGCAGGCTGCTGCCAATTTGGCAAGAACGAAGCGGGGTCGAAGTCGTCCGATGGCTCCGGCACCACCACGCCGGCGCCGGCGAGCCTGCGCAGAAGGCTGCGATCGGCCATCGCGGCGAAGGTCTCGTTGCAGCCACCGATGTGCTGGTTGCCGACGAAGACCTGCGGAATCGTCGCCTCCCCGAGGTGTCGAGCGAGCGCGCGCCGCAGGCGCCCACCACGATCGCCGGCCTGCATGTCGGGCGCGTCCAGGATCACTGCCTGGTAGGGAACACCGAGATGCGCGAACAGCCGCGTACTGCCCGGGCGTATTCGCACCAGGCGAAACCAAACAGCAGCACCGGTTGCTCCCGATCCGTGAGCAGGGCGTCGAGTTCCGCGTCCGCTGCCGCATCGCCGGGTTGCGGTTGTGCGCCGGTTGCCGGCGATGGGTGAATCGCCGGTGCCGCGCCGAATTGTGCGAACGGGGTGGCATGGGACAGCGCCAGCTCCGCGTCGTTCATGGCGTCGTCGATCTCTTCGAACAGTGCCGTGCTCAGGTAGCGATCGGCGGCGTCGGGCAGCATCACCAGCACGCGGCTCCCCGGCGCGAGCGTGGTGCAGACACGTAGCGCACCGGCCACGGCCGCACCGCCGGAAATGCCCGACAGAATCCCTTCTTCGCGAGCCAGCGCACGCGTGACGCGGATGGCTTCGTCGCCGTCGACCGCCTGCACATGATCGATCACGCCGGCCGCGACCGCCGCCGCGGTGAGCCCGGGTATGAAGTCCGGTGTCCAGCCCTGCATCAGATGCGGGCGGAACGCCGGATGGCTGGAACCGTCTTGCGGCTGCGCGCGACCACTGGCCAGCACCGGTGCATTGTCCGGCTCGCCCACGACGATGCGGGTGTGGGGACTTTCCTTGCGCAACACCGCGCCGACGCCGCGCAACGTGCCGCCGGTACCCGCGCCGGTGACGAAGCAATCCAGCGGCCTGTCGGCGAAGCTGGCGAGGATTTCGCGCGCGGTACCCAGTTCGTGGGCGCGCGCGTTCGCGGGATTGTCGAACTGTTCGACCAGGAAGCCATCCAGGTGCGCGGCCAGTTCCCGCGCCTTGGCCAGCATGCCCGATCCCTTCAGCGCGGCCGGCGTGAGCACGACCCGTGCACCGAGCAGGCGCATCAGTCGTCGCCGTTCGATGCTGAAGTTTTCCGCCATGACCACGACCAGCGGATAGCCCTTGGCTGCACAGACCATCGCCAATGCGATACCGGTATTGCCGCTGGTGGCCTCGACCACGGTCTGGCCGGGGCGCAGGACGCCGCGTTGTTCGGCATCCTCGATCGCAGCCACGGCCATGCGGTCCTTGACCGAGCCACCCGGGTTGCGCGACTCGAGTTTGACGTACAGCTCGATGCCTGGCGGCGCCAGCCGCTGCAATCGCACGATGGGTGTGTTGCCGATGGTGTCGAGGATGGAGGTGTGCATGACGGAACTCCGGTGCATGGCTCGGGGCAGCGACGCCCGCCGCTGCGAAGGCGCGCGTTGGAACTACGCCACCGCCATCAGCGGGGCGAGCGCGGTGCCGATGCGCTGCATCTGCGCCGGGGTAACCAGATCGCCCAGTATTTTCTGGAAGCGTGGTTCCTGCACGCCGGACACGATGTACTGCCAGCGATACGCGGCCAGCGTCTCGGCCGCGAGCAGATCACGTTCGGCGACCGTACTGGAGCGCCGGACGATCAGGGAAAAATAGTCGGCGTCGGCGCGCGCCTGTGCCTGCAGGATGCCGTCGACGGCGCCGACCAGGGCAATCAGGTCGTCCACCGCCGCGTCGCGTTCGGCCGGCGAGAGCTGTGCATCGATGCGGCGCCATTCCAGCTCGTCGAGGATGGCGTGCTGCGATTCCTCGCGCCAATGGAACAGGAACACGTCCTTGTACAGCGCCGACAGTGATGCGTCCGGCTCGATGCTTTGGCGGTAGTGCGCCTGAGTGAACAGCTCGATGTGGCAGGTCAGGCCCAGCACCGCCCACGTGCTCTTGCCCAGCACGACCTGGGCAACGGCGTTCGGATCGGCCGCGCTCCTGTAACCGGCGGGCATGGCGGCGGCGATCATCGTTTCGATCCGGCGGAACAGCTCCTGGTGCTTGAGCTCCTCGTCGCTGAAACGAATCAGCGCTTCCAGCGCGACCTGGTCGCCCAGCCAGTGGTCCCGGCTCAACTCCAGCACCTTGGCATTGATGAAGCGCTCCACCAGCCCAAAGATGTTGGCGTAACTGCGGCCCTGGATCTGGCTCATCAGGCGACGCTCATCGTTGTTCTCCAGGATCGAACGGTCGAGCAGGGTCAAGCCGTCGGGCAGGAACTTGTTGTCGAAATCGAATTGGCGGTCGCGGATGACGTCGCGATCGATCTCCCAGCGGACTCGCTTGGATACTTCGATGCATTTGGCGTAGCGGCTGGGGTCGGCGATGTAGTCAGCGCTGTAGTCAGGGAAATCAATGGAAACGGCGTTCACGTTGTCATTCCTGTGCGGGGCGGGGAGGGTGGCCATTGTTCGGTGGTCCCCGCGGCCCGCGCTCCACCCGTCGTCCTCTCCGCTTGCCCGAAAATCCGGCATTGATCCGCATGCGCCAACGATGTGTCGGTGGAACCCGCTCTTTTGCGCATTGGTAGCGCGGCGCGGTCATGGCGCGCCGATTCAGGCACGCCGATTCAGGCACGCCGATCAGGATCAGGGCGCGGCCAACTGCCCTTGCCTGCGCCGCCACGCTGCGGGTGGCATGCCGACCAGGCGCTTGAAGGCGCGGCCGAAAGCGGCCTCGGATTCGTAGCCGGTCTTGAGGGCGATCGACAGCACGCTCGACTGGCTGTCGAGCAGCATTCGCGATGCCAGCTGCATTCGCCACTGCGTCAGGTATTGCATCGGTGGTTGGGCGATCAGTTCGACAAAACGTTCGTGCAGGGCCGAACGCGACAGGCCCACCTGGTTGCTGAGTTCGTCGATGCTCCACGCGGCGGCGGGATTCTCGTGCATCAGCGCGAGGGCGCGGCCGACGAAACGGTCGCGCAATCCCGCCAGCCAGCCGGTGGACTGCTCGGGCATGCTGTCGATGTGACGGCTCACGGCGTCGACGAACATCATTTCGCTCATGCGCTCCAGCAGCACCTCACTGCCTGGGCGTTGGCTGCCGGAGACAGTGGCCGCCAGTTGCGCGAATTGCGTGCCCCAGGCGCTGCCCGCGGTGGCAGGCAAGTGCAGCAAGCGGGGCAAGGTCGCGAGCAGGGGATTGAAAGGGCGCTTGTCGCAGCCGATGAAACCGCAGACCAGGGACGTATCCGTCTCATGGTCGGCGTCCGGCGCCGGCCTGCATGCCTCGCGATCCGGTGTTGCTGCCGCGATGCCATCCTGGGCGAGCCGGAATGGCCGCTTGTGCAGTTTCATCTCCTCGTACCAGTCCACGTTCGGCTCCGGTCGCATTCCCGGCGCACTCGACACCACGTGCGGGTCGCCCTGCGGCAGGATGACGATGTCGCCGCGCCGCAGTCGCAGCGGCTGTTCTCCCTGCAGGGCGACCCAGCATTCACCCGCGGTGACCACGTGGTACGGGATCACCTGGTCGACGTCGGACATCACCGCGCCGGCGATGTCACCGGAAGCCGGTGCCTCGGCCAGCCATTTTCCCGCGCAGGAAAGATCGTAGAAGAGCGCGCTGCGCAGTCGCACCGTGCGCAGTACATCGGAGAGGGTGTCGTGGCTCATGGGGTGCCTGCCAGCATCGATCACGCAAGCCGATTCTGGCAGACGCGCGATCAACCGGCGCATGCCCGGGCAATTGCCGGATGCCGGGACGAATCGCGGGGAGTTTCGATCAAGCGGCGGGTGGTGGCGCTGCAGACAATGATCGCGCGCCCACACTCCGGAGAACTTCCATGTCATTGGCACGAGACCTTCCCAAACGCGTCGCCGTGGCCATGCCCGACCTCGGCGCCATCAAGACCACGCAACAGGCGACGTGGGCGAGCGGAGATTTCGCGGTGATCGGCACGACCCTGCAGATCGTCGGTGAAACCCTGGCGGAGGCCGTCGATATCCGCGCCGGCGAACGCGTGCTCGATGTCGCCGCCGGCAACGGCAACGCCACCCTCGCGGCGGCGCGCCGGTTTGCCCATGTCACGTCCACCGACTACGTGTCGTCGCTGCTGGAAAAAGGTGCAGCGCGCGCCAGTGCCGAGGGGCTCCGGGTCGAATTCGAAGTGGCCGACGCCGAAGCATTGCCCTACCGCGACGGCAGCTTCGATGTTGCCCTGTCCACGTTCGGCGCGATGTTCACCCCCGACCACCGGCGCCCCGCCGACGAAATGCTGCGGGTCGTGCGCCACGGCGGCCGGATCGGCCTGGCCAACTGGACACCGGAAGGCTTCGTCGGTCAGCTGTTCAAGATCATCGGCCGACAACTGCCGCCGCCGGCTGGCCTGGAATCACCCGCGCTGTGGGGCACGGAGCCGCACATCGTGCGCCTGTTCGGCCGCAACTCCGCCGACATCCGCTGCGAGCGGAAGCTGTTCAATTTCCGCTACGAATCGGCCGCGCACTGGCTGCAGGTGTTCCGCGAGTTCTATGGCCCGACGCACAAGGCATTCGCCGCACTCGACGCGGCCGGGCAACGCACACTCGTGGAGGCCATCACCGACTTGCTCGAGCAATGCAATGTCGGCGGTCGCCACTCGCTGGTGGTGCCGGCGGAGTACATGGAAGTCGTCATCGTCAAGCAATAGTCAGGTGCGTGCGGAGGGACGTTATTGCCGGCACGCGCCACGCCTGGATTCCAGGCGACGCACTCGAAACAGGGAGACGTGCCATGTCATTTCCACTCTGGATGCTGCTGGGGTTCGCCATCTGGACCGTGGCCGTGTTGATCTGCACCATTGGTGTCTATCGCTTGAGCCGTGTCTTTACCGGGCGCGCTGGCATGGCTGCTTTCCCCGCCGATGCACCCGAGGGCGCGGCGTGGTACCTGCGGGCGATGCGGGCCCATGCGAACTGCGTCGAGAACCTGCCGGTATTCGCCGTCGTCGTGTTCGCCCTCCATGCGAGTGGCATCTCGACCCACGCCACCGACACGATGGCGGGTATGGTGCTCGCGGCACGAATGGTCCAATCCGTCGTGCATGTTTCCACCGTCCAGACGGACCGGATTGTTTCCGTGCGATTTACCTTCTTCTTCGTGCAGCTGGTCTGCTTCCTGGGCATCGCGGCAGTCGTCATCGCGCACACCCTGTGATCGGTGCGATGCCTGCCGAGGCGTCCGGGCCGGATCGCGGACGTTCCCGACGTCTCCCGGGACGTCCGCGATCCCTTTGAGCATTCGCAACGTCTCCGGCGACGTCCCCGACTCGGTTCCACGCGTCCGTGACGCCTGCAGCGACCCCGCAACGTCGCCGGGCGCAGGAGAGGTGGGAGATATTCCACCAAGTGGTTGACAATTGCCCGGGCCGGCGTATATTCAACCGCATGGTTGATAAATCCCCCATACCCCTCGACGACGTCTTCCACGCCCTCGCGGACCCGACCCGGCGCGCGATGCTGCGCGACCTCGCCAGGCAGCCGCGCACCGTCGGCGAACTCGCCGCGCCCTTCGACATCTCGCTGGCGGGCGCCTCCAAGCACATCCAGGTGCTCGAACGTGCCGGACTGATCCAGCGCGAAGTGCAGGGCCGCGTGCACACCTGCCGGCTCGACGCGCGACCGCTGCATGCCGGCGCGGAATGGATCCGCCACTACGAACGCTTCTGGAACCAGAAACTCGACGCCCTCGAAGCCCTGCTCCGGGCCGATGTCGCTGCCAAGCCCGCTGCCAAACCCGCGGCAAAGCCCGCCCGCAAGTCCCGCCCCCCACGGAGAAAGCCATGAACACCGCAATTGCAGAAGCCGATTACGCCGTCCTCATCGCATCCGACACCGTGCGCATCGAACGCCTGCTGCCAGGCCCGATCGAGCGCGTCTGGGCCCACATCACCGACAGCGACCTGCGCCGCCAGTGGCTGGCGTCGGGCGACATGCAGCCGCAGGCGGGCACGTCCTTCGAACTCGTGTGGCACAACGACGAGCTCACCGATCCGCCGGGTGCGCGCCCGCCGGGTTTCGATTCCGAGCATCGGATGCAGAGCCGGATCACCGAGTTCGACCCGCCCCACAAACTCGCCTTCACCTGGAATGGCAGTTCGGGCGGCGATGTCTCCATCGAACTCGAACCGAAGGGCGACGCGGTGCTGCTCACCCTGATCCATCGCCAGTTGCGCAACCGCGACGGCATGCTGATGGTCGGTGCGGGCTGGCACATGCACCTCGACATCCTCGTCGCGCGCCTCACGGGTGGGAAGCCGGCACCGTTCTGGGACGGCTGGAGCCGGCTGCGGACGGAATACGGCCGCCGCATTCCCGCCTGACGCGTTTCCCGCGCGACCAAAAGGAGCCAGGTTCACGCCTGGCTCTTTTTTGTCGTCCGCACATGTCGGGCTACGATGCGAAATCGAATTTTTTTGGAGCGCCATGACGGCGCGGGACGACCGATGCAGGCAACCGATCCAATCCGGCAACGCGCGCAGCTATGGCTGCCGGCGTTCCTCGCCATCGGCATGTCGGCATTTGTCGCCGCGGTGGTGACGGCAATCAATACCGGGATCGATGGCGGTTTTCCCATGCGCTGGCTGCTCGCATGGAGCGTCGCGTGCCCGGCCGCCATCGTGGCGGCCTACCTGTTCCGGCCACTGGCATGGCGCGCCGCGTGCCTGGTTTCGCGCCTGTCCCTGTGAAGTGACCGGGCTTGCGACGCAGGCGATGATCGGTTGCCGACTCCGCGCACCCGACCCTGTGGCGATACTGTGCGCGTGCCGCCCCGAAAGGCCCGCTGGTTGATGGCGAGCGTTCCCGTCCCTGAAACACGTTATCTGCTGCTCGCGCGCGGCATGCGCGCATTCGTGGACGGCTATGTCGCCGTGCTGCTTCCGGTCTACCTGTTGGCCCTGGGCCTGGGCACCTGGGAAGTCGGGTTGTTGAGCACCGCGACGCTGCTGGGTTCGTCGCTGATGACGGTGGCGGTGGGCGTGTGGGGTCATCGCTTCCATCATCGCCACCTGTTGCGCGCGGCGAGCGTGCTGATGGCGGCCACGGGACTGGGCTTCGCCGCGTTGTCCGATCTGTGGCCCTTGCTGGTGGTCGCGTTCGTCGGAACCCTGAATCCCAGTTCGGGCGACGTCAGCGTGTTCCTGCCACTGGAACACGCACGCCTGGCGCATTCCGGCGACGGGCACGCGCGTACCTCGGTGTTCGCGCGCTACAGCCTGGTAGGCGCGTTGTGCGCAGCGATCGGTTCCCTCGCCGCCGCAGTTCCGGATCAGCTGGCGAAGCTGGGTGTCGGCACGCTTCCGGCGCTGCGCGGCATGTTCGTCGTCTATGCACTCGCGGGCCTGGCGATCTGGTCGCTGTACCGGCGATTGCCGCGTCCGGACGAGCCGTTGCCCGTTCCGCCCGCGCCGCTGGGCGCGTCCCGTGGTGTCGTCGCCCGGCTGGCGGCGTTGTTCTCGGTCGATGCCTTCGCCGGCGGGTTGATGGTGCAGTCGCTGCTGGCGCTGTGGTTGTTCAAACGTTTCGACATGTCGCTTGCCGCGGCCGGCGCCTTCTTCTTCTGGACCGGGTTGTTGTCCGCGGCCTCGCAACTGGCCGCGCCGTGGGTGGCGCGCCGCATCGGCCTGCTCAACACCATGGTGTTCACGCACATACCGTCGAGCGTGGCGCTGATCGCCGCCGCTTTCGCCCCGCGCGTGGAAGTCGCATTGGGTCTGCTGCTTGTGCGCGCGGCACTGTCGCAGATGGACGTGCCGACCCGCTCCGCGTTCGTCATGTCGGTGGTGACGCCATCGGAGCGGGTGGCCGCGGCGAGCTACACCGCCGTGCCACGCAGCCTCGCCGCCTCGCTGAGCCCGTCACTCGGTGGTGCGCTGCTCGCCGCCGGTTGGATGGCGGCGCCCCTGGTGCTCTGCGGCGCGCTCAAGATCGGCTACGACCTGGTCCTGCTTGCGGCGTTCCGCGGCGTCGAGAGGGGAAGCAGGCAATCACCATAGGCCGTGGCAGCAAGCGACGGCGCAGGAAAAAAGAAAAGGCCGGCGCGAAGCCGGCCTTTCGCCTTCACGGCCGCACGTCATTCCTGCGGCTTCACGCCCAGGTACGCGCCGGCCATATGCTCGGTCATCCAGGGGTCGTCATTCTCGATGGCGAGTGCCTGGTCGAACAGGCGTTCGGCGGTGGCGCGGTCGCCCTGCAGCATGTAGTGCGCGCCGACTTCGGCGAAACCCTTGCCATCCTTGGGGTTGGCGGCAAGGAAACTGTCGAACATCGGCTTCGCCTTGGCCCATTCCCCGGCCTCGGCGTACACGCGCGCGATGCGGTATTCGTCGCTGCCTTCATGCTTGCCGGCGAGGATCTCATCGAAGATGGCCTGGCCCTCGGGCTTGAAGCCGCCGAGGTAATACACGCGGCCTGCGCCGATGCGCTCCCAACTGCCCTTCTTGCCCGCCTGCTCCAGCGCCAGCACGAGCAGCGCCTTCGCGGCGTCCTGCGGCGCCTTGTCGTGGTAGGTCGCGGGCGTGGGCCGCAGCTTCTGCGCGCCGTAACCCACGCCGATACCGGCAACGAACAGGAACGCGGCGGCGGCCGCGGCAATGCGTTTCGTCATGACAATCTCCCGTTGTGAGGTCTGGTCCAATCCCGGCGGCCAGGGCCGCGGCGGGAGTCTAGCCTGCGACTGCATTCGGCATGCCACCACGCCACGCGGGCATTGCAGCCCGGAGTCGATGAGGCGGGCATGGCATCGCCTCCGCTGTTGCTCAAGCAATGCTCGCGCGCAGCGCTGGCCGGGAACATGCGACCAAGGGCCTATGCGAGCCCGCCGCCAGGCACTGCGAGTCAGCCGTGCGGTCCGGCCTGCACGGGTCGTGTTTGTGGCATAAAGCGCGCAGGGCACACCAGGGCGACATGCTCATGACGTCTGCAATCCCTCCGGCTGACGTGCAGGTGCCTGTTCGCGCCGCCGTGGCGGCGGCGCTGGCCGTCGCCGCCGCGCAGGCATTGCAGCTCGAATTTCCGCTCTACGCGCTGGTGAGTGCGGTGATCGTCACCGACCTGTCGCCCGCGGAAACGCGGAAGCTGGGATTGTGGCGAGTGGCCGGAACCGTATTGGGCGCCGCGATCGGGGCCACGTTGAGTACGTTCTTCCCACATGGTCCCGTGGCGATCGGGGTCGGGGTGATGGCCGCCATGTTCCTGTGCCACGTGTTGCGCCTGCGTGGTGCGGCCAAGGTCAGCGGGTATGTCTGCGGCATCGTCCTGCTCGATTTCCACACGCAGCCGTGGTTCTACGCGGTCCATCGCCTGCTGGAGACGCTGCTGGGCATCGCCATGGCCGTGCTGGTGAGCCTGGTCCCGCTGCTGCTATCCGCCGACAAGAACAAGTAACCGGACCCCGCGGATTGCGGCGCCAGGATGGCGACGGGCGAGGTACTGCGCATCGCATCGGTGCGGAAGCGGTACTTGCGAAGGATGTGCTGCAGTTGCGGAGGCGCCTGCAGCGGAGCGGCCCTTCGTGGATCAGCGCCCGGATACCGTGAAGGCCCCGGCGCTCATCGCCGGCAGCAGATGGCGTTCGGCCCATGCCATCGCCTCCCGGATCTGCGGCTCGAATGTTTCCGCCAGCCGCGACGCTTCGCTCCGGCGCGTCGCCACGTCGAAATGGTGTTCGGTTTCCTTGGAATGACGCGAGGCGTTGATCGCCACGCTGTCGCGCAACGCCGCTTCGGGAATGCCCAGGTCGAGCCAGCGTGCGCATTCCAGTGTCGACGTGGTGATGTCGTCCTGCAGGTCGGCCCAGTCGATGATGCGCAAGCGCTCGGGTCCCATCGCTTCCAGCAACTCGCTTGCCAACTCACGTTGCGCGGCCCACTGCAGGGCGACGCCGGCGAGCGTGGAGGGCGGCTCGAAGGCGGCAGGGCCCAGCTTCTTCAGCAGGCGAGTAGCGCCCATGGCGCGTTCCACCAGTTGCGGAACCTTGCTCAGCGTCGCGGGCGGCTTCTTCACGTTGGAGATGAGGAAGTCCTCCAGCGACGACGTCAGCACGATGCCGCGGCTGCGGTCGTCGCATGCCATGACCGCACGGGCAATGTTCAACGCCGCGTGCGTGGGTTTGATGAGCACGCGTCCTTCCGCGTGCCAGGGCCGCGACAGCAGCGGCAGCAGGATGCGTAACGGTTCGTCGATACGGCTGCCTGCATGGGCGGCGTCGCCGAGGCGCCGCAGTACCAGCGGCTCCTTCAGCGCCACGGCATGCGGGGCGACATGGAGCATGCGTGCCAGCAGCGTCGAGCCGCAGAACGAGGTATGCCACAGCCAGGCGGCCGGTCGCGTCGCAGGCGGCAGGGCCACGGCCTCGTAGGAACACATGTGGCCTGCGCGCCAGTCGACGTCCAGGCGTGTGTCCAGGAAGGGCGCACGATCGAGGAGCTGTGGGTCGAGGTGCAGGAACTGGATCCGGCGCGCCGCGACGTCGACATCGGCCGGGAACCACTCCGGCGAACGGCACAGCTCGTCCGTGGAGAAGGTCGGGTGGTTGTCGAGAGAGGTCATGGCGGATAGCGGATCTAGCGCCTGGTAAGGGTGGCGGCGGGAAGGCCTTTCGCGCCGGCATTCGCTTTGAACAGCGTCATCGGCGCGACATTGTGCGGCATGCACATGCAGGGCGCGACGTGGCCGTCCCGCCGGAACAGTCCCCCGGAATCGGCAGGGCGCGGCGATGACGGCAGCGCCCCTGAGGCGGCCGCGATACCCGTGCGGGGCAGACGAAGCGCCGCTGTTTCATGACACATTAGTCCCAGGTCGCCAACGAGGAGGTGGCCGCGGAGGGGGTATGGGCAAGAGCAGGCTTGAGGCGTTCAGCGACGGCGTCATCGCCATCATCATCACCATCATGGTGCTGGAGTTGAAGGTGCCGCACGGCGACTCGCTGGAAGCATTGCGGCCGCTGCTGCCGGTGTTCCTGAGCTATGTGCTGAGCTTCGTGTACGTCGGCATCTACTGGAACAACCACCACCACATGCTGCACGCATCGATGAAGGTGTCCGGGGCCGTGCTATGGGCCAACCTGCATCTGCTTTTCTGGCTGTCGCTGTTTCCCTTCGCCACCGGCTGGATGGGCGAGAACCAGTTCGCAGCCGGGCCCACCGCGGTGTACGGCGTCGTGCTGCTGATGGCCGCCATCGCATACTTGGTGCTGCAGCAGACGATCATCTCGTCGGAGGGCGCGTCCTCGGTACTCAAGGAGGCGCTCGGCAACGACTGGAAAGGCAAGCTGTCGCCGCTGCTCTACTTCCTCGCCATTGTGTCGACGTTCTGGCAGGCGTGGCTGGCGCAGCTGATCTACGTGGCGGCCGCGTTGTTGTGGCTGGTGCCCGACCGGCGCATCGAGCACACGCTGCAGCGCCACGAACAGGAAGACAAGCGCGGCTGAACCGTTTGAACCCGTAGTCGGTTGAACTCGAGGTCTGGGTGAAACCGCACGCTTGGTATGAGCGCAGCGCTCAGCGCGCTGAAACGGATGCGTTGGCGCCCAGTGCGGGAAATTCTTCCGTCGCCCGGCCGGGGCGCAGACGCAGCTCTTCCAGCATCTGTTCGCCCATGGGGGTAAGCCGCACGGGATCTCCCGCTTCGATCAGGCCCCGCTCGACGAGCGCAAAGCGCACCGACGGTCCGATGGATCCTGCCTGGTCCCGGATCTTGTCCAGGATCCGCAGCAGGCCGCGCTCTTCGAAACTAAGTCTTGCCATGTCCAGCCCCTGTCAGCTGGCGCCATCTTACGAAGGCGCGCGCTCAAGCCAGGGTGAAATCACCCCCGCAATTCCGGATGTGTGATCGACGACCACTCTGCCTGGCGATTGCGCCGCGCGCTGCCGCCCGGTCACAGGAAGTAGCCGGCTCCCAGCAATACCAGCGCCACGAGCAGGGCCACGACCGTTGTCGGGACCAGCCAGTCTCCGCCGCCTCGTCGGCGCGGCGCGAGGGCCGGCGCGGCACGTGCAGTGTCGGTCGGGCTGGCGGCGCTGCCCGCAAGGCGGAAGCGGACCTTGTCGAAGTCGATCTCGTCACCGACATGCGCCTTGTGGCGGTGCACGCGGTGGTCGTTGACGAAGCTGCCATTGGTCGAGTTCAGATCCTCGATCAGGACGCCGTCGTCGCATGGCACCAGGCGGGCGTGCAGCCGCGACAGGCCGGTGCCGTCGAGGTGCACGTCGCATTCGGGCGAGCGGCCCACGGTGATCGGTCCGTGCAGGGGATAGCTGCGCCCGAACGCGCCGCCGGAGAGGCCACGCAGCACGTACATCGGCATCACCCGGCGCACGGTGGTCGCGCCCGGGTCGTCGTTGGCGGCGCGATGCGGGCCGGGCTGGTGGGCAGCGGCGGCCGGAGTGATGGTGTCGATCACCGCCAGCCGGGCCAGGACATGGTCGAAGGTGACGCTGTCGCCCGCGCGCAAAGCGATCAATCCATCCACGCGCCGGCCATTCACCGCCACCGTCGTGCCGTGCGGTACCTCCAGCATCACGCCGGCCTCGCTCACGTGCAGCTGGCAGTGCTGTGGCCGCACGCCCGGCTGGTCGAGGACGATGTTGGCCTGCGGGTCGGAGCCGATGCGGCTCACGCCCTGGTCCAGCATCACGTGTGGGTGCTCCCCGCCCGGGAATACGAGTTTCATGGACATCTGACCCCCCCTTCCAACTGCCGCGCCGAAGCGGGCATTCCTTGGTGGACTCCGGATGGTGGACTCCGGACCCGGAACGCTAGCGCCGGCGCTGCATGGGTGGCGTGAACGTGAGGTACGGCAGCCGTGGCGCGCAGGTAGCGCGTGCGGCGACACCGGGAATCGCCCGCCCGGGGAAGGGCGGCGGGGCGCCTGACGGGCCTATATTGGCGGCGGACGCCCGACCCTGCGTGTGGCCGATTCGCTGCAGCGAATGGCCGGCGCATCGTTTTCCCCCGCAACCGATGAGGTGCGCGTCATGAAAGCCAGCACGCTGGCCGCTGCCTTCCTGCTCTTGGTTTTTCCGGCATCCGTGCCTGCAGCCGGCAGGCTCGCCGAGATCCGCCTGCAGCAGGAGGAGATCCGCCGGCAGACCGAGGACTCCGACGGCCGCTATGTCCGCTTCGACAAGGGCGAACTGGCCAGGCTGCGCACGGCCCAGGACACCGTATTCGCGCTGCTCGACGGCGTCAGCGAGTTGAGCGAGCTCAGACCTTCGCAACAGGTCGATCTGTTCAATGCGCTGGAGACGGTCAAGGCAGTGTTGGCGGCGAACGACGCCGATCGCCAGCTGTGCTGGCGCGAACAGCGCCTGGGTTCGCATCGCATCGAGACCGTCTGCGCCACGGTGGCCGAACGCCAGCAGATCCGTGAGGGTGGCCAGGAATGGCATGGCGAGCCCTCGATCTGCGGCAGTGCGTCTGCAGGCGCAACCTCGCAGTCCTGCCTGCCCGCGAGGGGTGGTTTTTGAGCCGGTAAAGCGGCTGTATCCGAATCGTGAGCGTCCTTCCAGGAAGGGATCGCGCACTAACTAATGGCGCGGGCGACGCCGCGCGCGGGCGAGTGCCTCGATGTCGCTGACGCGTAGTTCCACCGTGACGCGGCTTCCCGGCATCACGCCCCAGCGGATGCCGATACGGGCGAGCCGTACTTCGATGGCAGCGCGCTTGTCCGGCGGTACCAGGGCCATGATCGCGTCGTAGCGTTCGGCCCAAGCGCTTGCCAGCGCGAACACCGTTCCGTGCCGCAGGTACATGCCAGGCATGTCCTGTTCGAGTTCGCGCATGCGCGCTTCCACGACTGCGTCGGTTGCATCGTCGGTCGCATCAATGGGATCCATGGATTCCCCCGGGCGGCGGTCGGACGGTCCCTGTCGGGTAGTGAGCGTCGTTGCAAGGGCGGAGCTTATGCCACTGCCTGCGGGATGTCTGCAGGCCGGTGCGGATGGGGGAATCCGTGGTGCTGGCATTCACTCTTCGAGCGTGAAGCCGACCTTGAGCGTGACCTGCCAGTGGGCGACCTTGCCGTTCTCGACGTGGCCGCGGGTCTCGAGGACCTGGAACCAGCGGATGTTCCGCATCGAGTTGGAGGCGCGTTCGATGGCGGTGCGGATGGCGTCGTCGCTGCTGGTCTTCGACGAGCCGGTGAGCTCGAGCGACTTGTAGACGTGGTCGGTCATGACGGTGTTCCGTTCGCGGGCAGGGCACCTTGGATCAACGCAGGGATGCCCCGCCGGCGGTCACGAGCGGGCGGGCGAATGCACCGCAACCCGCTCGTGAAGACCTAACCGGCGCTCCATTGCGGAGCGCCGGGATGAAGCGATCAGCCGCCGTTGCCTGCCGCCGCGGCACGTTCCCTGGCGATCAGGTGATCGGCGATGCGCAGCTTGTCTTCCCAGCCGCGGCCGCCGGTGACGCGGTACTTGCCATCGATGACGAGGGTGGGCGTGGCCTCGACGCCGGCGCGGAGCATGAACTGCTTGCCACGGTTCACCTTGGAGGAAACCGCGAAGCTGTTCATCGCCGCCAGGAACTGCGCGGCATTGGCGCCGTAACCGGCGTAGAAGTTGGCGATCTTCTGTTCGTCTGGCTTGTCGCCCTCGCCGGGCATGGTGTGCTGCGCGTGGATGGCGTTGATCAGCGCGTCATGCGAGCGCTTGACCAGGCCCATCGACTCGGCGACGTAGAAACCCTTGGCGTAGGGAATCCATTCCGGGCCGAACGGCGCGGGCACGTAGGTGAACCGTACGTCGGCGGGCAGCTTCTTCTCCCACGCGCTCACGACGGGATGGAAGCTGGCGCACGCCGGGCATACGTAGCCGAAGACTTCGACCACTTCGATCTTGCCGTCGAGCGGCAGGTACGGCTGGCCGCCGGCGATTTCCTCGTAATCGGTACCCGCGACCGGCTCAGGGCCCTGCGGGGGCACGATCGGATTGGTGTTGGGCGCTTCGGGTTCCGCGGCGACCGGTGTGGCGGCCGGTGCCGGCGTAGCGGCGGTCGGCGCAGGCGCCGTGGTCGCGGCCGGGGCGGTGGCGGCGGGAGCCGTGGCAGTCGCGGGGGTCGCGGTTTCGGTAGCCTTCTGCTCGGAGCAGGCGGCCATGGTCAGTACGGCAAGGAGGAGGGAAGCCAGGCGCAAGTTCATGGGGCGAAATCTCTGCGTGGAAAGGCGGGTGATGGCGCTTAGCGCCACGTGGATGGCAAGGATAGCCGTCGCGCGCGGCGGCCGCGAATCTCCCATCGGTACCTGGCCGTGCAGCGGACGGACAAAAAAACGCCCGGCGAGTGCCGGGCGTCGATGCGCGATGCAATCGGCTGCAATCAGTAGGGCCGCAGGTTGAGGATGGACTGCAGTACCGAGCCGAGGATCGTGTAGTTGCCGTCGTCGTAGCGGCCATAACGGTAGCTGCGTCCGTACCCGTCCTCGTAACCGCGCTGGAAGCCCTGGCGGAAGTAGTGGTTGTATTCGCCCTGGTCCAGGTAATAGCCGTAATAGCCATAGTTGGCGTCCATGTAGGCGTAGTTGTTGCGGAAGTCGTAGCGCCAGGCGTCGTAGCGGTCCGCTTGACCGGCCCGGTAGCCCTGCTCATAGCCCATGCGGATGGCCTGCTGCAGCAGGTCGGCGGCGTAACGGTTGACTTCGTAGTAGCGGCCTCCGCGCAAGTAGCGGTAGCTGACAGGCGTGTAGTAGTAGGGATCGTTGTAGTAGTTGTAGTCGCGCGAGTACCAGCGCTGCTGCAATTCACGCTGGCGCTGCCAGTACTGCTGCTGGTAGCGGTATTGCTGCATCCGGCGCTGCTGCTGCAAGGCGAAGGTGCGATCGCGCTCCGCGGCGCGGCGCGCGACGGCCTCGCGCTGGTACAACGCCACGCGTTGCTGCTGGAGGGCGATCTGGCGCTGGCGTTCCTGTTCGCTCAGGCGGTTGCGGCGCTCCTCGTTGCGACGGCCCTGGTCGCGACGATCCTGGTCGAAACGATCCTGGTCGAAACGATCCTGATCGCGGCGTTCATCGAGGCGGCGTGCCTGCTCGCGACGGGCATTGGCCTGCTGCTGTTCCAGCGCGCGGCGCTGCGCCGTCTCCATGGCGCTGACGCGATCGTGTTCCCGGTCGTCGCGGTCGCGTTCGAGGTCGCGGCGTGCGTCGTCGCGTCGCGCGGCTTCCTGCAGCGCGGCTGCGCGGCGCTGCTCTGCCTGCCGTTGTTCGTCCGTACGACTGCGCTCGATGCGCGCCTGCTGCTCGCGCGCGTCATCCCGCACGCGATCTTCGCGGACCTGGCGGATACGGTCCTGCTGCATCCGCTGCTCGGCGCGCTGCACTGCTTCCTGTCGCTGCGCCTCGCCCCGGGCCCGTGCGGCTTCGCGCTGGCGGTAGTCGTCCTGCGTGCGGGTCTGTTCGACCTGTCGCGCGGCGTTGCGTGCCTGCGCGTCCTCGCGTTCGCGTTGCTGCAGCGCGCGCGGATCCGGACGTGATGGCGCGAAGGTCTGATCCTGGCGCCCGGAGGCGGCGCGTTGCGCATCCTCGTGCGCCCTGCGGGCCTTCCCGCGTGCTTCATCCTGTTGTTCCAGCTCCTGCTGGCGCTCCTGCTGGCTCTCGTCCTGGCTGCCGTGTTCGCGCGCGAACACCGGGCCCGCCAGGGTGATCGCCAGCGCGAGCAGCGTCGCGCGGCTCAATAGCGGCGTGTCGTTCGTATTCATTCTTCCCACCTGCGGTGCGACCCAGATGTCGCTGCGTGCAGTTAGCGGCCCGCGGGCTTAATCCTTTCTGAGAATTTCCGCCGCGCCCGGCGCCTGTTCAGCTGCCATCCGGAATGGGCTTCGCGCGTCGCCGTCGGGCGTGCTGTCCGATTCGCGGTTACGCCGCACCGCTGAGGTGTTCGTGCAGGATTGCCGCGCCGACGAGGATCAGGATCACGCCGCCCGCGATTTCGGCGCGGCGGCCGATGATCACGCCCAGGGCACGGCCGAGCATGATGCCGATGGTGACCATGGTGAAGGTGCACAGGCCGATCACGACGGCCACCACGGCGATCTGTACGTCGGCGAAGGCCAGGCCCACACCCACCGCCATTGCATCGATGCTCGTGGCCAGGCCGGCGATGGCGAGGCTGATCACGCTGCCGTTGGCATTGCCCTCGTCGCCGGGCTCGTCGGCCGCGGGATGCAGTGCCTGCCAGATCATGTGCAGTCCCAGCGCGGAGAGCAGCCCGAAGGCGATCCAGTGGTCCCAGGCAGCGATGAAGCGCGACGCCGCGGTACCCAGCAGCCAACCGATCACCGGCGTGATCGCTTCGACCACGCCGAAGATCAGGCCTGCACGCAGGGCCTGGGGCAGGCGTGGCCGCGTCATCGCCGCGCCCTTGCCGACGGCGGCGGCGAAAGCGTCGGTGGACATGGCCAGGCCGATCAACAGGATCGAAAGCGGATTCATGACGGCGCGCCGGGTGCAAAGGGCGCATGATCGCCCAGGGCGGGCGCCGGCGCGATGACCAAGTCAGGCGATCGGCGCCGGGGCATGATCGTCGTGTGCCGGTCGCCGCGCGCCGGCCGACGCCTTAGGATGCACGCCCCCGCACGTCAGGTGGCAACGAGAAGCGAGATGTCCCGGAATTCGAAAGTCAAGCGCGATGCACGCATCAAGAAGGAGCCCAAGCGGCCCATCCGCCGCCTCGGTGCGGCGTTGCAGCCGCATGCGCAGCTGGAGACCGACGACGGCAATACCATCGGCGGCGCCGGCTGGCGCGATGGCGAGTGGCTGACGGTCCTGGGTGGCAAGGTGGCTGCCCGCACGCCGAGCGCGGCGATGACCCTGGCGATGCTGCGGCATGTCGTCGCGCTGAAGGAGCAGGCCGGGCAGGAATTGAAGCTGACGTACTCGCCGGCGATGGCAACCGCGGCGACGCGCGAGGCCGCGGCGCTGGGGCATACGCTGGAGGACTACCTGCAACTGCTCGAACAGGAACGGGCCGAACGCGCGGCGCCTGCGTCGAATGCGGCCGCAGACCAGCGCACCACCCACTGAGCTGGCTGCGATCAGACCGGGGCCTTATTGCTTGGCCCGACGCGATGAACGTCGGGACGGGTTTGCGAGCTTCAGGCTGCCGCGGCGAACTGTTCGCGGGTCAGGTTGAGCGGGTCGCCATCGGTGCACACCACATCGTCCTCGATGCGGATGCCGCCGAAGGGCTTGAACGCGGCAACGCGGTCCCAGTTCACGCTCGGGCCAAGCCCCTTGTCCTTCAGTTCCTCGAGCAGCATGTCGATGAAGTACAGGCCGGGTTCGATGGTGACGGCCATGCCCGCTTCGAGCACGCGCGTCAGGCGCAGGTAGGGATGGCCCTGGGGCTTGGGAATCGTGCCGCCGCGATCGCTTTCGGCGAAGCCGGCGACATCGTGTACCTGCAGGCCGATGCCATGGCCGATGCCATGCGGGAAGAAAGCACTGCTGACGCCGGTCTCCACCGCGACTTCCGGCGCCACGTTGATCAGGCGGAAGTCGCGCAGGATGCGGGCGAGGGACAGGTGCGCATCCAGGTGCAACTGTTTGTAGTCGAAGCCGGCCCGGACGTGCGCGCACATCGTCTGCTGCGCATTGTCGACCGCGTTGATCAGCGCCTGGAATTCGCCGTTGCGGTCGTGCGCGTAGGTGCGGGTGATGTCGCAGGCATAACCGTGGTGGCTGGCGCCGGCGTCGATCAGGAAGCTGCGGGCCTGGCGCGGCGGCAGGCGGTCGCGGTCGGTGTAGTGGAGGACCGCGCCATGCTCGTTAAGGGCGACGATGTTGTTGTACGGCAGGTCGTTGGCGTCCTGCATCGCGGACTGGCAATACACGAGGTGGATGCCGAATTCACTGGCGCCGGCCCGGAATGCGCGCTCGGCGGCGCGATGCGCGCGGGCGCCGACACGCGAGGCTTCGCGCATCATCGCCACTTCATACGGTGTCTTGTACGCGCGCTGGTAGTCGAGGTAGGCCAGCACGGCCGGCGGATTGTTCGGGACGAAATCACCGACCGCGCTCTGGCCCTCGCCGAGAATCGCGCAGCGCGCGGCGTTGCCCGGCAGGTGCTGCAGGGCCTCGTCCGGCGTGCGGATCACGACGATGTCGAAGTGCTCGGTCCAATAACCGCGCGGCGCCTCCGGCACGACGTGCCAGTAGTCGAACGGCTGCAGGTAGATGAGCTTGGGGCGGCGGCCCGGAGTGGCCACCAGCCAGCTGCCGGGATTGCGCGTCAGCGGCACCCAGTGCTTGAACTGGGGGTTGGTCGCGTAGGGATAGTCGCGGTCGTCGAAGAGCTGGTAATGGGACGTGCCGCTGGGCACGACCAGATGGTCGAAGCCGCCACGTTGCAGGGCTTCCGCGGTGCGCTGTTGCAGGGTGTCGAGATGCTGCGAGTAGAGCGCAGCGATGGTGCTCTGGTTCGGACTCATGCGCGATCGGCCATGTGGGGTTGCCGGCATTCTACGCAGCGTCCCGAGGACGCCGCATGCACGCGGGCCAGGGCCGTCAGGCGGCCGTCAGGCGTACTGGCTGCCCGGCGCGTCGATCCAGCGGCGCAACTGTTGCATCTGCTGGTCGCTCATGGTGATGAAGCGGAAGCCGACCCACGCCTGTCCTGGCGCGCTGGCCTGGTCGTGCCAGAGCAGGTGCGCGCCGACTTCGAAAGCGGTCCTGCCACCGCCATCGGGCAGGGCGAAGCGCAGCTGGTACAGCGCGTCGGATACCAGCGGTGCATTCGACATCACCAGCATCCCGGTTTCCGAGACGTTGCCGATGTGGCCGATCACCAACTCGGTCATGCTGTCGGTCACCTGGGTGGCTTCGCCCACCTGGCGTCGACGGCTGCGGCGGAATTCCTTCATGCCTGCGGTTCTCCTGGCTGTGCCACGACACCCTTGCCGCCCATAAAGCCACGCAGCACGCTCAGCGCGCTGTGCCAGGCGCGATCGACCAGGCTGCTGTGCTCGACCGTGACTATGCGCGCCTGCCCGCTGGCAACCGCGCGTGCGAGGCTGTCGAGCGACTGTTCGCCGACGCGCTGGCCGCGCTGGTTTACGAACAGCGCGTGGTCGGTCATGGGGCTGAACCAGGACAGGCGCCGGCGGATGACGTCGCCCTGCTGGTTGGTGACGAATTCGAACCAGGTGCCGAACGGAAGCGAACGCAGCACGTCATAGGCGGCCTGTTCGCGTTGGTTGCGCGGCACCACCACGGGCTTTTCGGGCGCGGCTTCCTGGCCCAGGCGACCGCGGGCCTTGAGCCGCAACGCGAGTTCGGTGCGCGAGGCCGGATCGTTTTCGTCGTCGACGACGTGGGCGGTGAGGCGGCGGGCGATGTCGCCGGCCTCGCTGCTGTGGTAGCCGACGAGCATGAGCGCATGTTCGATCTGCGCGGCCAGGGCCGGTGGCGGCGACTCCGGATGGTTGAGGGAGGTGGCCCGGACAATCGCCGTCGTGGCGTCGACCTGCTGCTGCCATTCCTCCGACTCGTCGCCGCTGCGCAGTTGCACCAGCGTCAACACATCCGTCCAGGAATTGGCGAGCAGGGTCTGCACGAAGCGTGGCAGCGTGTGGTCCCGCGACGCGTCGGCGATGACCTCGGCGGCGCGGCGCTTGGCGAGTTCCAGCTTCTCCTTGCCGCGCGCCGCGTCGACGTGGCGGCGCTCGGCGACTTCGGCGCGGCGCGCCATCGTCTGCAGGTGCTGTTGTATGCGTTGGTTGGCGGCGTCGAAGACGGTGGCATCGCCTTCGTAATGGGCGACGACGTCGTCGACCGCGTGGCTGAGCTGTTCACCCAGTTGCGGGTCGACTTCGTCCTCGGCGGCCCAGCTGGCGCCGGATTCGGCAACGGCGTTGAGCAGTTGCCGCGCCGGATGGCTCTGCTGGACGAAGAAGCCGCGGTCCTTGAGCACCAGTCGCAGCAGCGGCACCACCAGCTTGTGCACCAGGCGGTTGCCGGGCGCGTCCTGGCGCAGCTCGCGCTGGATCTCCGTCATGAGGATCGCGAGCAATTCGAAGGCGTCGTTGTCCTCGCGCGACAGCGCGGCCGCCTGCCCTCGTGTCTGCCGGCTCTGCGCGAGCAACGCCTGGCGCACTTCCTGGACGCTGCGGGGAGGGCGCGGCGCGGCGTCGCCGGACGGCGGCTCGCGCACGCTGCCCTGCATGCGCGCGAGCGCTTGCATGACGTCCTCGGTGCTGAGCTGGGTCCGCGACGGCGGCGCGGAAGCGCTGCCGGGAACGAGCTTGTTGAGCAGGTCGCGGCGCGAGGACAGCATTTCCTGCAGCAGCGTGAAGCTCTCGGGGTCGTCCTGTTCGTCGTTGTCGCCGCCGAACCAGCCGGTGTAGGGACGATCGCCACCGGATGCGTTGCGCTGCCGGGCGGCCTGTTCGCGGCGTTCCCGCACGGCATCGCCGGTGAGTTCGGACTGCACTGCCGGTCGCGCACGGAGCGGCACGTAGGCGAGATTGGACAGGATGCCTTCGCGCGCCAGCGTGGCGTTCATGGTCTCCACCAGCTGGACGTAACCATGGAGCCCGTAATGCTCGAAGCAGCGGAACAGATCCAGGCGCGGCTGCAGCTCGATCTGGAGGACGCGGCTGGCCTGGGCGAGAATGCTGCCCAGTTGCCGGGGACCGACCGGCAGGCGATCGGCGTCGAAGGCGGGGGCGCCGGCGAGCACGCCAAAGCGCTGACCCAGCAGGTGCAATGGCAGGCTGGTGCGCGATTCGTGCCGCGAGGCGATGGCGCGCAACACGCTCACTTCGTCGAGCTCGTGGTCCTCGACCAGGCGCAGGTCACCAAAGTGCACGTGGCTGATGGTCTTGCTCGGCGCGGGTGCCGGGTTGCGGATGCCGGCCAGCGCGGCTTCGAGGCCGCTGAGGAATTCGGGAATCAGGTCGGCGCGGTTCTGCCGCACCAGTCGCAGGGTGTCGAAGTAAGCCTGCTGCAGGCCGGGATTGGCGGCCTGGTCGGCCAGGCGGAACTGCTGCTGCTCGAATTCGGCCAGCATCCGCTCCAGGGCGCGTGCCATCTCGTCGGCGGCGATCGCGTAGACCTGTTCGAGGGCGCGGCGCACCCGGCGCGGCAGCTGCGCGGAGGCCAGGGTGGGGTGCAGGGCTGAGTGTTCGAATGTCACCGACATGCATCCTTCCCGAGTCGCCCGATTGGGTGAGGCGATCTGACGCCGATCTTAATCACGTGGGAGGCCTCGCTGCCAGCGGCTATCGCAGGCAGTGATGCAAAATCCGGGCCGCCGGGTCCGGAGGCCCCTGTCGGGCGCTCAGAGGAACAACGAGACCAGGTCGTTGTTGAAGCGGCGACCGGCTTCGGTGGGGCGGACGTGGTCGCCTTCGATTTCCAGCCAGCCGTAGTCGAGGGCCCGCTGCAGCGGCGCGGCGATGGCGTCCTGCGCCAGCCCGGTGCGCAGGCTGAACAGGTCCAGCTCGAAGCCGTCGACCAGGCGCAGCGCATTGAGCATGAATTCGAACGGCCGGCGCTCGGGGTCGATACGGTCGTCGCCGCCGATGGCGTCGGCTTTGCCGGCGCCCGCCAGGTACGTTGCCGGATGCTTGACCTTCCAGCGGCGCAGGATGCTGGCATCGTGCCCCTGGGTGATCTTGCCGTGTGCCCCCGCGCCGATGCCGAGGTAGTCGCCGTAGCGCCAGTAGTTCAGGTTGTGCGCGCTCTGGCGCCCCGGCCGGGCATATGCACTGACCTCGTACTGCGCGTAGCCGCGCGCTGCGAGCAGGGCCTGGCAATGCTCCTGCATGTCCCAGCTGGCATCGTCGTCGGGGATGCCTTGCGGCGGCTTCGCCGCGAACATCGTGTTGGGCTCCAGCGTCAGCTGGTAGTGGCTGATGTGGGCCGGCTGCAGGGCGAAGGCGCGCTCCAGGTCGTATTCGGCCATCGCCAGCGTCTGCTGCGGCAGCGCGTACATGAGGTCGAGGTTGACGTTGTCGAAGCCGGCGTCCTGCGCCAACTTCACCGCCGCATCCGCCTCGTGGCTGTCGTGGATGCGGCCAAGGCGCTGCAGGCAGCCATCGTCGAAGCTCTGGATGCCGAAGCTCAATCGGTTGACGCCGGCAGCGCGGTAGAGCTCGAAGCGGCCGTGCTCGGCGGTGCCGGGATTGGTCTCCAGGGTGATCTCGCAGCCGGGCGCGAAACGCAGGCGGCTGCTGGCGCCCTGCAGGAAGCGCTCGATGTGTTCCGGCGGAAACAGGCTGGGCGTGCCGCCACCGAAGAACACCGTCTGCACGGTGCGGCCCCACACCAGCGGCAGGTCATGGTCGAGGTCGGCCAGCAACGCATCGATGTAGGCGGCGAACGGCAGCGCGCCACGCCCCTCGTGCGAGTTGAAGTCGCAGTAGGGGCATTTGCGCACGCACCAGGGCAAATGCACGTAGAGCGAGAGCGGCGGCGGGTGAAGCGGCGCGCTCGAGGACCGCTGGTCAGCGCCCGAGGGCAGTGCGCCGGAGATCGGAGCGGGGGAATGTCCGTTCATGGTGTGGTGTATGCGCCGATGCGGCGCTCGGCGAGGGTGAGTGCGTCGCCGCGGGCATCAATGTGCGCGTAGCGGGATTGCGCGGCGGTGAGGAAGGCGTCGTAGGCGTCCTGCGACGACCATCGGTCGATGGTCACCCAGCGCGTGGAATCCGCATCGGCGGGACGCACGTCGCGCAGCAGTTCGGTGTCGACAAAGCCCGAGTATTCGCGGAACAGCGCGACCCATTCGCCTTCGTTGCCGTACAACGCGGCGAACGCGGCTTCGCATCCGGCACGCACCTCGAATTCCCAGATCACCGCRAACATGGTTACAGCCAGGTATCCGCCAGCTTCTGCCGCAACGCCGCCAGCGCGCGGCCACGGTGGCTGAGGCGGTTCTTGATCGCGGGCTCGAATTCGGCCGCGGACAGGTTGTTCTCGGGGTCGAGGAACACCGGGTCGTAACCGAAGCCGCCGTCGCCGCGCGGGGCTTCCAGGATCAGTCCCGACCACCGGCCTTCCGCGATGACCGGTTGCGGATCGTCGGCGTGGCGCAGCAGCACGATCACGGCATGGAAATGCGCGGTGCGCTGCGCCGCTGGCACGTCCTTCATCGCCGCCAGCAGCTTGGCGATGTTGGCTTGCGCATTGCCGTGCACGCCGGCATAGCGCGCCGAATACAAACCGGGGGCGCCGCCGAGCGCATCCACGCACAGGCCGGAATCATCGGCCAGCGCCGGCAGTCCGGTGGCCCGCGCTGCGTGGCGCGCCTTCAGCAATGCGTTTTCGACGAACGTCAGGCCGGTTTCCTCGGCGTCTTCCACGCCGAGTTCGCCCTGGGTAACGAATGCGTAGCCGGCGGCGCCGAGCAGGTCGCGGAATTCCGCGAGCTTGCCGGCGTTGCTGCTGGCGACGACGAATTTCACCGGGCTCATGCGTGCAGTTCGACCAGGTCCCAGCGGTTGCCGTACAGGTCGACGAACACGGCGACCGTGCCGTAGGGCTCTTGGCGCGGCTCCTCGGCGAAACGCACGCCGCGTTCGCACATGGCCGCATGGTCGCGGGCGAAGTCGTCGGTATGCAGGAAGAAGCCGACGCGTCCGCCGACCTGGTCGCCGACGCGGGTGCGCTGCGCCTCGGTGACGGCCTGCGCGAGCAGCAGGGCGGTGCCGTCGGTGGCCCCCGGGGGCGCAATGCGGACCCAGCGCTTGCCGTCGCCCAGATCGTTGTCCTGCAGCAGGGTGAAGCCGAGCACCTGGGTGTACCAGGCCACGGCTTCGTCGTAGTCGCCGACGAGCAGCGCGATGTTGGCGAGATGTTGCTTCATTGGGGGAGTCCTTCTACGGCGGCAGGACATGGCGTCCTCCGCTGCGGGTTACATCGCAGTCTTCGAGGCGCGGGCCCGGCGATTCGTGCCTTCCGGGTCAACGCCGTGGCTTGGGTCAGGCGGCCAGCGCCTCGCGCTGTTTCGCGATCAGGGCGGCGATCCCGGCCTCGGCCAGGCCGAGCAGGGCATCGAGTTCGTCGCGGCGGAACGCGTGGCCCTCGGCAGTGCCCTGCAGCTCGATGAAGCCGCCGCCGTCGTTCATCACCACGTTCATGTCGGTGTCGCAGGCGCTGTCCTCGGCATAGTCGAGGTCCAGGACCGGCACGCCCCGATACACACCGACCGAGACCGCGGCGACCGCGCCCACGACCGGATTCGTCGCGATCATCCGCTTCGCCTGCATCCAGCGTACGGCGTCGACCAGCGCGACATAGGCGCCGGTGATCGCCGCGGTGCGGGTGCCGCCGTCGGCCTGCAGCACGTCGCAGTCGAGGGTGATGGTGCGTTCGCCCAGCGCCTTGCGGTCGACGCAGGCGCGCAGAGCGCGGCCGATCAGGCGCTGGATCTCCAGCGTGCGCCCGCCCTGCTTGCCGCGCGCGGCCTCGCGGTCGTTGCGGGTGTTGGTGGAGCGCGGGAGCATGCCGTACTCGGCGGTGATCCAGCCTTCGCCCTTACCGCGCAGGAAGGCGGGCACGCGGTCGTCGACGCTGGCGGTGCAGAGCACGYGCGTGTCGCCGAAGCTGACCAGGACCGAGCCCTCGGCGTGGCGCGTGTAGCCACGCTCGATGCGCACGTCGCGCAGCTGGTCGGCGACGCGGCCGCTGGGACGGAGGGGGGAGGTATTCATTGCATGCAGTCTAGCAGTGAGGGGTGCCGGCCGGCCCGGCCCTGCCGCGCGACCCCCGGCTTTGCACTCCCGGCTTTGCACTCCCGGCTTTGCACCCCCGCAGTGGCATACTGCGCGCCCGCAACCGGCCGGAGCACCGCATGATCCGCAGCATGACCGCCTTCGCCAGTGGCGAACGCGCCACGCCCTGGGGCACGCTCGGCTGCGAACTGCGCTCGGTCAACCATCGCTTCCTCGAGGTCGGCGTGCGCCTGCACGACGAGCTGCGGTCGCTGGAGCCCGTGTTGCGTGAACGCGTCGCCACCCGCATCACGCGCGGCAAGCTCGACCTGACCCTGCGCCTGCGTGCGCCGGAGGGCGGCAATGGCCTGCAACTGGATCCCACCCGCCTGCGCGAGTTGAGCGAGCTGGCGATCGACATGTCCGCGCGCTTCCCCGGCCTGCACACCGAGTTCACCCAACTGCTGCAGTTCCCCGGCGTGCTGCAGGCGGCGGCGACGGATACGGCGGCGCTGCAGGAACAGGCGCTGGCCCTGCTCGACGAGGTCCTGGGCGAATTCGTCGCCTCGCGCGAACGCGAAGGCGGCAAGCTCGCGGCGGTGATCGGCGAACGCGTCGACGGCATCGCCCGCATCGCCGGTGAAGTACGCGCACTGATGCCGGCGATCCGCACCGGCCAGCGGCTGAAGATGGAGGCGCGCCTGGCCGACCTGCCGCAGCCGCTGGACCCGGGCCGGCTCGAGCAGGAACTGGTGCTGTGGCTGCAGAAGCTCGACGTCGAGGAAGAGCTCGACCGCCTCGATGCGCACGTAAGCGAAGCGCGGCGCGTGCTCAAGCTGAAGGAGGCGGTCGGTCGCCGGCTCGACTTCCTGCTGCAGGAATTCAACCGCGAAGCCAATACGCTCGGCTCCAAGTCGGTCGATGCGCGCAGCTCCGCCGCGGCGGTGGAGCTGAAGGTGCTGATCGACCAGGTGCGCGAGCAGATCCAGAACATCGAATAACCGATTACGAGCACGCCAACCGACCATGCGCGGAACCCTCTACATCGTCGCGGCGCCTTCCGGTGCCGGCAAATCCAGCATCGTGAATGCAGTGCTGGCGCGCGATCCGAACATCCGCCTGTCGATTTCGTTCACCTCGCGCCAGCCGCGACCGGGCGAACGCCACGCCGAGCATTACCACTTCGTCAGCGCGGCCGAGTTCGAGTCGATGGTGGCGGACGGTGACTTCTTCGAGCACGCCCTCGTCCACGGCGACTGGAAGGGCACGGCGCGGCAGTCGGTGGAGCCGCAGCTGGCCTCGGGCAAGGATGTGCTGCTGGAAATCGACTGGCAGGGCGCGCGCCAGGTGCGCAGCAAGGTCCCGGATGCCGTCAGCGTGTTCATCCTGCCGCCCTCGCGCCAGGCGCTGGAGCACCGCATGCGTGTCCGCGCCCAGGACAGCGACGAGGTGATCCGGCAGCGGCTCGACGCCGCGCGCGAGGAGTTGTCGCACTACACCGAGTTCGACTACGTCATCGTCAACGAACACTTCAATACCGCCGTCGACGAGATGTGCGCGATCTTCACCGCCAGCCGGCTGCGCCGCGAGGCCCAGGTGGCCCGCCATTCGCGCCTGATCACGCAACTGTTGGCGGACGAGTAGGGCCGCCTGCCGTACCGAGTGGCGGCCGACCAGGGTGAATGCCGCGCGCGCGGCTGAATCTAGTGAACAATCCGCCCCTGCAAGTACAGGTACACCCCCAGATTGAGCCAAATCCAGCCTAACTGGCTGATTCATAAGGCTTGGCTTGCTTTTGCCGCGGCGGGCACCCTACAATCCACGCCCCCTCAAAGCCTGATGGACGGCCCGACCGGCCGCCCGGGAGTCCCATGGCCCGCATCACCGTAGAAGATTGCCTGGAAGTGGTCGATAACCGCTTCGAACTCGTCATGATGGCCGCCAAGCGCGCGCGCCAGCTGGCCAACGGCGTCGAGCCGCTGATCGACAACAGCGAGGCCCAGGACAAGCCGACCGTGCTGGCGCTGCGTGAAATCGCCGCACGCCGCATCGACACCGGCTACATCGACGCCGTCGAGAAGTCCGAGCGCGAGCGCAAGGAGCGCGAGGCGCTGGAATGGGCCGCTGCCGAAGTGGTCGCAGACGACGACATGTCCAAGGGCGACGACTGAGCCCAGCGGGCACGGTCTCCGCTTTTGTTACAGCACGACCCCGCTCCGGCGGGGTCGTTTGTTTTTGCCGGCGCGTTGTCCACCCCATCGGTTCAGGTGGAATCCGTTGCGCCACAACCAGTGCGCCCTTAGATTCGGGTCATGAGTCCCCTTTCGCCCGTGCTGGACCCGGCCACACCCGCTTCCGAAGAGGCGGAGCTGCCCGATTACGTCCGCGAACTGGAGCAGGCCGCCCAATACCTGCCGAAGTCGCAGCGTGAACAGCTGCGGCGGGCATGGAGTATCGGCGCCGCCGCGCACGCGGGGCAGACGCGCAAATCGGGCGAGCCCTACATCACCCACCCGGTCGCGGTCGCCAAGGTGCTGGCCGACCAGGGCCTGGATATCGAGACGCTGGTCGCCGCCATCCTCCACGACACCCTGGAGGACACGCCGCTCACGCCGGAAGCGATCACCACCGAATTCGGCGCCACCGTCACCGAACTGGTCGACGGCGTCACCAAGCTGGACAAGCTGCAGTTCCGCGATCGCCAGGAAGCCAATGCGGAAAGTTTCCGCAAGATGCTGCTGGCGATGTCGCGCGACCTGCGGGTGATCCTGATCAAGCTCGCCGACCGCCTGCACAACATGCGCACGCTCGGCGCGCAGAGCGTGGAGGCGCGTCGCCGCATCGCCGCGGAGACGCTGGAGATCTTCGCCCCGATCGCCCAGCGACTGGGCATGAACCTGATCAAGGCGGAGCTGCAGGACCTGGGCTTCCGCGCGCTGCATCCCTGGCGCCACGCGGTGCTGGAGAAGCGCATCCGCACCCAGCCGGTGATGCGGCGCGAGTCGATGGTGCAGATCGAGGCGCAACTGGCGCAGAAGCTGGCGAAGGAAAAACTGCAGCACCGCCTGATCAGCCGGGTGAAGTCGCCCTGGAGCATCTACGGCAAGATGCGCGCGGAGCACAAGAACTTCACCCAGGTGATGGATGTGTTCGGCTTCCGCATCGTGGTGGGCACCGTTGCCGATTGCTACCACGCGCTGGGCGTGGTGCATGCGGCTTACAAACCGCTCGATGCGCGCTTCCGCGACTTCATCGCCATCCCGAAGGCCAACGGCTACCAGTCGCTGCACACGGTGTTGTTTGGTCCATACGGTTCGCCCATCGAGGTGCAGATCCGCACCGAGGACATGGACCTGATCGCCGAGCGCGGCATCGCCGCGCACTGGTCGTACAAGCACGGCGGCCGCGACATGCCATCCAGCGCGCAGAGCCGCGCGCAGGGCTGGATCACCAGCCTGGTCGAATCGCAGCGCGCCACCGGCTCGTCGCTGGAGTTCCTCGAGAACGTCAAGGTCGACCTGTTCCCGGACGAGGTCTACCTGTTCACGCCCAAGGGCGACATCCTGTCGTTGCCGCGCAACGCCACCACGCTCGACTTCGCCTACGCCGTGCACACCGATGTCGGCAACCACGCCGTGGCCGCGCGCGTCGACGGCAAGCTGGTGCCGCTGCGCAGCAAGCTCGCCAGCGGCCAGCGCGTGGAGATCATCACCGCCAAGTCGTCCGCGCCGAAGCCGCAGTGGCTGGAGTTCGTGGTCTCGGGCAAGGCGCGCACCTCGATCCGCCAGCAGCTCAAGCAGCTGGAACACGAGGACGCCGTGCAGCTCGGCCACCGCATGCTCGACCGTGCGCTGGAAGCGCTGGCGACCTCGCTCGAGCGGGTGCCGGCGCAGCGCGTGGACTCCTTCCTCGCCGAACACCGCTATCCGCGCCTGGAATCGCTGCTGGCGGACATCGCGCTGGGCAACCGCATGCCGCAGCACGTCGCGCAGGCGCTGACGCGGGAGGCCACGGCCAAGACCAAGCGCCGCGTCGTCCCTCAGCCGATGCCGCGCAGCGAGGACAAGATCCTCATCACCGGCGCCGAACGCGGCGTCATCAGCTTCGCCCAGTGCTGCCTGCCGATCCCCGGCGACGAGATCATGGGGTACCACACCACCGGCAAGGGCATCGTCGTGCACCGGCTCGACTGCCCCAATGTCGCCGAGTACCGCAAGTCGCCCGATCGTTGGGTCACGATCGGCTGGGACCGCGAAGTCAGCGGCGATTTCCCCACCGCGATGCGCATCGAACTCGACAACCGGCCCGGCGCGCTGGCCCAGGTGGCCGCAGCGATTGCTGAAGCCGAATCGAACATCGACCGCCTCGAATACATCGAGCGCGACACCAACGTCTCGGCGATCCGCTTCCAGATCGAGGTGCGTGACCGCAAGCACGTGGCGGAAGTGATGCGGCGCGTGCGCCGGCTCAAGGTGGTACTGGCCGTGCAGCGGATCTGAGGGGTGGTCCGGTAAGCTGCGCGCAGCTTTCGACCGGAGAATCCCATGCCCCGCGACATCATCCACACCGACCGCGCCCCCGCCGCCATCGGCCCGTACTCGCAGGCCGTGCGCGTGGGTTCCACCGTCTACCTGTCCGGTCAGATTCCGCTCGATCCCAACACCGGCCTGGTCATCGAGGGCGACGTCGAGGCGCAGGCGCGCCGTGCCTTCGAGAACCTCAAGGCCGTCTGCGAAGCCGCGGGCGGCTCGCTCGACAACATCGTGCGGGCGGGGCTGTTCCTCACCAACCTCAGCGATTTCGGCAAGGTCAATGCGGTGATGGCCGAGTACTTCAGTGCGCCGTTTCCCGCGCGTTCGACCGTCGAGGTTTCCGCGTTGCCGCGCGGCGTGCAGTTCGAAGTCGACGCGATCATGGTGCTGGACTGATCATGCTGGAATGATCCCGCGCGCGGCATCGGCGGGGCGCGCACCGCGCCCGGCGTCAGGCACGCAGGCTGCGCGGTACCACCCCCGACCAGCGCTTGAAGGCACGGCGGAATTCGCGCGCGTCATGGAAGCCGACCGCCATGCCGACCTGCGCGATGCTCAGGCGCGATTCGGCCAGCAGGCGCCGCGCGGAGTCGTTGCGCACGCGGTCATGGATCGAGGTGAAGCTGGTCTGCGCCGCCTGCAGCTGGCGGCGCAGGGTGCGTTCGGTCATGTGCAACTCTGCGGCGATGTCGACGAGACGCGGGTTGTCGGCGACGCGCGCCTGCAGCAGGCGCTCCACCACCGCGACGATCTCGCTGCTGTCGCGGTTGCTGGACAGTTGCGCGTCACACAACGCCAGCACCTGCCGTGCGCTCACCGGGTTGTGCGCAGGCATCATCCGGGCCAGCCAGGCGCGATCGATCACAACGCGATTGCGCTCACGGCCGAACTGGACCTTGCACTCGAACGCATCGGTGTACTCGTCGGCATAGCCCGGTGCCGGATAGGCGAATTCGACCCGATGCGGCCGGAATTCCGGGCCGAGCAGGCCACGGCAAAGCCACAACGAGCTGACGAACAGTTCCTCGCACAGGAACGGTTCCAGTTCGCCGCTTCGATCGCTGCCGTCGCGCATGCGCGCGATGACGGCAACGCCGTCGCGGTCCTCTTCCAGTTCCAGCTCGACCATCGATCCGGTGATCGGGGCGTAGTGGATGGCCAGCCCCAATGCCCGGGCGAAATCGGGCGCGGTGAGCATCGCCAGGCCGAGCAGACCGAAGCTGCCGATGTCCTGTCTTCCCCCCAGCACCAACCCGTGGCCGCGCCCGGGCAGGCTGCGCAGGGCGCGCCTGATCACCAGCGCCGCCTGCCGGTACGACAAGTAGGGCAGCGCCTCCAGCGTGAACTGGGCCGGGCCCAGGCGCAGGCCGGCGAACCAAGGCTCGCTCGCAACCCCCTGTTCGTGGGCCAGCGCCACCAGCCCGGCCACGATCGTGCTCTTGATGTTGGCGACGTTGAGGCGCGGGTCCCCGGTGTCGAGGCTGTGCGGTTCCTGCATGTCGAGACTTACCTTGTCCGTTTTGCCCCCCACAGTATGCCGCGCCTGCCCTCCACGCGGGCCGCGACGCACCACAGACTCGTGGAAATCAGGCGCGGGGGGCGTTACGGATGAAGCGGATCGTGTTGGGCGTGGCCATGGCGGCGGTGCTGGTGGGTTGCGAGCGGCAGGGGCCGGCGCCCGTGGCCGTCGACAGCGACTACCAGAAGGTACTTATCGAGCGCCTGCTGGACGCCAAGCCGGGCGACGTGATCGAGATTCCCGCCGGCACCTTCGCCTTCGACCGGAGCCTCAACCTGCGTGCGGACGGCGTGACCATCCACGGCGCCGGCATGGACAAGACGGTGTTGACCTTCAAGGGACAAAAGAGCGGCGCCGAGGGGCTGCTGGTCAACGCCGGCAATTTCACGATCGAGAACCTCGCGATCGAAGACACCAAGGGCGATGGCCTCAAGGTCAACGAAGGCGAGAACATCGTCATCCGTGGCGTGCGCGTGGAATGGACGCGCGGCCCGCATACGGACAACGGTGCCTATGGCCTGTATCCGGTGCAGACGAAGAACGTGCTGATCGAGGACTGCGTGGTGATCGGCGCCTCCGACGCCGGCCTGTATGTCGGCCAGTCGGACACGATCGTCGTTCGCCGCAATCGCGTGGAACGCAACGTTGCCGGCATCGAGATCGAGAACAGCAAGAACGCGGACGTCCACGACAACGTCGCCACGCAGAACACCGGCGGCATCCTCGTCTTCGACATGCCCAACCTGCCGCGGCGTGGCCACAGCACGCGCGTGTTCAAGAACCGGGTGTTCGACAACAACACCGACAACTTCGCGCGCAAGGGCGCGGCGGTGGCGAGCGTGCCGGCCGGCTCCGGCGTGGTGCTCAATTCCGCCGACAAGGTGGAGATCTTCGATAACGACATCGGCGGCAACAAGACCGCGAACGTGATCATCTCCAGCTACTGGTCCACCGGCTACATGAACAAATACGGCATTTCCAAGGACTACGATCCTTATCCGGAAGAGGTCTACGTGCACGGCAACCGTTTCAAGGGCGGCGGTGATTCCCCCGACGGCCTCGACCTCAAGACGCTGAAGGTCGCGCTGTTCGGCCTGGGCGGGAGCCTGCCGGACGTGCTGTGGGATGGCTACGTCAACGCCCAGCGCGCCCAGGGCCCGCAGATCTGCGTCGAAGGCGCGTCCGGCGTGCTCAATGCCGATGGTCCGCACAAGTACAAGAACCCCGGCCTCGTCGGAGATGCCGTGCGCTGCACGTTGCCGGCGTTGCCGGCGATCGTGCTGCCCGGTGCGACGCAGGCAGGCGCGCCGCCGGCCGCCAAGGCAGCGTCCAAGTCATGATGTGGTGGCGATTCCTCCTGGCGGCGCTGGTGTCGCTGCTGGCCTGCAGTGCGTGCAACCGGAGCGGCGATGCGGGCGTGACCTTCCACGCCCAGGGTCGTCCTGAAAAACTCAGCGACTGGCACGTGGTGATCGCGGATGGCAAGCGTCTGCGCCTGAATGACGGCGTCGAGCCCTATGCGCTCAACACGGCGTTGTTCAGCGACTATGCCCACAAGCTGCGCACGATCTGGCTGCCGCCCGGCACCAGGGCGAAGTACCACGCCACCGATGCCTTCGAGTTTCCGGTCGGTACCATCATCAGCAAGACCTTCTACTACCCGCGCGCGGCGGGCAGCGACAACGCGGTGCTGCGTATCGCCGAACGGCCCGGCGAAAGCCGCGACGGCCTGGACCTGGCGAAGATGCGCATGATCGAGACGCGCCTGCTGGTGCGGCGCGAGCAGGGCTGGGTGGCGCTGGCGTATGTCTGGAATGCCGGACAGACCGAAGCCATGCTGGCGCGCGCCGGCGAGATCGTCCCGCTCGAGCTGCGCAAGGCCGACGCTCCCGTCGGCGAGGGCGTGAAGCAGATCGGCTATCTGGTTCCCGACGAAAACCAGTGCGCGGGTTGCCATGCCACCGACAACAGTTCGCATGCGATCAATCCGATCGGTCCGCGGGCCCGCCACCTCAACCGCGACGATCCCTGGCACCCCGGCACGAACCAGCTGGCACGCATGGCGGCGCTCGGGCGGCTCGAAGGCCTGCCGGCGACCGGCATTCCGCGCAATGCGCGGCTCGACGATGCCGGCGCGACGCTGGACGCACGCGCCCGTGCCTACCTCGACGTCAATTGCGGCCACTGCCACAGCCCGAAGGGACCCGCCGACACCTCCGGCCTCTGGCTCGACGCATCGACGAACGATCCGATCCGCCTGGGCGAATGCAAGCCGCCGGTGGCAGCCGGGCAGGGGACGGGCGACCACACCTTCGACATCGTGCCGGGCCGGCCCGATGACTCGATCCTGGTCTACCGCATGAGCAGCCTCGATCCCGGCGCGATGATGCCGGAGGTCGGTCGCGCTACGGTGCACGAGGAGGGGGTGGCCCTGGTCCGCGACTGGATCACGGCCTGGCTGGGTAGTTGCAGCAGCACTGCCGTCGCCACGCGATAGCAAACGAGGACATGGCGGGTGGCGCACGGCATCGCCGGTGACAGCACGCCCATCCAATCACGCTTCATCAACGGAAATATCTGGGGAGAGTATTCCGATGTCGCCACGCAAGAACCGGCTAGCGGTTTCGCTTGCCTATGCCCTGTTCGGTTGTGTTTCGCTGGCGGCGATGCCGCAGGCCTTCGCGCAGGATGCTCCGGCATCGAAGGCCGATACGGCCGCGCAGAAGGCGACCGACCTGGACGCCATCACGGTCACCGCGCAGAGCCGCGAGCAGGAACTGCAGGATGTGCCGATCGCGTTGCAGGTGGTGACCGAGCAGCTGCTTGACGATGTCGCCGCCGAGGACCTGGGCGACATCGACAGCTTCGTGCCGGGCCTGAAGGTCAACAGCCAGCAGCCGACGCAGCCGAGCTTCGAGCTGCGCGGCATCAGCACCGACGACTTCGGCATCGGCACCGATCCGGCCGTGGGCGTGTACGTCGACGGCGTCTATGCCGGTCGCGGCGGCGGCGTGCTGCTGCCGTTCACCGACGTGCAGCGCATCGAGGTGCTCAAGGGTCCGCAGGGCACGCTGTTCGGCCGCAACACCGCGGCCGGTGCGATCTCGATCATCACCAACCGTCCCGGTAACGAGACCGCGGCTGCAGGCAAGCTGCGCCTGGGCAACGACAACAAGACCTACTTCGAGGGCATGGCCAACGTCGCGGTAAGCGACGATTCCGCGTTCCGCTTCAACGGCATCTTCAATCACAGCGATGGCTGGCTGCAGGACTCGGTCAGCGGCAAGGACCTGAACCCGGAAAACAACTGGGCGACCCGCGCCGCGTTCCAGACCCGCTTCGGCGACAACACCCGCGCCTGGATCAGCTGGGACCACGAGAGCCTCGACCAGCAGGGCCAGGCGACCACCGGTGTCGTGCTGATACCGGCGCTGCCCGCGCTGCCCACCGCGCCGGTCGACGAGACCGCGTTCCTCGATCCGTTGAAGGTGCCGACCGCGTCCGACGCCGCGAATGGCGAGACCCGCGAGTTCGACGGCGTGACCTTGACCGTCGACCACAGCTTCGAATGGGGCAGCCTGACCTCGACCACGGCCTGGCACCAGTACGACTCGATGAACCGCGTCGAGGAAGACGGCACCAACCTCAGCTATCTCTACGTCGATTCCACCAATACCGAGAGCAACGAGAACTTCTACCAGGAGTTCAAGTTCAGCGGCAGCACCGATCGCCTCGACTGGATCGCCGGCGCGAGCTACTTCCAGGAAGAGGCCGACCAGACCAGCGAAGTCAACGTGTTGACCGATTCGGTCGATACGCTGGCGCAGAACCTCGGTCTTGCACCTCCGGGCGGACTGTTCGGCCCGATCAGCGACCTCGCCAACTCTTTCGGCATCCCGGTAAACCTGCACGGGCTGCCGTGGAACGAGAAGTTCGTCAACTCGCTCGACACCAAGGCCTACGCCGCCTTCGGCGACGTGATCTGGCACGTCAACGACAAGCTCAACCTGACTGCCGGCCTGCGCTACACCCGCGACGAGAAGGACTTCACCTGGTTCAACGACCTGCGCAGCGCCCCGGAACTGGACGCGCAGCTCGATCTGCTCGATGCGGTCGGGTTCTTCGATGCAATTGGCATTCCCAAGGAGGCTTTCATCTTCGACGTCGCCTTCATCGATCCGCCGGCGCTGTTGAACAAGGGCGTGCTCAACCGCGCGGAGAAGTCCTGGGACGACTTCAGCCCGCGCTTCGTCGTCGACTACCACTTCAATGACGACCTGATGGGCTTCGCCTCGCTGGCCAAGGGCTACAAGGCCGGCGGTTTCAACGCGCTGCAGATCGGCAGCGAGTTCGAGAACGAGGACGTGTGGAATTTCGAGGCCGGCATCAAGCAGTCGTTCCCCGAGCACCGCCTGGCCTACAACGCCTCCGCCTTCTATTACGTCTACGACAACCGCCAGGCCGTGACGCTGGACATGTCGACGCAGATCCCGCGCTTCATCGTCGACACCTCCGACCAGGAGGCCTGGGGCGTGGATTTCGATGCGCGCTGGCAGGCCACCGAAGGGCTCGGCCTCGACTTCAACGCCGAGTACCTGGACGCGACCTACAAGAACTACACCAACCCGCAGGGCATCGATCTGGACGGCCAGACGACCGGCGCGCCGGAGTGGTCGCTGTCCGCCGGCGCCAACTACGTCTGGCACCTGGACGGGCACGGCGACCTGCGTCCGGCCTTGCGTTATTCCTACATCGGTTCCTGCCGCAGCAACGACGAGTCGGTGAACCAGCTCAGCTGCGGCCAGTTCGGCGCCATCGACATCGGCGAGTCGCAGGAAATCCTGGATGCGCGCATCGGCTGGACGTCGCCGAACGGACATTGGGGCTGGGCGGTGTACGGCAACAACCTGCTCGACAACCAGTACGTCAACTCGCTGGGTACCTATGGGGCCACCGTGCTCGGCACCGTCGGTGCGCGCGTCACCGCGCCGCGCACCTATGGAATGGAGATCAGCGCGAAATTCTGACCGCATGTGTGTGTGGAGGCTCTCCACCCCCGGCATTCGTGCCGGGGTTTTTTTTTGCGCGCGATCCCGGCAGGCTGTGGCGATGCAGACCCCCAAGGGCGGGCCTACCGTCGCATTCCAGTCGCCACCGATCAGCAGCCTGCACGGGGTAGGCCCGCGCGTGGCGGAGAAGCTCGCCGCGCGCGGCCTGCTCACCGTGCACGACCTCTGGCTGCACCTGCCACGGCAGTACGAGGACCGTACATCGCTGACGCCGATCCGCGCGTTGCAGGCGGGTGTCGCGGCGCAGGTCGAAGGCCGCGTCGATGCTGTCGAACGCGGTTTCCGCTATCGGCCCATGCTGCGGGTAGCCCTCAGTGATGACTCGCATGCCACGCTGGTGCTGCGCTTCTTCCATTTCCGCGCCGCCCAGGTCGCGCAATTTGTTCCTGGCGCGCGCATCCGCTGTTACGGGACGCCACGCGCCGGGCAACACGGCCTGGAAATCGTCCATCCCAGCTACCGCATGCTCGACGACGCTGCCGAAGTCGAACTCGGCAGCGCGCTGGATCCGGTGTATCCCGCGATCGAGGGCGTCGGCCCGGCGTCGCTGCGCAAGCTGATTGGCCTGGCGCTCGACCGCCTGCCGCAGGACGAAGCGCTGGAGTTGCTGCCGCGCGCACTGCGCGAGTCGCTGGAACTGCCATCGCTGCGCCAGGCCCTGCTCACCGTGCATCGCCCGCAGGCCGGAGAGGACATCGCCGCACTGCTCGCCGGCCGCCATCCGGCGCAACGGCGCCTGGCACTGGAGGAACTCCTCGCCCATCACCTGAGCCTGCGCCGCCAGCGCCTGGCGCAGCAGGCGCATGCGGCGCCCGCGCTGCGCCGCGCGACGCTGGCCGGCAAGTTGCGCAAGTCCCTGCCCTTCGAACTCACCGGTGCGCAGCAGCGCGTCTTCGAGGAGATCCAGGCGGACCTCGGCAAACCCTCGCCCATGCTGCGGCTGGTACAGGGCGATGTCGGCAGCGGCAAGACCGTGGTGGCTGCGCTGGCCGCGATGCAGGCAGTGGAAGTCGGCAAGCAGGCCGCCTTGATGGCGCCGACCGAGTTGCTGGCCGAGCAGCATCTCAACAACCTGCGTGGCTGGCTGGAACCCCTGGGCGTGCGGGTGGCATGGCTCGCAGGCAAGGTCACGGGCAAGGCGCGCAGCAAGGTGTTGGAGGAAGTCGCTTCCGGCGACGCGCAGGTCGTGGTCGGCACCCATGCACTGATGCAGGAAGGTGTCGCCTTCCGCGACCTCGCACTGGCCATCGTCGACGAACAGCATCGCTTCGGCGTGCACCAGCGCCTCGCGCTGCGCGACAAGGGCACGGTCCTTCGACAAGCTCAGGATGAGCGGTTCAATGGCGACAGCATCGTCCCGCATCAACTGGTGATGACGGCGACCCCGATTCCCCGCACGCTGGCGATGGCTGCCTATGCGGACCTGGATGTCTCTGCCATCGATGAACTGCCGCCGGGACGCACGCCCGTGCAGACCGTCGCCCTGAATGCCGAGCGTCGCCCCGAACTGGTCGAACGCATCCGCACGGCCTGCGCGGAGGGGCGGCAGGCGTACTGGGTCTGCACCTTGATCGACGACAGCGACGAGGTGGTCGCGCAGGCCGCGCAAAGTACCTTCGAGGATCTGTCGAAGCAGTTGTCGAAACTGCGGGTCGGGCTCGTGCACGGCCGCATGAAGGCCAGCGACAAGCAATCCACGATGCGCGCCTTCAAGGAGGGTGCGATCGACCTGCTCGTCGCCACCACCGTGATCGAGGTTGGCGTCGACGTTCCCAACGCCTCGCTGATGATCATCGAGAACGCGGAGCGACTGGGGCTGGCCCAGCTGCACCAGTTGCGCGGACGCGTGGGGCGGGGCAGCGCGGCTTCCAGCTGCGTGCTCCTGTACCAGTCGCCGCTGTCGCAGCTGGCGAAGCAGCGACTGGAGACCATGCGGCAGACGCACGACGGATTCGTGATCGCGGAAAAAGACCTGGAACTGCGCGGCCCCGGCGAACTGCTGGGCACCCGCCAGACCGGCCTGGCCGGCTTCCGTGTCGCCGACCTGGCCCGCGATGCCGACCTGCTGCCGCTGGTGCAGCAGGTCGGCGCACAGCTGCTCGCCGAGGCGCCCGACATCGCCGAGCGCATCATCGCCCGCTGGGTCGGTGGCGCGGCGCGCTATGCGTCCGCCTGACGGCAGGCCTTGGTCATAATGGCGGCATGACCCGCATCCCTCTGCTGATCGACACCGATCCGGGCGTCGACGACGCCCTCGCCATCCTCATGGCCCTCAACGCCCCCGGCCACGAGGTCGTGGGCCTCACCATCGCGGCCGGCAATGTCGGCCTGCAGCACACCGTCGCCAACGCACTGAAGCTGTGCGAAGTCGCCGGCAGCGACGTGCCGGTGTACGCCGGTTGCGCGGCGCCGCTGCTGCATCCGGCGCGCGACGCGGCCTACGTGCATGGCCGCGACGGCTTCGGCGATATCGGCTACGCGCCGGCGCAGCGCCAACCCGGCAACGAACACGCCGCGTTGGCCATCCTGCGCCTGTCGCACGAATACGCCGGGCGCCTGCTGCTGGTAGCGCTGGGACCGCTGACGAACCTGGCACTGGCACTGAAGCTCGACCCGAGCCTGCCGTCGCGCGTCGCGCGCTGCGTGGTCATGGGTGGTGCCGTCACCGCGCACGGCAACATCACTCCGGCGGCCGAATTCAACATCGCCTTCGACCCCGAAGCGGCGCACATCGTCTTCAGCGCATTCCCGCACATCGACCTGGGCGACTGGGAGGCGACCATGGCACACGGCCTGCTGGATACGGATGTCGATCGCTGGCTGGGCGCCGAGTCACCGCGCGCGCGCTTCTACGAGGCGATTTCACGGAAGACCCGGGCCTGGTCCGGCGAACGCCGCGGCAACCGCTGGTTTTCCGCCGATGGGCTGGCCATGGCCTTTGCCCTGGCGCCGGAAGGGGCGCTGGAAACCGCCGAACGACCGCTGGCCGTGGAAACCGAAGGCCGGCATGCCCGCGGGGCCAGCATCGTCGACTGGCGCCGCGAAAGCGGGCAGGCGGACAACGTCCGCATCCTGCTGCGCTACGACCAGCCGCGGTTCGAGGCACTGGTCGAGGCAGCCCTGGCCGCCGGTTGACTCGCCGCAGTCCGGGCTTGCCACGGACCGCAACGGGCCGCTATACTGCCCAGCTTTCCCGAAGCTATTGGCGCGTTGTCATGAAGACCGGCATCCATCCCGAATACCGTGAAGTCATTTTCCAGGATGTGACCACGGATTTCGCATTCCTGACCCGCTCGACCCTTGGCAGCAAGGAAACGATCAAGTGGGAAGACGGCAACGAGTACCCGCTGATCAAGCTGGATATCACGTCGGCTTCGCACCCGTTCTACACGGGCAAGCACAAGATCATGGATATCAGCGGTCGCGTCGACAAGTTCCGCAAGCGTTACGCGCAGAAGTGATGTCGACGAAGTGATGTCGACGCTCGCGCGCTGAGCGCGAGTACACGTGGTCCGGCGCACGCGCCGCCACCTGACGCACAAGAAGCCCGCCTTTCCATGGCGGGCTTTTTGCGTTTCCGGTCGGTTGGATGGTCACGATGAGGGCGTAGGGAATTGTTGGCGCCATCGCGGGACCGCCCCCGCATTCACGGCCTGCGCGAGCCGCCCTGGTTTCTTGAGCATCGGCTCTATTCCGCACGGGACATGCGACTTTGGTACCACCCTGCGGCACCGAATGCTTGTGCGATAATTCGCCGTCGCGGCCAGGCCGCGAACGACTACAGAGTTAGTTTCCCTCCAACCGCCGCGGCGATCCCTGCGGCGTGCAGATACAGGAGCGTTGCGTGTCCGAGTCCTCCAAGTCCGGCCTCGATCAGGTCACCCTGACCGCGGGCGACAAGAGCGTCACCCTGCCGGTACACCACCCGACCCTGGGTGCCCCCTGCATCGACATCGGCAAGCTGCCCAAGGAAACCGGCTGCTTCACCTACGACAACGGTTTCACCGCTACGGCCAGTTGCCGTTCGGCCATCACCTACATCGATGGTGATGCAGGCGTGCTGCTGTATCGCGGTTACCCGATCGAGCAGCTCGCCGAGAAGTCGAACTTCCTCGAAGTCGCCTACCTGCTCATGAACGGCGAACTCCCGACCCAGGACGAGTTCGCGAAGTTCGAGCACGAAGTCACGCATCACACGATGATGCACGAGGCCTTCCGCACGTTCCTGTATGGCTTCCGCCACGACGCGCATCCGATGGCGATGCTCACGGGCATGCTCGGATCGCTGGCGAGCTTCTATCACAACGACCTCGACATCGAGGATCCGGAGCATCGCCGCCTGGCAGCGATCCGCCTGATCGCGAAGGTCCCGACCATTGCCGCAGCGTGTTACCGCTACTCGATCGGCTGGCCGATCCGCTACCCGCGCAACAACCTCGAATACACCACGCGCTTCCTGCACATGATGAAGGAAGTGCCGAGCGAGCCGCTGGAACTCGATCCGGTCGCCGCCAAGGCGATGGACCTGCTGTTCATCCTGCACGCCGACCACGAGCAGAATGCCTCGACTTCGACCGTTCGCCTGGTCGGTTCCACCGGCGCCAATCCGTACGTGAGCGTCGCCGCCGGCGTCGCCGCGCTGTGGGGCCCGGCGCACGGCGGTGCGAACGAGGCCGTGCTGAAAATGCTGGCCGAGATCGGCAGGCCGGAGAACGTCGGTTCCGCCGTGGAAAAGGCCAAGGACAAGGAATCCGGCTTCCGCCTGATGGGCTTCGGCCACCGCGTCTACAAGAACTACGACCCGCGCGCGGCGCTGGTGCGCAAGATGACCCACGAAGTCCTCGGCGCGCTCCACATCAACGATCCGTTGCTGGAAGTCGCGCTGCGCCTGGAAGAAGCGGCGCTGAAGGACGAGTACTTCATCCAGCGCAAGCTCTACCCGAACGTCGACTTCTATTCCGGCATCATCTACAAGGCGCTGGGTATCCCGACCGAGATGTTCACGGTGATGTTCGCCATCGCCCGCACCGCCGGCTGGGTCTCGCACTGGCTGGAACAGCAGAACGATCCGGAAAACAAGATCGGCCGCCCGCGCCAGATCTATACCGGTTCGGCGACGCGCGACTACCGCGGGATGGACCAGCGCTGATCGCGCGTTGCATCCCTCGCGTCCGCAAGAACAAGAACGCCCCGATTCGTCGGGGCGTTCTTTTTTGTCGGCCCGGCGCGGGGTCAGTTCGCGAGTTCGTACAGATATTCGACGAAGGACATGGTCGCTCCGTCGATGCCTTGCAGCTTGGGGTTGGTGGATTCGATCAGGTAGTACTCGTCCGGGCCATGTGCGCCGCTGCCGTGCCCGAGGCCGAAATGTCCGGCGGCCAGCTTCAGCGGCGCACCGGTGAACACGTAGCCGGGATATGAGCCCGCGTTGCGTGGCCACAGCACGGGGTCGATGCCGGCTTTCTTGAGCGTGGCGATCTGGGCCTGGATGAGCGGGGCGTCGGGAGAGGTGCTGGTGGGGTCGTAGCCGCCGGACACATTGACTTCGATATCGCCGAAGCCGCGCTTGGCCAGATGGGCCTTCAACGCGGCCACGGCTTCGTCCCTGGTCATGCCGGGCACCAGGCGCATGTCGAGTTTGGCCACGGCGCGGTGGGGCAGCACGGTCTTGCCGCCGACGCCGGTATAGCCGCCGACGAGGCCTTCGATGTTGATGGTCGGCTGCGATTCCAGACGCTCGTTGGCCTGCTGCCACGGCAGGTCGTCGATCCAGCGTTGCAGGCCGAGCTGCTGCTTGGCCTGTGCCTCGCTGCGGCGCTGGGATGCCACGGCAATCATGCGACGCTCGGACTCGCTGAGCGGCAGCGGCTTGGGATAGCCATCGACGGCGATGGTGTTGCCATCATCGGACACCAGGCTGTCGAGTGCCTTCACCAGGTGCCAGGCCGGGCTATCCACCATGGCCTTGAGCGAGGAGTGGATGTCCTTGCCGGGGCCGCGACCCCATTTCTCGCCGCTCGACACCAGCTCCAGTTCGACCACGCCCTTCGAGCCCAGGTTGACGGTGACCACGCCGTCGATGCCCTGCATTGCCGAGGGCATGAACACGCCGACCGTCTTGGCGAGTGCGGCCTGCACCTCGGGACGTTGCACGATCTGGCCGATGTGCGGCGAGCCGATTTCCTCTTCGCCTTCCGCCACCAGCACCAGGTTCACTGGCGACTTCCCGCCGGCCGCGCGGATCGCGTGCAGGGCGGCCAGGAATGCCACCTCCGGGCCTTTCTGGTTGACCGCACCGCGGCCGATCAGCACCTTGCCCAGGCCTGGCTTGTCGGCCAGGCGAGCCTCCAGCGGGGGCGAGGTCCATTCCGCCGGATCGAATTGCTTGACGTCGTACATGAAGTACAGGCCCACCGTCTTGGCGGCGCCGGCGTCGAGCGTCGCGAAGACGCCCGGCTTGCCCTCGGTGTCCACGATCGATACCTGCTGGAAGCCGGCATCGCGCGCGAGTTTCGCCATGTATTCCGCGCCGGCGGGATAGCCCCGGTCCTCCGCGGCTATCGCCGGTTGCGCGATCCAGTCCTGGAGGCGCTTGACCGTTTCGTCATGGTGGCGGGCAACCTCCGCCCGGATCGCGGACAGTTCGCTGCTGTCGCTGTCGCTGTCGCTGGCGTGGACCGGGGCGGCAACCGATGCGGCGCTCGCGACGAAGGTGGCCGCGACAGCGGCCATCACTTTCCCGCGCAAGGAAAACCTCACGTACATGCGTTCACTCCTGGGTTGGCTGCACAACAATCCGAGGCGGGCACGACGTCCCCGCACAAGCCCCGCACAAGCGCCGCTCAGCGATGCTCGTGCTCGTAACCGGCAATTTCCTCATCGGCCAGCAGCTGGCGCAGTTGCGCCAGCGAGGCGCGCCTCATCGGCTTTTCGTCGATGCCGGACAGCGGCGCCTGGCGCAGCACGTCGCGCGGCAGCACGGTGAGATCGATGGGCAAGCCCTCGGCACTGAACACCCACACCGGAAAGTCGTCGCTGCGTTCGCGGTCGAGGCGGATGCGGCGGTTGCGCGACTCCGCGGGAATGCCGCTGTGCTCGAGATGGCGGTGCACCGCCTCGGGATCGTCGCTGTGCAGGTGCAGGGCGACGGCGCTACGCGCGTCGGCGGTGCCTTCGAGCACCGGGCCGACCAGGCGCGGATCGAAGTCGGCAAAGAACTCGAGCGCGCGCAAAGCCGCTTCGCGGCGAATCCGCAATTCGACGACGTTCTCGCGCTGGAACAGGCGCTGGTACTCGCGCAGCGCGTCCTCGATCTCGCGGTTACGCGGCAGCGAGGCATCGTCGAAGATTCCCAGGCGCTGCGCCGCCTTGAGCTTGGCCTGGTGGTAGTCACGGATGCCGCCTTCGGCCATCAGGCGCGCGGCTTCGTGGGCGAGGCTGCGGCGCCGCTCATGCGTGCGGCTCTGTGCATGTTGCTGGGCGTGCTGTCGGGCGTGGCGCATGACGACCTCCGCGGCTGGCACGACGACGGCGAGCGGTTTCGCCGCGGCCAGCAGGAGCTGGCAAGGGTCAACGCTAGCATGGGAGGAGTGAATCAGGAATTGCCGAAAGGCCGGTTACGGCCGCGCCACGAATCCCTGCGGCAAAAACAACGAAGCGGGCCGGAGCCCGCTTCGCGTGTCTGGTGCCGGGGATCTCCCGTCGAAAGCGCCGGTCAGAAGATGTCGAAGGATTCCTCGGCCGGTACGGCGTCCTGTGGGCCGTAGTCGACGTAGGTTTCCATGCGGTCGAGGTCCTCGGCCTTCACCCACTCGAGTACGCCGCCCGTGCCTTCCGGCAACAGCGCGCCATTGGCGGCGACCGATACCTTGACCATGCCATTGGGTGGCTCGTTGACCGCGATGGGTTTGCCATCGAGGGCAATACGCATGTAATCGATCCAGATCGGCAACGCGGCCTTGCCGCCATATTCACGATAGCCCAGCGACTTGTAGTCGTCGCGGCCCACCCAGACCGTGGTGACGAACGGGCCGCCGATGCCGGAGAACCAGGCGTCGCGGTGGTCGTTGGTCGAGCCTGTCTTGCCGCCGATGTCCTCGCGCCCCAGCACCTTGGCCGGCGTGCCGGTACCGCGCAGCACCACATCGCGCAGCATCGAAACGATCTGGTAGGCGATGCGATTGTCGATGGCGCGCGGCGCCACCACCATGTCCGCCGGCGGTGCCTTGATGTCTTTCGGCTTGCTCTTGTCGGCTTCCTTGACGGCCGGCGTGCCACTGCCGCGTGGACCGAGGTCGAAGCCATCGACATCCGTGGACGAGGCGGCTGTCGCCGCAACCACCTTGCCGGCGGAGCCAAAGTCGCAGTCGGGACATGCGGTGGCCGGCTTCTCCTTGAAAAGCACGGCGCCGTTGCTGTCGCGCACTTCATCGATGAACCACGGCGTCACCAGGAAGCCGCCGTTGGCGAACACCGAGAAACCGCGCGCCACCGAAAGCGGCGTCAATGAAGCGGTGCCCAGCGACATCGACAGGTTCGGCGGCAGTTCCTTTTCCTCGAAGCCGAGGTGGCTTATGTACTTGCGCGCATAGTCGACACCGATCGCGTCGAGCAGGCGTACCGACACCAGGTTGCGGGACTGCACCATCGCTTCGCGCAGGCGCATCGGGCCGGCGAAGTTGCCGGTGTCGTTCTGCGGGCGCCACAGGTGGCCGCGCCGGTCCTTGAAGACGACGGGTGCGTCGAGTACGACCGACGCGGGATTGAAGCCGCGCTCGAAGGCCGCTGCGTATACGAACGGCTTGAAACTGGAGCCGGGCTGGCGGCGCGCCTGCGTGGCGCGATTGAATTTGTTGCCCGCGAAGCTGTAGCCGCCCGACAGCGCGCGCAATGCGCCATTGCCAGGCTCCAGCGATACCAGGGCCGACTGCGCACGCGGCAGCTGGTTGAGCGAGTAGCGGATGGCGGCTGGGCCGGCGGGCTTGCTTGCAGTGCCCGCCGGAGCATCGGACGCGGCGGCGGCCGTTTCGCTGCGAAGCACCCGGACGAGATCGCCGCGCTTCACGAGCGTGGCGGGTGCCTGGCCATTCCAGCCCTGGTCGGCGCCCAGCTCGATCTGGCGGCCGTCGGCGAGCATCACCCGCGCGCCGCCGTCGGCGACGCTGAGTACCAGCGCCGGCAGCAGGTCCGCCTGGGAGGAGACGTCCCGAAGGCGGGCGAGCATCGTGGCTTCATCCTCGCCGTCGGCCAGGTCGAAGTGCTGCTCGACACCGTGCCAGCCGTGGCGCAGGTCGTAGGTACGCAGGCCAGCGCGGATCGCCCGGTCGGCGGCGGCCTGCAGGACCGGGTCGATGGTGGTGATGACGTGGTAGCCCTTGGTCAACGCCTCGGCGCCGTACCGGGCGACCATTTCCTGCCGCACCATTTCGGCCACGTACGGCGCATTGACCTCGACCGGGCGTTCGTGCGGCGACGCGTGCATCGGCACCGCCATGGCGGCGTCTGCTTCGGCCTGGCTGATGTACTTCAGCTGCGCCATCCGCTGCAGGATGTATACGTCGCGGCGTTCCTTGGCGCGGGCAGGGTTGCTGAGCGGGTTCGCGGTGGACGGGAACTTGGGGATGGCCGCAAGCGATGCCATTTCGTCCAGCGAAAGCTGGTTCAACTTCTTGCCGTAATAGAACTCGGCTGCCGCTCCCACGCCGTAGGCGCGGTGGCCGAAGAAGCTCTTGTTGAGATACAGCTCGAAAATCTCGTCCTTGCTCAGCTCGTTCTCGATGCGCATTGCCAGCATCATCTCGGCGAGCTTCCGCTTGTAGCTGTACTCCTGGCTCAGGAAGAACTGGCGTGCGACCTGCTGGGTGATGGTGGAGCCGCCCGGCACGCGCTTGTCGTTGGTGGTCGCCAGCAGCCACATCGCGCGGGCGATGCCCTTGTAGTCGACGCCATGATGCTTATAGAAGCGGGCATCCTCGGCGGCCAGGAAGGCCTGCTTGAGATGGTTGGGCACTTCTTCGATGTTGATCGGATAGCGCCGGGTCTCGCCGAAGAGGGCCATCAACCGGCCGTCGCGCGAGTAGACGTACATCGGCTCCTGCAACTCGACCGTACGCAGGGTTTCCACGTCCGGCAGCTTGGGAGCGATAAGGAAGTACAGGATGCCCAGCGCGGTGGCGCCAAGCAGGACCACGCTGGCGGCCGCGATCAGCGACCAGCGCAGCAAGCGACGTAAACGGGGCATCGAAGCGGAATTCCTGTGCAGCGAGGATTGCGGGTGTTGTAGGCGAGGAGTATAGAGGAGGCGAGTAAGGGCACCGGAATGGATTGCCCGGAATGGAATGCAACGTGCGTTGCCCGGCGACTGCAATCGCCGGCTGCACACGGGCAAGTGAACGGTGCCGCGTTGCGCAGATCGGGGGGAGCGGCAGTGATCGAAGCCGCTGCCGGCGAAACCCGCGCTCTCCGCGGGACTCCGGGATCGCGGCACTGGCGGGATGGCACGGGTTGGGTGGACCCGGGCCGGAAGGGGGTTCTTGTTGGGGTTGCTGGGCTGTCGAGGCCGTTCCGGTTCCGGTTCGGCGTTCAGAGGAAAAGCGGTCTGGTTGGCAGTTCCCGGTAGGGGGGAGTTGCCAGCCCGGGGAAAGTCCGATATTTAAGGCAGGGCCACACGAAGTGCGCGTAAGCGCTTGTGGCATGGGGAGAAAAATCGTGGGGATTGTCACAAAAGGCCAGCCGACCCTCGTCGGCGTGGATATCAGTTCGACTGCGGTCAAGCTGTTGCAGCTCTCCCGGGCTGGCGACCGCTATCGCGTCGAGCACTATGCGGTCGAGCCGCTGCCGCCTAACGCCGTGGTCGAGAAGAACATCGTCGAAGTCGAGGCGGTGGGCGAAGCGATCAAGCGCGCGGTCAACCGCTCGGGCACCAGGATCAAATACGCCGCCGCTGCTGTCGCGGGGTCATCGGTCATCACCAAGGTGATCCCGATGCCGGCCGACCTGGATGAGGACGACCTCGAGTCCCAGGTCGAACTCGAAGCGGTCAACTACGTGCCGTACCCCATCGAGGAAGTGAACCTCGACTTCGAGGTGCTCGGCCCGATGCCGAACAACCCCGGAACCCTGCAGGTGCTGCTCGCCGCATCGCGCTCTGAAAACGTCGAGTTGCGCTCGTCTGCCCTGGAAATCGGCGGCCTGACCCCGAAGGTCATGGACGTCGAGGCATTCGCGATCGAAAACGCATTCGCGCTGCTTGCCAACCAGCTAAGTGGCCCGCGCGACGGCCTCACCGCGCTGATCGACTCCGGCGCGACCATGACCACGCTCAACGTGCTTCGCAATGGCYGCAGCCTCTACAGCCGCGAGCAGGTCTTCGGCGGGAAGCAACTCACCGACGAAGTCATGCGCCGGTATGGCCTGAGCTACGAAGAAGCCGGCCTGGCCAAGCGCCAGGGTGGCTTGCCGGAAAGCTACCAGGCCGAAGTGCTCGAGCCTTTCAAGGAAGCCATGGTCCAGCAGGTCAGCCGCCTGCTGCAGTTCTTCTATGCCGGCAGTGAATTCAATCGTGTCGACCAGATCGTGCTCGCCGGCGGCAATGCGGCCATACCGGGCATCGCCCAGATGGTCGAGGAGCAACTCGGCGTCCCGACTCTCGTCGCCAATCCGCTGGCGCACATGACGCTCGGTCCCCGCGTGCAGGCGCACGCGCTGGCGCAGGATGCCCCCGCGCTGATGATTGCCTGCGGCCTCGCCCTGAGGAGCTTCGACTGATGGCACGGATCAACCTCCTCCCGTGGCGCGCCGAACGGCGCAAGCAGCGCCAGAAGGAATTCAGCATCCTGCTTGCCATGTCGGCACTGGGTGCGGTCCTGCTGTCGTTCCTTTTGGTCGGTTACTACAAGGCGCAGATCAGCGGCCAGAACGAACGCAACCAGTATCTGACCGACCAGATCACGCTGGTGCAGAAGCAGATCGACGAAATCAAGCTGCTCGACGAGAAGAAGGCCAAGCTCCTTGCACGCAAGGAAATCATCGAGAAGCTGCAGGCCAACCGCTCGCAGATGGTGCATCTGTTCGATTCGCTGGTCCGCACCATTCCCGATGGCGTGATCCTGACTTCGATCAAGCAGGACGAGGACACCCTGACGCTGGAGGGTCGCGCGCAGTCCAACGCCCGCGTCAGTACCTACATGCGCAACCTCGAAGGCTCGGGCTGGATGACCAAGCCGGACCTGTCGATCATCGAAGCCAAGGGTGAGGACAAGGCGCTGCCGAACGAGTTCAAGCTGACGGTCAAGCTGGCCGACCCGAACGCGCCCAAGGACGAGAACGGCGATGGCGTGCCGGATGCCCCGGCGACTCCCCCCGCCGGTGCGGCACCCGCACCCACCAATCCTCCGGCTGCAGCCCCAGTGAAACAAGGAGCCGCCTCGTGAGCGCCAAGAAATTCTCGCTGCGGGAACTCGACTTCAACAACATGGGCTCCTGGCCGCAGCAGGCCAAGGTGGGCTTCTGCGTCATCGTCGCCCTGCTGATCATCTTCCTGGGCTGGTGGCTCTTCGTCCGCGACAAGCTGGACGAGCTGAAGAGCCTCGAAAGCAAGGAAACCGAGCTGCGCCAGGAATTCGAAACCAAGCAGGGCCGCGCCGCCAACCTCGAGCCGCTCAAGCAGCAACTCGCGCAGATGGAAGAGCAGCTCAAGCAGATGTTGCGCCAGTTGCCGAGCAAGACGGAGATGCCCGACCTGATCGTCGATATTTCGCAGACGGCGTTGGCGACCGGCATCACCAACGAGCTTTTCCAGCCCGGCCCGGAAATCCCCAAGGAGTTCTACGCCGAGAAGCCGATCGCGCTGCGCATGGTGGGCACCTACCACCAGTTTGGCGGCTTCGTAAGCGGCGTGGCGACGCTGCCGCGCGTGGTCATCATGACCATGCACGACATCTCGCTGAAGCCTCGCGACAAGGACAAATCCGGCAAGCCCATTCCGATTACGCCCAACAGCCCGCTGGAGCTCGCCGGTACGGTGAAAACGTATCGATACCTGGACGAAGAAGAAGTCGCCGAACAGGAAGCCGCAGCCAAGGCTTCCGGCACCAGCGGCGGCACCCAGGGGGGGGCCTGAGATGCTTGGACATCCTGATAGCCTGAGCAACGTGGGACGTCGAGTCCTCTTCGGTGCCGCACTGGCGCTGGCCCTTGTCGGCTGCACCCGCGGTATCACCAGCACGCCGGGCGATGCACCGAACCTGGAAAAGTGGGTGGCCGAGGTCAAGGCACGTCCGGCGCCGCCGCTCGAACCGCTGCCCGTAATGCAGCAATTCGAGACATTCGAATACGCCGCCTATGCGCTGCGCGATCCGTTCAGCACCGCCTTTACGGATTCCGACTCAAGCTCGGGTCCCCGACCCGATCGCGCGCGCCGCAGGCAGACGCTCGAGCAGTTCCCGCTCGACAGCCTGGACATGGTGGGCACGTTGGGCCACGGCGCGGGCGTCGTGGCGTTGGTGATGGCACCGGACAAGGTTACGTATCGCGTCCGCCCCGGGGACTACATGGGGCAGAGCGACGGACGCGTGACCGGTGTGTTTGAAGACCGCATCGAGTTGGTGGAACTGGTGCCGGATGGCGCGGGTGGCTGGCTGGAACGTCCAGCGTCGGTCGCATTAGAAGATCAATGATTGGGGGATGACACGATGACCGTTTTCAACGCCAACCGCTCCAAGCGCACCGGCATCGGCCTCGCAATCGGGCTGCTCGCCGGGTTCGGTGCCGTACACGCTGCGACGCCGGCGCCGCAAGGCAGCTTCACGCCGACCTTCGTCGCCCAGCTTGCGCCGACGACCGCACCCATGCCCAGCAACGACCCGGCGAAGCAATTGCCGGGCGCCATCTCGGTGTCGAACATCGACTTCAAGCGCGGCGACGGCGGCGCGGGCAAGCTGATCCTGCGCTTCAGCGGCGATGGCGCCGCACCGGATCTGCGCAGCACAGGCTCGACCGTCACCATCAACGTCGGCAACGCGCAATTGCCGGCAAACCTGCAGAAGCCCCTCAACGTGACCGACTTCGCCACGCCGGTGCAGTCGATCGACGCGCGTTCGGCGGGCACGGGTACGCAGCTGGTACTGAATACCAACGGCGCCTATGAGTCGATGGCGTACCAGACCGGCCGCGACTACATCGTGGAGATCATTCCCCGCGCAGCCGGAGCGAAGCAGCGTGCAGTGGGCGCCCCCGCTGCCGCCGCCACGCCTGCGCGCGCGTACAGCGGCCGCCCGGTGACCTTCAACTTCCAGGATGTGCCGGTGCGTACCGTCCTGCAGTTGATCGCGGAAGAATCCGGCCTGAATGTCGTAGCGGCCGATACGGTCCAGGGCAATGTCACCCTGCGCCTGGTCAACGTGCCGTGGGACCAGGCGCTGGACATCGTCCTGCAGGCCAAGGGCCTGGACAAGCGCCGCAGCGGCAATGTCGTGTGGATCGCGCCGCAGTCGGAGATTGCCAAGTACGAGCAGGACAAGGAAGACGCGCGCATCGCGCTCGACAACCGCGTCGATCTCGTCACCGAATACATCCAGGTCAACTACCACAACGCAGCGGCGATCTACAAAGCCCTGACCGAGGCCAAGGGTATTGGTAGCTCGGGTGGTGGCCAGGGCGGCAGTGGAGGCGGCACCGGCAACCAGAACGACAACGGCTTCCTCTCCCAGCGTGGCCGCCTGGTTGCAGACGAGCGCACCAACACGCTGATGGTGAGCGACATTCCGAAGAAGGTCGCCCAGATCAGGGAGCTGGTGAAGATCATCGACCGCCCGGTCGACCAGGTCATCATCGAAGCGCGCATCGTGATCGCGACCGAGACGTTTGCCCGTGAAGTCGGTGCCAAGTTCGGCATCAATGGCGCCTCCGGCAAGGACGGCGATCGCAGCTCGCTCGGGTTTGGCGGCAGCGCCGAAGCATCTGCTGCCAATGCCATTTCGCGAGCCAATGCAGTGATGTCGGGCGCCCAGGGCTTCACGGCCACGCGTGACCTCAACGTCAACCTGCCGGTCTCGAATCCGGCCGGATCGTTGGGCCTGTCGATCCTCAACGCGGGCTATCTCCTGGACGTGGAGCTGTCCGCGATGCAGGAAGAAGGCCGCGGCGAGGTCATCTCCAATCCGCGCGTCGTCACGAGCAACCAGCGTGAAGCGGTGATCCGCCAAGGCCAGGAAGTCGGCTACGTGACGGTGACCCAGGGCGCGGGCGCGGGCGGCAACGTCGCGCAGCAGACCGTGCAGTTCAAGGACGTCCTGCTGGAAATGAAGGTCACCCCGACCATCACCAACGACGGCCGCGTCTTCCTCAACATGAACGTGAAGAAGGACGAGGTCGAAGATTTCGTCGAGGCCTCCATCGGCAGCGTGCCGCTGATCAACAAGCGCGAAGTCAACACCGCGGTGCTGATCGAAGACGGGCAGACCGTGGTGATCGGCGGCGTGTACGAATTCCGCGATCGCAGCGACATCCAGAAGGTGCCCTTCCTCGGCGACATTCCCTTCCTTGGCAATCTGTTCAAGAAGAAGGGCAAGAACCGGGAGAAGGCGGAACTGCTCATCTTCGTGACGCCGAAGGTCCTGCAGGTCGCCCAGCGCTGATCGCACGCAAATCCGAATGTCAGCAACGGGGGCCGCAAGGCCCCCGTTTGTTTTTTGGCTCAGCCACGACCGTCGCCTGCCTGAATCCGGCACGGTCGCGCGAACTCGGTGTCGATTCTTCGGTCAAAATGGCCACAACCCGCCAGAGAGCGACCGATGGACAGCAGCATCCCGCAGATTCCTGGTAGTGCCCATGGCGGCGCCGTGGGCCGGCTGCACGACGCGTTCCGCGATCTGCGCGCGGCCTTGTCCGCCGAAATCGTGGGGCAGTCCGGCCTGATCGAACGGCTGCTGGTTGCCCTGCTCGCCGACGGACACCTGCTGGTGGAGGGTGCCCCCGGCCTGGCGAAGACCAGCGCGATCCGTGCACTGGCCGAACGCCTGGATGCCGACTTCGCCCGCGTCCAGTTCACGCCCGACCTGCTGCCGGCGGACCTCACCGGCACCGAGGTATGGCGTCCCCATGATGGCCGCTTCGAATTCCAGGCGGGGCCGATCTTCCACCCGCTGCTGCTCGCCGATGAAATCAACCGCGCACCCGCCAAGGTGCAATCGGCCCTGCTCGAGGCCATGGGCGAGCGCCAGGTCACCGTGGGCAGGCAGACGTATGCATTGCCGCCGCTGTTCCTGGTGATGGCGACGCAGAATCCGATCGAACAGGAAGGAACCTTTCCCCTGCCCGAGGCGCAGCTCGACCGCTTCCTGATGCATGTGCGCATCGGCTATCCCGAGGCGGCGACCGAAACCGAGATCCTGCGCCTCGCCCGCGCTCGCGCTCGCGCCAGCGCGCGTGCGACGCCGTCCTCGATCCCGCGCATGCCGCAGGCCGATGTCTTCGCCGCCCGCGCGGCCGTACTCGACTTGCATGTCGCACCCGCGGTGGAGCGCTATCTCATCGAGCTTGTTCTCGCATCGCGCGATGCGCGACGGTATGACGCCATGCTGGCGCGCCGCATCGCCTGGGGCGCGAGCCCGCGTGGTTCGATCGCGCTTGAACGCTGCGCACGTGCGCACGCCTGGCTGGCTGGACGTGACTTCGTGACGCCCGATGACGTCCGCGCGATCGCGCCCGACGTGTTGCGTCATCGCATCCTGCCCAGCTACGAGGCGACCGCCGAAGGCTGGGATGGCGATCGCCTGGTCGCCGAACTGCTGCGGCAGGTGCCGCTGCCCTGAGCATGCGCGCGCAAGACGTCCAACCGGGGCCTTTGCAGACAGACGCCGCCACGGCGGGCGACGGCATTACGCCGACGCTGGCGGAACTGGTGGCCCTGCGCGGCAGCGCCAGTGGCCGCCGCAATGCGCGCCTGGGACGCCACGGTACGAGCGGGCAAGCGCTATCGCCGCTACGCGGCCGGGGCATGGAATACGCCGAGTCGCGGGACTACGTCGCCGGCGACGACGCGCGCCACATCGACTGGCGCCTCACCGCACGGACCGGACGCGCGCACACCAAGTTGTTCCAGGCCGAACGCGAGCGACTGACCCTGATCGTCGCGGATACCGCACCCTCCCTTTACTTCGGTACCCGCGTGCGCTTCAAGTCGGTCCAGGCGGCACGCGCCGGCGCCGTGGCGGCATGGGCGGCCGCGCGCGACGGCGACCGCATCGCCGCATTGCGCGGCAGCCTGCGGGATGCGCCTCTTACGCCAGCATCCGGAGCGCGCGGAGCGCTGCGCGTGCTGGATGCCATGGTGCGCTGGTACGCCCAGCCGCCCTCCGAAGACACGGGCCTCGCGGTCACGCTCGACCATGCGCAACGACTGCTGCGGCCGGGTTCGCGCCTCGTTCTGCTGGCTGATCCACGCAGTGTTGCTGCGCTGCCGGAGCAACGCTGGCCCGCGCTGGCGCAGCACCATGAGGTCATCGTCCTGCTGCTGACCGACCCGCTCGAAACGGCGCCGCCGAAGTGCGTGCTGCCTTTCAGCAGCAATGGCCATCGCCTTGAACTGGACCTGGCGGCAGCCGCGCAACACCAGCGTTGGCTGCGCGAATTCGCGAGCCCCGTCGAAGCCGCGATCGCATCGCTGCCTGCGCGTGGCATACGCGTGCAGGCCTTGCCGACCGATGCGCCCAGTGAATCATGGCTGCCGCTGCTCGGCCATGCGCGGCCGATGGTGGCGTGATGACGGATCCCACGCTCGTGCTGCGGGATATCCACCAGGGCATCGCTCCGCCGTGGTGGCCGCCGGCGCCGGGCTGGTGGATCGCCGGCGCGCTGGTGCTGGTGCTCGGCGCGGCCTATGCGGCGTGGCGCAACCACGAGCGCAGGAAACAGCGTCGCCTCGCAAACCTGTTCGATAGCGCGATGGAAGCAGCGAACGATCTGCCGGCGCAGGTCGCCGCGATGTCGGAACTGCTGCGTCGCGCCGGGCGCCGCGGCAATCCGCTTGCCGACAAGCTGCAGGGCGAGGCGTGGCTGGCCTGGCTCGACACGGGCGACGCGCGTCAATCCTTCAGCCTGGGCGCCGGGCGCCTGCTGCTGGATGGTGGCTTCAGGCGCGACGTCGACGCCGAGGACGTCGCCGCGCTGAGGGCATTGGCGCGCGCGCGCTTCATCGCCTGGATGGTGAAGTGACTATGCCATCGATGGCCTTCCTCGATGGGTTGCGGGATTGGTTTGCATGGCCATGGCTGCTGCTGGCGTTGCCATTGCCGCTGCTGGCCCGCTGGTTGTTGCCGGCATCGCGTACGACCGGTGCTGCCCTCAAGGTGCCTTACGGCGCGCGCCTCGACGCGATCGCGCAGCTTGGCGGGCACGCCCTGCGCGGCAGCGGTATGAACCCACTGATTGCGCTCGCGTGGATCCTGTTGTGCATCGCCGCCGCGCGCCCGCAGCAGTTCGGCGAAGCGGTGCAGCCACCGCAGGTTGGCCGCGACCTGATGCTTGCCCTCGACCTTTCCGGCAGCATGAGCGAACCCGACATGGAGCTCGGCGGTCGTCCCGTCGATCGCCTTACCGCCGCAAAGGCGGTGCTTGCCGACTTCCTCGACCGTCGTGCCGGCGACCGGGTCGGTCTGCTGGTGTTCGGTCGCCGCGCCTATGCGTTGACGCCGCTCACGCTCGACCGCGATTCGGTACGGGAGCAGCTCGACGACAGCGTGGTCGGGCTGGCGGGGCAGGAAACCGCCATCGGCGACGCCATCGGCCTGGCCGTGAAACGGCTGCGCACGCAACCGGCGGAACAGCGCGTGCTGATCATGCTGACGGATGGCGTCAACACCGCCGGGGTGCTCGATCCACGCAAGGCTGCCGAACTGGCGCGGAGCGAGCACGTGCGCGTGCACGCCGTTGCGTTCGGCGGCGAAGGCTCGCTGTCGGTGTTCGGATTCAAGCTGCCGCTGCCCGGTGCCGGCGACGAGATCGACGAAGCGACCCTGCGCATGGTGGCCAAGCAGACCGGCGGTCGTTTCTTCCGTGCGCGCGACACCGCTGAATTGGCCGGCATCTACGCGGAGATCGACCGCCTGGAGCCGATCCGGCGCCCCGGCAAGGCCGTGCGACCGAAGCTGGAGCGCTATGCGTGGCCGCTGTCGGCGGCACTCGCGTGCGCCCTGCTTGCGTTTGCGTGGCCGCGGAGGCGCGCATGAACTACGCCGCGCTGCTGCAGGATCTGGGTGCGCTGCACTTCCTGCGCCCGGGGTGGCTGGGTGCGTTGCTGCTCCTGCCCCTGCTCGCGTGGTGGTGGAAAAAGCGCCAGCGGCAGCAGAGTGCCTGGCGTGGACTGGTCGACCCACACCTGCTGCCGCATCTGCTCGATGTACGTGGCGATCGCCGCAGCCGCCATGGCATCTGGTTGGCGGCGGCCGGCTATCTGCTGGCGATACTCGCGCTGGCGGGGCCGAGTTGGCGCCAGTCCACGCAACCGCTGTGGCAGAGCCGCACTCCCGTGGTCGTCGCGCTGGACCTGTCGAGCGCGTCGCTCGCTGCCGACATGCCGCCGTCCCGGCTGGCGCAGGCGCGCGCCAAGCTCGCTACCCTGCTGCGCGAACGCACCTGCGGGCCGATCGCGCTCGTCGCCTTTGCAGGCGACGCCTTTACCGTGGCGCCGCTGACAGACGATGCCGCGAATGTCGCCCTGTTCCTCGATGAATTGCAGCCCGACGTGATGCCACGCGACGGGCAACGCCCGGGCGATGCGATCGCATGGTCCGCGCAACTGCTGCAGCGGGCCGGGGCCACGCGCGGCGACATCGTCGTGCTGACCGATCACGCCGATGCGGCGGCGATTGCCGCAGCGACCGACGCCGCAGGCATGGGCTATCGCGTGTCCGCCCTGGGGCTGGGCAGCGAGGCCGGCGCCGCTTACCGGCGTAGCGCCGGTGAGATCGCGAATGCGCGGCTGGACGCGGCTTCGTTGCGCAGGCTCGCGGCAAGCGGCAATGGCCGCTACGTGGCGCTTGCCGGCGACGATGCCGACCTGCGCGCGCTGGGCCTGCTCGATCCGGGCCTGCGCGAGCTGGGCCGGACCGACGCGGCCGGCAGGGGCACGGCCGGACTGGCGTGGCGCGACGAGGGCTACTGGCTGCTGCCGCCGTTGATGCTGGTGGCGCTGCTGGCGTTCCGTCGTCGCGGCGGCGGCGCCTTGGCGGTGCTCGTGCTGTCCTTCGCACTGCCACTGGGCAAGGCGCAGGCGACGGATCTGTGGCGGCGCCCCGACCAAGCCGAATACGCGCGGATGCAGCGCGGCAACCAGGCGTATCGCAGCGGCGATTACCCATCCGCCGCCAGGCAATACCAGGGCATCGACACCGCCACCGCGCACTACAACCGCGGCAATGCATTGGCGAAGGCGGGGCAGTATCCGCAGGCGATCGAGGCCTATGACCGGGCACTGCGAGAGCAGCCCGGCATGGCCGACGCCATCGCCAACCGGCGCGCGGTGGAAGCCGCGATGAAGCGCCAGCAGCAATCCGGATCGCAGCAGGGCCAGCAGCAGTCGCAGGGCGGGCAGGGGCAAGGCCAATCCAACCAGCCCTCGTCCGCACAGCCGGATGCCGCCTCGAAGGCGGGTTCGCAGGCGCAGCAGCAATCGTCGCCACGACAGCAGCAAGGCACGCCGCAACAGGACAAGCCGGAGCAGGCACAGGACAAGCAGGAGCACGCGCAACCTTCCGCCGCTTCGCCGCAGGATGCGCAGGCCCAGCAGCAGGCCGACCGGGCCCAGCGCGAGCGCATGCAACGCGCGCTGCAGCAGGCGCGCGGACACGATGGCAAGCAGGCATCGCAGGCGCAGGCCCGCGCCGAGGAAACCCCGGAACAACGCGAGCGCCGGCTCGCCAACGAAGCCTGGCTCAAGCGCGTACCGGACGATCCGGGCGGGCTGCTGCGGGCGAAATTCCGTCTCGAATACGAACGCCGGGTGGCGCAGGGCAGGGCCACACCATGAAGCCGATGTCATCACACGCGCAGCGCGCGCTTGCCTTCCTGCTGCTCATGCTGGTGGCGCTGCCGGCTTTCGCGCAGACGCGCGCATGGCTCGATCGCGATCGCATCGGCGCCAATGAAACCGTCACCCTCAACATCCAGAGCGACGGCATGGCGCGCCCGGACTACGACCCGTTGCTGCGCGACTTCAACATCAGCGGACGCAGCAGCCGTACCGGAATGGACAACACCGGCGTGCACAGCCTGTTTGCCGTCGCCCTGCAGCCGCGCCGCGCCGGCCGGATCGTGATTCCGTCGCTCAATGTCGGTGGCGCGCGCACCCAGCCGCTCACCCTGCAGGTCGAGGCCGTCGCCGCACCGGTACCTACGCACGCGGGCGATGACGTCTTCATCGAAAGCCAGCCCGACGCCACCAGTCCCTACGTGCAGCAGGCAGTGGGCTGGGTCGTGCGCCTGTATTCGGCGGCGCCGCTGCTTTCGGGCCAGCTCGACCAGGCCGAACCGGACGGGGCCTCGCTGCAGCAGGTGGGCGAGGACGCGCGCTATTCGCGCGAAGTCGCCGGCCGCCGCTACGAAGTCATCGAGCGCCGCTACCAGCTCATTCCCGAACGCAGCGGGGAACTGCGCATTCCCGGCGCCGTGTTCGAAGGTCGTGGCACCGGCGGCTTCTTCGATGAGCTGTTTGGCGATCGCGGCGGCGCGCTCAATGCGCAGGCGCCCGTCCGCGTCCTGCAGGTACAGCCCATACCCGCCAATGCCCCCCAGCCATGGTTGCCGTTGCGCGACCTGCAGTTGCGCTACGCGACCTCGCCCCGCGACCTGCGCGCAGGCAGTGCCGGTGCCCTCGTCATCGAGGCCGTCGCCGACGGCGTCACCGCGGCGCAGATGCCGGAGCTGCAGCTACCGCCGATCGACGGCGTGCAGGTGTTCGCCGATCCGGTGCAGGCCGACGAGACATTCCGCGATGGCCGCCCGCGCGTGAAGCTCACCCGCCGCTTCTCGCTGGTGCCCTCGCAGGCAGGCGCGGCCCGCCTGTCGGGCCTGCGCATCGACTGGTGGGACGTGGGCGCGGGCGCGAGGCGCACAGCCGCGTTGCCGCCGCTGTCGTGGACGGTGGCCGCGGCCGATGGCACGCCGGCGCCCGCCACGGTGGCGAATGCGACCGGGGCGACCGCGGCAACCGAGGCGACCCCGGCGCCGACGGGCATCCGGGGCGCAGATCGCGGCTGGGTTCTGGCCACGCTGCTGTTCGCGGCGCTGTGGCTGTTCACCCTGGTCTGGGGGCTGCATGAGCGCGCGCAACACGCGCCGCATTCGCGTGCCCGCGCGCCGGGCGATGCGCCATCGTCCCCACTACCACCACGCACCTCGACCGAACTCAAACGTGCCCTGGAAACCGGCAGTCTCGGCGACGTCGCCGACGTCCTCCAGGCCATGGCTGCGCCGCCCGCGCGCGACATCGACGAACTGCTCGCCCGACTGGACGACCCCCGGCAGCGCGATGCGCTCGATGCCCTGCAACGCGCGCGCTGGGGCAACGGGGACGGCGTGAGCGCCCGCCAGGTGCTGAAAAGTGCCTTCGTCCACGGGCCGCGCTGGCGTGATGCACTCAAGCCGGCCCCAGCGCTGCTGCCCCCGCTGTATCCGGAAGGGTGACGTCGACAAAAGCTGAACAGGGGGCCTTGCTGTACTCTCGCGGCTGTTTTGCCCATGAGAACCAGCGAATGAGCCACATCAGTCTGCCCGCAGCCACGTCCAAGGGCCTCCCGCTGCACGTCAAGGTGCTGATCGGTTTCGTGCTCGGTGCGGTGCTGGGATTGGTCGCTCACGCCTCGGGCGCCGATACGCCCTTCATCAAAGGCGTCATCGAATACGTGACGCGTCCCGCCGGGCAGATCTTCCTCAACCTGCTCTTCATGCTGGTGTTGCCGCTGATGTTTTCCGCGCTGGTGCTGGGCGTCGCCGAACTGGGCGACATCGCCAGCCTCGGCCGCCTCGGCTGGCGCACGCTGACCTACACCGCTGCCGTGACCGGCGCGGCCGTGGCGATCGGCCTGCTGATGGTCAACCTGATCCAGCCCGGCCTGCACATGGATCCGGCGCTGGTGCAGAAGGCGATGAGCAGCAATGCCGGCAAGGTCGGCGACATCGTCGCCAGCGGCCAGCAGCTCAAGGTGCTCGACCTGCTGGTCAACATCGTCCCGCACAACGTGCTCGCGGCCGGCGTGGACGACAAGCAGAGGCTGGGCATCGTGTTCTTCGCACTGATGATCGGCATCGGCCTGGTGCTGACGCCGTCGCCGGCGACGCAGGCGTTCAAGCACGCGCTGCAGGGCCTGTTCGAGATCAGCATGCGCCTGATCGGCTTGTTCATCCGCCTCGCGCCGTATGCAGTGGCTTGCTTCATGTTCGGTCTGTGCGCGCAGCTGGGCTGGGACGTGCTCGCGGGCCTGGCGTACTTCGTGGTCACGGTGGTGCTGGCATTGGCCATCCACATGTTCGTGGTGCTGCCGCTGTGGGTGAAGTTCATGGGCGGCATGTCGCCACGCACGTTCTTCCGCGGCAGCCAGGAAGCCGTGCTGACCGCATTCGCCACCGCGTCGTCCACCGCCACCCTGCCGGTGACCCTGCGCGTGGCCGAGGAAAACCTGCGCCTGCCGCGCAAAGTCAGCCGCTTCGTGCTGACCGTCGGCGCCTCGGCCAACCACCACGGCACCGCGCTGTTCGAAGGCGTGACCGTGCTGTTCCTGGCGCAGGTGTTCGGCCTGCACCTGCCGTTGGCCGAGCAGCTGATGGTGCTGGGGCTGTGCATCCTCGGCGGCATCGGTACCGCCGGCATCCCGTCCGGTTCGCTGCCGGTGATCGCGATGATCTGCGGCATCATCGGCCTCAACCCGGCGGGGATCGGCATCATCCTGGGCGTCAACAGCTTCCTCGACATGTGCCGGACCTCGCTCAATGTCACCGGCGACCTGGCGACTGCGGTCGTCGTCTCGGCACGCAGCGGCGAAGTGGCCGAAGCCGAGTTGCCGGCGACCGAAACCGCGGCCTGAGCATTCCCGCCCCGCGGCAGCGGGGCTGTTGTCCCGGGCGCCGCCCGCGCGGTCCGTTGTTGACCGTTCCCGAAGCGCAGGCTTGGTAAGCTCCGGCATCCGCCGCCGGAGCAGGGACCATGGGCGAAACCAGCCGCTCCGCTTCACGGAAGCTGCCGTTGCACTGGAAGATGCTGATCGGCTTCCTCGTCGGCCTGGTCGCGGGGCTGGTCGTGCACTACACCGTTGGCGGCGATGCCGGCTGGGTGAAACTGCTCACCACGTATGTCACCCAGCCTGCCGCGACGATCTTCCTGCGCCTGATCTTCATGCTGGTGATCCCGCTGCTGTTCGCAGCGCTGGTCATCGGCGTGGCGGAGATGGGCGACATACGTGCGTTCGGGCGCGTCGGCTGGCGCACGCTGGCCTACACGGTCGTGATGTCGGCGCTCGCCGTCGTCCTGGGCCTGGTGCTGGTCAACCTGTTCAAGCCAGGCGCCGGCGTCGACGAGGCGCAGGCGTTGAAGCTGCTCAGCGACAACGCCGAGCGCGCGCGCAGCATCGTCAGCAGCGCGGGCGAGCAGCCCAAGGGCATCGACATGCTGGTGTCGATCGTCCCGGACAACATCGTCGCCGCCGCGTCGAGCAACAACACCATCCTGTCGGTGATGTTCTTCGCGCTGATGCTCGGCATCGGCCTGGTGATCATCCGCAACGAGGCGACCGAGACGCTAAAGCGCGGCATCCAGGGGCTGTTCGACGTATCGATGGTGCTGATCGGCATGGTGATCAGGCTCGCGCCCTACGCGGTGGCGTGCCTGATGTTCAACATGACCGTGGTGTTCGGCTGGGACCTGCTGGGCAAGCTCGCCGAATACGTGCTCGTGGTCGTGCTGGCGCTCGCCCTGCACCTGTTCGTGACCTATTCGATCGCACTGAAGCTGATCGGCGGCTGGTCGCCGCTGAAGTTCTTCCGCGGCGCGCAGGAAGCGATGCTGCTCGCATTCTCCACCGCCTCGAGCAACGCGACCCTGCCGACCTCGCTGCGCATCGCCGACGAACTCGGCCTGCCCAAGCGCATCTCGCGCTTCGTGCTCACCGTCGGCGCCACCGCCAACCAGAACGGCACCGCGCTGTTCGAGGGCGTCACCGTGATCTTCCTCGCCCAGTTCTTCGGCGTGGACCTGTCGCTGACCCAGCAGGTGACGGTGATGTTCGTCTGCATCCTCGGCGGCATCGGCACCGCCGGCGTCCCGTCCGGCTCGCTGCCGGTGGTGGCGCTGATCTGCGCGATGGTCGGCGTGAAGCCCGAGGGCATCGGCCTGATCCTGGGCGTCAACCACTTCCTCGACATGTGCCGGACGACGCTGAACGTGACCGGCGACCTCGCCATCGCGGCGATGGTGTCGCGCGGGGAGAGCGACGTCCCGGCCGCGGAAGCGCGCGTCGAGGCCGCATAGCGGGACTTCGACCCGCGCAAGGCCCCGAACGCCCGTCCGGGCCGGGAGCGCCCCGCCGCCGTGTGGGACAATGCGCCTCCCGACGGCCCACGGACGACCGGCCGCCGCACCCTTTCCGCCTCGATCCCCGACCGCCCATGACGACGCCTGCCTCCGAAAAGCCTGGCCGCCGCGACCTCGCCAACGCCATCCGTTTTCTCGCCATCGACGCGGTCCAGGCCGCCAACTCCGGCCATCCGGGCATGCCCATGGGCATGGCCGACATCGCCGATGTGCTGTGGAACGACTACCTGCGCCACAGCCCGGACAACCCGACGTGGTTCAACCGCGACCGCTTCCTGCTTTCCAACGGCCACGGCTCGATGCTGCAGTACGCGCTGTTGCACCTGGCCGGCTATGACCTGTCGATCGACGACCTGAAGAAGTTCCGCCAGCTCGAGTCGAAGACCCCGGGCCATCCGGAGAACTTCATGACCTCGGGCGTGGAAACCACCACCGGTCCGCTCGGCCAGGGCTTCGCCAATGCGGTCGGCATGGCGCTCGCGGAGAAGCTGCTGGCGCAGCGCTTCAACCAGCCCGAGTTCGAGATCGTCGACCACCACACGTATGTGTTCATGGGCGACGGTTGCCTGATGGAAGGCATCTCGCACGAGGCCGCTTCGCTGGCCGGCACTTGGGGCCTGCACAAGCTGATCGCGTTCTGGGACGACAACAAGATCTCGATCGACGGCAACACCGACGGCTGGTTCACCGACAACACGCCGGCACGCTTCGAGGCCTACGGCTGGAACGTCGTGCGCGGCGTCAACGGCCATGATCCCGTCGAGATCAAGACCGCGATCGAGACCGCGCTTAAGTCCAGCGACAAGCCGACCCTGGTCTGCTGCCGCACCACGATTGGTTTTGGCTCGCCCGGCAAGGCCGGCAAAGAATCCAGCCACGGCGCGCCGCTGGGCAAGGACGAAGTCGCCGCCACGCGCGAAGCGTTGAACTGGCCGCACGCCGCGTTCGATATCCCACGGGAGATCGGTGAGGCGTGGCGCGCCAACCGCGCCGGCCTGGTACGCGAGGAGCAGTGGAACACCCTGTTCGAAAAGTACGCGAACCGGTATCCGCAGCTTGCCGACGAGTTGATGCGACGCAACCGCAACGAGCTGCCGGAAGGATTCATCGCCGCCGCCGACGCCTACATCGCCAAGCTGCAGGCCGAGGGCCCGGTCGTCGCCTCGCGCAAGGCCTCGCAGATGGCGATCGAAGCTTTCGCGCCGCTGCTGCCGGAACTGATCGGCGGGTCCGCCGACCTCGCGCATTCCAACCTCACCCTGTGGAAGGGCAGCAAGTCGGTCGCCACCGACGACCCGAACGCCAACTACATCTACTACGGCGTGCGCGAATTCGCGATGACCGCGATCAGCAACGGCCTCGGCCTGCACGAGTGCTTCATCCCGTACGACGCGACCTTCCTGGTCTTCAGCGATTACGCACGCAACGCCGTGCGCATGAGCGCGCTGATGGGCGCGCACGCGATCCACGTCTACACGCATGACTCGATCGGCCTGGGCGAGGACGGCCCGACCCACCAGCCGATCGAACACCTCGCCTCGCTGCGCTACATCCCCGGCAACGACGTGTGGCGTCCGTGCGACGCGGTCGAATCCGCGGTGTGCTGGAAGAAGGCGATCGAGCGCTACAACGGCCCCAGCTGCCTGGTCTTCTCGCGCCAGAACCTGCCGCACCAGCCGCGCACCGCGCAGCAGGTCGCAGACATCGAACGCGGTGGCTACGTGCTGAGGGATTCGGTCGGCGCGCCGGAAATCATCCTGATCGCGACGGGCTCGGAAGTCGGTCTCGCCATGCAGGCCGCCGAGCAACTCGGCGACAAGGCCCGCGTGGTGTCGATGCCGTCCACCGACGTGTTCGAGCGCCAGGACGCGCAGTATCGCGAAAGCGTGCTGCCCAAGGCCTGCCGCAAGCGCATCGCCATCGAAGCCGGCGTCACCGGTTTCTGGCGCCAGTACGTCGGACTGGACGGCGCCGTCGTCGGCATCGACAGCTACGGCGCCAGCGCCCCGATCGAACAGCTGCTGCCGCACTTCGGCTTCACCGTGGAGAAGGTGGTCGAGGCGGCGCAGTCGCTGGGCTGAGCCTGCCCATGCGGTCATGAAAACGGCGCCCGACGGCGCCGTTTTTGTTTGCGGCCAACGCCTGGTGCGGGAGGCCGGAATGCGGCGCGTCCCCCTTGTGGCCCCGGGTTTTTCCCGGCACCCTGCGCGATCCATACGCAAGCGTACGCGTGCATGACCGTCCCCGCGCCACATCCCCGCTTCCCCCATCTGTTCGCACCGCTCGACCTCGGCTTCTGCACGCTGCCCAACCGCGTGTTGATGGGCTCGATGCATACCGGGCTGGAGGACAAGGCGCGCGACTTCCCCAGGCTCGCCGCGTATTTCGCCGAGCGCGCGGCAGGCGGTGTCGGGCTGATGGTCACCGGCGGCTTCTCGCCGAACATCGAAGGCTGGCTCAAGCCGTTCGGCGGCACGCTGCGCTGGCCGTGGGACGTGGGCAAGCATCGCCAGGTCACGCGCGCGGTGCACGCGCACGGCGGTCGCATCTGCCTGCAGATCCTGCATGCCGGCCGCTATGGCTACCAGCCGCTGCAGGTGGCGCCGTCGAAGCTGAAGGCGCCGATCAATCCGTTCACCCCGCGCGCGCTGTCGACCGGCGGCATCGAGCGCCAGATCAGGGCCTTCGTGCGCACCGCGAAGCTCGCACGCGACGGCGGCTACGACGGCGTCGAGGTGATGGGTTCGGAAGGCTACCTGCTCAACCAGTTCACCGTGCCGCGCACCAACAAGCGCAACGACGCGTGGGGCGGCGATACGGCCAGGCGCATGCGTTTCGCGGTGGAGATCGTGCGCCGCATCCGCGAGGCGTGCGGGCCGGACTTCATCATCATCTACCGCCTGTCGATGCTCGACCTGGTCGACGACGGCGGTGCCTGGGACGACGTGGTCGCGCAGGCCAGGGCGGTGGAAGCTGCCGGCGCGACGATCATCAACACCGGCATCGGCTGGCACGAGGCGCGCATTCCCACCATCGCCACCTCGGTGCCGCGTGGCGCATTCACCGGCATCACCGCGCGCCTGAAGCCGCACGTAAGCCTGCCGCTGGTCACCACCAACCGCATCAACATGCCGGATGTCGCCGAGCGCATCCTCGCCGCCGGCGAAGCCGACATGGTGTCGATGGCGCGGCCGCTGCTGGCCGATCCGCAGTGGGTGGACAAGGCGCGCGCGCGGCGCGTCGACGAGATCAACACCTGCATCGCCTGCAACCAGGCCTGCCTGGACCATGTCTTCCAGAACAGGACCGCGAGCTGCCTGGTCAATCCGCGTGCATGTGCGGAAACCGAGCTCGTGTATGCACCAACCACGTCGCCGAAGAAAATCGCCGTGGTCGGCGCCGGCCCGGCCGGGCTGGCCGCGGCCACCGTCGCGGCCGAGCGCGGCCATCGCGTCACCCTGTTCGATGCCGCCGGCGAAATCGGCGGCCAGTTCAACCTTGCCAAGCGGATTCCCGGCAAGGAGGAGTTCTTCGAGACGCTGCGCTACTTCCGCCGCAAGCTCGAGCTGGCGAAGGTCGAGGTCCGCCTCAACACGCGCGCCGATGCGACCACGCTGGCGACCTCCTTCGACGAGGTGGTGCTGGCCAGCGGCATCCGCCCGCGTGCGGTCAATTTCCCCGGTTCGACGCATCCCAAGGTGCTCAGTTACATCGACGTGCTGACCGGCCGTGTCGTGCCCGGTGCGAAGGTGGCGATCGTGGGCGCGGGCGGCATCGGCTTCGACGTGGCCGAGTTCCTCGTGCACGAGAGGCGCGCCCTGGATGCGGGCATGCCCGCGCTGGACGCGCAACGCTGGCGCGCCGAATGGGGCGTGGACATCGCCTACGAGGGCAACCGCGGCGGTCTGCGCGAGGCCGCCCCCGAGCCGCCGGCGCGTGCGGTGTGGCTGCTGCAACGCAGTCCAGGCAAGCCGGGCGCGAAACTCGGCAAGACCACCGGCTGGATACATCGCGCCACGCTCAAGGCCAAGCAGGTGCGGATGCTGGGCGGGGTGGAATACGTCGGTATCGACGACGAGGGTTTCCACATCCGCGTGGATGGCGCGCAGCAGACGCTGGCGGTCGACCACGTTGTGATCTGTGCGGGACAGGAGCCCTACAAGCCGCTCGCCGAAGACCTGCGCGCCGCGGGCGTGCCCGTGCATGTCATCGGTGGTGCCGACGTCGCCGTCGAACTCGATGCCAAGCGTGCGATCGACCAGGGTAGCCGCGTCGCGGCGGCGCTCTAGTCCGGCAACTGGGCGCCGTTATTCATTGCCGCGTCGCTTGAGGCTTTTTCGCGGCCCGTGCGGCGACGGCTACCGGCCCGAAGTCTCGCGCAGCGCCAGGGCCAGCAAGCGGGCTTCCAGCCTTTCCGCGACTCCGCGTGGCGCCAGCAGTCCCATGCGTTGCAGCGATTCACGGTCCTGTGCCGCCGCCGAAACCGAGGCCCGCAATACCGTGCGCAGCTTGCCGCCGCGCGAGGCGGTAGCCGCCTTGAGCCAGCCCAATGCCTTGACCAGTCGTTGCTCGACCGGAGTGAAGTCGCTGCCCAGCGGGTAGTCGGGCAGGGCGCCGTTGCGGCGGAACGCGGACAGCGATTCGCGCAGCTCCTCCGGAGTATTGCGATGGGCGCGAGAAGGCAGCGCCGCATCGCGCCGCAACTTGCCGTTGGCGACCGCGGTGGCCTGGAGTTCGTGCTGGAAGCGGGTGTCCGTGATGGCGAGCATGGCCGCGATGCAGTCCTCGTCGCTGCGCCCGCGCACGTCGGCGATGCCGTACTCGCTGATGTAGACATCGCGCAGGTGGCGCGGGATGGTGGTGTGGCCGTAGTTCCACACGATGTTGGAGCGGGTGCGTCCGCCGGCATCGCGGGTCGCGCGCAGCAGCAGTACCGAGCGCGCATCGGGCAGGGCATGGGCCATGGCGACGAAGTTGTACTGGCCGCCGACGCCCGAAACCACACTGCCATCAGACAGCGCATCGGACACGGCGGCGCCGAGCGCCGTCGCCATCATGCAGGTGTTGAAGAAGCGCGCATCGCGTCGCTGCAGGCGTTCCAGGGCTTCGTTGCCGCCGTAGAGTTCGTTGACCGCGCTCACGCGCTTCATGCCAAGGGCGCGGCGCTCGTCGGCGGGCAGGTCGCGCAACCATTGGTAGAAGTCCGGCGAACCCAGGTAGAACGCGCCGTGCAGGTACTCGCCTTCGCGTAGCAGGCGCGCATGGTCGTCGGCGGTCGCGCAGCCGTCGGCCAGGCGCTGCATCAGGCCGGTGTCGTCGACCACCCTGCGCTTGATGACGCCGGTTTCGACGAGGCGGCGGAAGCCTTCGTTGATCATTTCGCTGCAGCCGTACAGGCCCTGCGCGAACGGCGACAGCGCGGCGTCCTCCGCCGCGGGAGAGCCCAGCGCACGCAGCACCGCGCGGTATGCGTCGTTGTCCGTATGGCGCAGCGCCAGCGCATGGCACAGGGCATCGGCCAATGCACCGATGCCGATCTGCAGCGTGCCGCCGTCGCGCACCAGGGTGCTGGCGTGGAAGCCGATGGCGTAGTCGGCGTCGTTCACCGGCTGGCGCGGAAGTCCGAACAGCCGCGGATACGGGCCAGGCGGCACGACGACGATGTCGAAGAAGCCGGGCTCCACCGCGGCATCGCCACCGAGCCAGGGCAATTCCGGATCGACTTCCGCCACCAGCACGGGTCGTGGCAGGCCGCGCGCGACGATGGCATCGATCGCATCGAAGGTCAGGTCGGTGTTGCAGGAGAGCGACAGGTGCATGCCGTCGGCCGAGCGTGCCACCTTCTGCACGATCGCGTTTACGCCGCGGTCCCCGAGTGCGCGCGCGACGTGGGTGTAGTTGAGGCTGGCGTAGCGTTGTTGCGCCTGCTTCGAGTGCAGCAACGCGCCCGACTGCAGGTAGAACTCCTCGACTTCGATGTGCGCTGGCAGCGCGTCGCGCTTGAGTGCCTGCACGTAGGCCAGGCGCGGAAAGTCATCGCCGAAGTGGCGTTGCACGAAGGGTTTCAGGAAGCGCGCTTCCAGGCCCTTGCCGCCACCAGGCGGATCCAGCGACAGCGCGGTGTAGAGATGCAGCGGACGCGAGGCGTCGGCTTCGATGCGGGCATACAGCGCGTTGAGCAGCCGGTGCGGCTTGCCCAGGCCGAGCGGTGCGCCGACATGCAACGGGCCATCGATGCGCGACAGCAGCAGGTCGACGGCCGCGTCGACCGAGTCCAGATGCGCGGGTTGGCTCATGCGCGAAGTATGACTCCGGCCGGGTCCCGTGCGCCGGAAGTTTCGTTATCGGTTGGCGGGCGCGGGTAGCAGGCGTGCCAGTCGTGATCCCGCCAGCAGCGCGATGACGAAGACGATGGCTTCGGCCGCGTGCGTGAGATTGGCGAGCGCGGGCCCCGGGCAGTAGCCCGCGATGCCCCAGCCGATCCCGAACATTGCGCTGCCCACCAGCAGGCGCGCATCGAGTCGGGAGGAGGGCGATGCAGGCAGCGCTTCGTTCGCCAGCGTGCGTCCGCGCCTGCGCAGCCATGCGAAGCCCGGCACCGAAACCGCCAGCGCGCCGCCCATGACCAGGGCCAGGGAAGGATCCCATTGACCCGCCGGATCGAGGAAGTTGAGCACCTTGTCCGGATTGGTCATGCCGGACACGGCAAGCCCCAGGCCGAACAGCAGTCCCGCGGCCACGGCGAAGGCGATGCGCTTCATGCAATGCCTCCGATGACATGCCGCAGCACGTACACGGTGAGTGCGCCGAAGCCCATGAAAACAAGCACGGCGACGAGCGATCGCCGGGATAGCCGGGAGAGTCCGCAGATGCCGTGACCGCTGGTGCAGCCGCTGCCCAGCCGGGTACCGAAGCCCACCAGCAATCCCGCGGCGATCAGCCACGGCAATGGAAAGCCGGTGCGTGGCGCGACGCCGCTGGCGGCGAGCCAGAGCCCCCCAGCGAGGACCAGGCCGAGCAGGAATCCGATCCGCCAGCCGCGTTCCGATTCCTGTTCGACCGCCGCGGTGACGATGCCGCTGATGCCGGCGATGCGGCCGAGCGTGGCATACAGCAGGGTCGCGGCGAGTCCGATCAGTGCGCCGCCGATCAACGCGGAAACAGGCGTGAACGCGGTCGGCATGGCGGCGATCAGAACTGGTCCAGCGGCATCCGCAGGTAACGGATGCCGTTGACCGAAGGGCTCGGCAGCACGCCTGCGCGCAGGTTGACCTGCAAGGCCGGGATGATCAGTGCGGGCGTGGCGAGCGTGGCATCGCGCGCTTCGCGCAGCGCGACGAATTCGGCCTCGCTGACGCCTTCGCGCACGTGGGTATTGCTGCGCTTCTGCTCGCCGATCGTGGTTTCGCAGGCGACGGGACGTCCGCCGGGGCCGTAGTCGTGGCAGACGAAGATGCGCGTCGAATCCGGCAGCTGGTACAGGCGTTCGATCGAGCGATACAGCATCGCGGCGTCGCCGCCGGGGAAATCGCAGCGCGCGGTGCCGGCGTCGGGCATGAACAGCGAGTCGCCGGTGAACAAGGCATCGCCGATCAGGTAGGCCAGGCTGTCGCGGGTATGGCCGGGTACCGGGATCGCGCTGGCGCGCACCGCACCGAGGGTGAACTCGTCGTCGTCACTGAACAGGCAGTCGAAATGTCCGGCCGCCGTTTCCGGGTTCAACTCGAACAGGGGGGCGAACGTGCGCTGCACCTCGCGGATGCCCTGGCCGATGGCGACCATCGCGTCGGGCAGTTGCGCGGCGAGCCATTGCGCCGCGGTGAGGTGGTCGGCGTGGGCATGGGTCTCGAGCAGCCAGCGCACCTGGAACCCGTGCTCGTTGACGCAGTCGAGCAGCTTCTGCGCCGAGACGTGCGTGATATGCGCGGACTTGGCATCGAAATCCAGCACCGGATCGATGATCGCCGCCTGCCGGCTGGCGGCGTCCGCGACGACGTAGCTCCACGTGCCGGTATCGGCATGGTGGAACGGGAATACCTGTACAGCCGCCTGCACTGTCGTCGCGGTCGTGTTCATTGCTGCGGAGCCAGGGCTTCGTTGAGCACCGTCGCCAGGCGCCAGGCGGCGATGCGGATGCGCTGTTCGGCCAGCGCACGGTGCTTTTCGGAATAGCTGCGGTCGAGCTTGTGCACTTCCTGGCCATTCTGCACCGGATAGACCTGGCGCAATTCGGTGAGGCGGCAGGATTCTCCGGCCCACGAGGCCGGCGTCAGTGCGTTCCGGTCCATGGTCGGCGGCCACGGCTCGTGGTCGAGGCGGTCGGCGTATTGCGCGAGGTCGAGACCGCGTTCGGCGAGCACGTAGTAATCCCACACCGAATGCAGGTTGGTGCCCATGACGCCGCCGACATAGCGGTCGCGGGCATAGGCCTCGGGCTCGAGGTCGGTACGCAGGCTGATCTGGTACTTGTTGCCGCCCTGGTCGTTGCGCGCATTCGCGTGCAGCGGCTGGTGCACGTCGCCGACCAGGTGGACGACGAACTTGAGCGCATCGCGGCGCGCTGCAAGGGGTTGCCTGCGGTCGGCGAGGATCGCGCGCTGCGCGTCGATCGCGGCGATCACGCATTGACCGTCCTTGCAGTCGCGCTCGGGCGCATAGCGGCAGCTGTCGCTCGACAGGTTGACGTAGTGCCAGCGCGAGGTCTGCTTGAAGCGTTCCGGGTCGCTGTCGCGCAGGGTGTCCGCCCAGGTTGCGACACCGGCGAGGGTGGGATCCGGTTCGCCGGCCAGCAGGCGGGCGACTTCGGCCCGGGCCGCGGGGGTGAGATGGCGCTGCGCCAGTTCGCCCACGAGCTTGTGGCCCAGCGCGCTCCACGCGATGACCGGGCCGGCCACCAGCAGGGCCAGCAGGGCAAGTGCGGCCACGGCACGGCGCCAGCGGCGGGGGCGGAAATGGGAGGGGCGGAGGGCGCCGTGCAGGCGCGTCGGGGGGGTTGGGCTCATGGACGCCACTTTACCGGAGCCGCATGGCGGCCCCGGTCGCCGTTCGGGCCGCGTTGGCCCGCTCCGGGAGGGGGCAGGGCAGGCCGGGAAGCGCCTGCTAAAATGACGGGCTCTCTATCCCGCCCGCGCCCCCGCAGGCCCGCTCTCCCAGGAGGTCTTCCGCAATGACGATCAAGGTTGGCATCAATGGCTTCGGCCGCATCGGACGCAACGTCCTGCGTTCCGCCGTGCAGAACTTCGGCAACGACATCGAGATCGTCGCCATCAACGATCTGCTGGAACCGGACTACCTGGCCTACATGCTGAGCTACGACTCCGTGCACGGCCGCTTCAAGGGCGACGTGAAGGTCGAAGGCAACACCCTCATCGTCAACGGCAAGAAGATCCGCCTGACCCAGGAACGCGATCCGGCCAACCTCAAGTGGGACGAGGTCGGCGCCGACGTCGTCATCGAGTCCACCGGCCTGTTCCTCGACAAGGCCACCGCGCAGAAGCACCTCGATGCCGGCGCGAAGAAGGTCGTGCTGTCGGCGCCGTCGAAGGACGACACGCCGATGTTCGTCTACGGCGTGAACCACGCCAAGTACAACGGCGAGGCGATCATCTCCAACGCTTCGTGCACCACCAACTGCCTGGCGCCGATCGCCAAGGTCATCAACGACAAGTGGGGCATCAAGCGCGGCCTGATGACCACCGTGCACGCGGCCACCGCGACGCAGAAGACCGTCGACGGCCCGAGCAACAAGGACTGGCGCGGCGGTCGCGGCATCCTCGAGAACATCATTCCGTCGAGCACCGGCGCGGCCAAGGCCGTCGGCGTGGTGATCCCGGAACTCAACAAGAAGCTCACCGGCATGGCGTTCCGCGTGCCGACCTCGGACGTGTCGGTGGTCGACCTCACCGTCGAACTGGAAAAGCCGGCGACCTATGCCGAGATCTGCGCGGAAATGAAGGCACAGTCGGAAGGCGCGCTGAAGGGCGTCCTCGGCTACACCGAGGACAAGGTCGTCGCCACCGACTTCCGCGGCGACGTGCGCACCTCCATCTTCGATGCCGAAGCCGGCATCGCGCTCGATGGCACCTTCGTCAAGCTGGTGAGCTGGTACGACAACGAGTGGGGCTACTCGAACAAGTGCCTCGAAATGGTCAAGGTCGTAGCCGCCAAGTAAGCGACGGTCGTTGCCAGCTCACAAAAAGCCCCGCCTCGCGCGGGGTTTTTTGTTTTTCGCTTTTGCTCGTCATCCCGGCGAACGCCGGGATCCAGTTTTTGATTTTGCTGTTCGCATTGAAGGCAAGGGCAGCAGCTGGATCCCGGCGTTCGCCGGGATGACGAGCCAAGGCCAAGCAACGACCAAGGCGAAGCAACGACCAAGGCGAAGCAACGACCAAGGCGAAGCAACGACCAAGGCGAAGCAACGACCAAGGCGAAGCAACGACCAAGGCGAAGCAACGACCAAGGCGAAGCAACGACCAAGGCGAAGCAACGACCAAGGCGAAGCAACGACCAAGGCGAAGCAGCCCTCAGCGCCGTGGTGTAACGTTCCCGCCAGCGAAAACGGGGGACAGCGATGGAAGGATGGATCGTGCTGTTGGTGCTTGCGTTGCTGGCGGTGCCGGTGCTGCTGATCGCGGCGCTGGTGATGATCGGCGGGCTCAAGCGACGCGTGAGCCAGCTCGAAGGCGACGTCGCGCAGTTGCGCATGGCGCGCACCGCCGAAGCCACGACCGCCAGGGAGCCGACGCTGGCCGACTGGATGCGCGAGCAGGGGGCCAAGGCACCAGGCGTGGAGACGCCGACGCCGACACCGGCGCCGCCCCCGCCGTCACCCATGCCGCCAGCGCCCGTGCAACCAGCGCCCGAGCCGGCGACAGCGGCGCGATCGACGCCGCCACCGCTTCCGGATACCCCGCCTCCGACAACGCCCACACCCCCATTGCCGCGCGTGCCGTCACCGCGTCCGCAGCTGCCTTCGCGTCCCGATCCGCTGACCTTGGCGGCACGAGCTATCCGCCACTGGTTCACCGAAGGCAACGTGCCGGTGAAGGTCGGCGTGCTGGTGCTGTTCGCCGGCGTGGCCGCGCTGCTCAAGTACGCCAGCGACCAGGGCTGGATGACGTTCCCGGTCGAGTTGCGCCTGGCCGGCATCGCCGTGGCTGCGCTGGCGGGGCTGGTGTTCGGCTGGCGCCAGCGCGAGGAGAAGCGTGGCTTCGCGCTGAGCCTGCAGGGCGGCGCGATAGGCGTGCTGCTGCTGGTGGTGTTCGCGGCCTTCAAGCTCTATCACCTGATTCCAGCGAGTGGCGCGTTTGCGCTGAGCGTGGCGATCGTCGCCGGCGCCGGTGTGCTTGCCGTGGTGCAGAACGCGCTGGCACTGGCGTTGCTGGCGGTGCTCGCCGGTTTCCTGGCGCCGATCTGGCTGTCCACGGGCGGCGGCAACCACGTTGCCTTGTTCGGTTATTACGCCGTGCTCAACGCGGCGATCTTCGCGATCGCGTGGTGGCGGCCGTGGCGTGCGCTCAACGTGCTGGGTTTCGTCTTCACCTTCGGCATCGGGACGATGTGGGGCCTGGGGGACTACGCGCCGGAGAAGTTCGCGACCACCGAACCCTTCCTGCTGCTGTTTTTCGCCTTCTACCTGTTGATCCCGATCCTGTATGCGCGACGCCGCGCGGCGGGCAGGCGTGACCTGGTCGACGGTTGCCTGGTGTTCGGCACGCCCCTGGTCGCGTTCTCGTTGCAGGCAGGCCTGCTGCATGGCGACGGCTGGGAGGACGTGCGCATGCCGCTGGCGTACTGCGCGCTGGGGCTGGGCGCGTTGTATGCCGTGCTGGCGTGGCTGTTGCAGAAGCGAGAGCACTTCGCGGCATTGGCGACGTCGTACGCCGTGCTTGCCGTGGGCTTCGCGACACTGGCGGTGCCGCTGGCATTGTCGGCGCACGCCACCGCCAGCGTGTTCGCGCTGGAAGGCGCGGCGCTGATCTGGCTGGGGCTGCGCCAGGGCCGGCGCCTGCCGCAGCTGTCGGGCCTGCTGTTGCAGTTGCTCGCCGCGGGCAGTTTCGCGATCGGCGTGGGCAACGCCGTGCCAACGCCGGAAGCGGTGTTGAACGCGCGCTTCATGGGAGCGCTGCTGATTGCGCTGGCCGGTTTCTTCAGCGCATGGAGCTACCGGCGCAGCGAGTGGATGCCGCAACCCGCGTTGCCTTACTACCTGTGGGGCCTCGCCTGGTGGGGCGGCAATGGGTTCACCGAGATCGGGCGCCATGTCGTCCACGACGTGCAACCGGATGCGGCGTTGATGTTCGCGATCGCGAGTGGCTGGATCGCCGCGGAATTCCATCGCCGTGGACCCGCGCGCGCGTTGGCCTGGACCGCGGCCCTGGCGCTGGCCTCGGCCTTCCCGCTGGCCATGGTCCAGGACGCACTCCATGCGCATCCCTTCCGTGGCTTCGGTCTCGCGGCGTGGGCGGTGTATGCGGTCGCCGGCTGGCGCAGCCTGTGCTGCCTGCGCGATGCGATCGACAGCAGTCACGACGAAGCCGGCAACGCTGCCGCCGCGGGCTTCGCCCACTTCGCCTGGCTGTGGTCGTGGCCGCTGGCGATCGGATTGTCGCTGGAGCAATTCGCCAGCGATGCACGTCTGGGCGAAGGCTGGCAGATCGCGGCATTCGGCCTGCCATGGCTGGCGATGACGGCGCTGTTGCAATGGCGCGAAGGCGTGGCAGCCGCGCCGTTCGGCGAACGCTTCCAGCGCTGGGGTGCTCTGGTGCAGGCGTCGTTCGTGGCCGCGCTCGTGTTGGCGGCGTCGTTTGCACTGTTCGCCGCGGGCGACAGCCAGCCCCTGCAGTGGATTCCGCTGCTCAATCCGCTCGACCTGGTGCAACTGGCCGTGCTCGGGCTGGCGCTGAAGTGGCTGGGTTCGGGCGCCGCGCCCCACGACCTCGAAGCCCGGCGCATTCCGATCATCGCCGCGGCGGCCTTCACCCTGATCACGGTGATCACGCTGCGCGCGACCCATCATTGGGGCGGCGTGCCGTGGAACGACAGCATGTTCTCCACGAGCCTGGTGCAGACCAGCCTGACCATCGTGTGGAGCGTGCTGGGCGTGCTGGGCTGGATCATCGGGTCCCGCCGCGGCCAGCGCGGCCTATGGCTGGCCGGTGCGGTGTTGATGGCGGTGGTGCTGGCCAAGCTGGTGCTCGTCGATCGCGGCCACCTCGGCAACCTGCTCGGCATTGCCTCGTTCATGGCCTACGGCCTGCTGTGCACGGCGGTGGGCTACTTCGCACCCGCGCCGCCGCGCACGCTGCAGTCCGGTCATCCGGCGGAGGAATTCCAATGAAGCGTTTCGCTAGCCTGGTCCTGCTCGTTCCGCTGGCCGTGCTCGCCGCGCCACGCGAGGAATACGCGCAGCAATGGCCGCTGATGCTGGGGCGCGACGGTGCCGGCGCCTATCGGGTCACGCTCGACGAAAGCGTATATCGGCAGCTGCGCGATCCCGCGTTGGCCGATGCCGTCGTCCTCGACCGCAATGGCGTCGCCGTGCCGACCGATGTGTTCGCACCCGAAGCGCCGTTGGCGAAATCCGCGCCGCGGGTGGCGGTGCCGTGGTTCGCCCTGCCGGCCACGCCAGCGGGCAGCGCCGCGCAGGGTTGGGAACTGGTGAGCCAGGCAGATGCCGATGGCCGCCTGCGCCGTGTCGAGGTGCGCACCAGCGATGCCGTCGCCGCGGCCTTGCCGCGCAATGCACTGCTGGTGGACCTGAGTCGCGTGCACGAGGCGTTGTCGGCGCTCGAACTGCAATGGCAGCCGCTGGAGTCGCTCGACCTCGGCTACCGCGTCGAAGCCAGCGACGATCTGGAGCACTGGCAGGTGCTGGCCACGCGCGGACGCATGGTCGACCTGCAACGCGAAGACCGTCGCCTGCTGCATCGGCGCATCGAGTTGTACGGATTGCTGCCGCAGTACCAGAAGGCGCGTTACCTGCGCCTTACCCCGGATCGCAACGACCAGACCGTCGCCATCACCGGCGTCTTCGCCGAACTGGCGGCACGCACGGCCACGGTGCCGGAGTGGATCGAGCTCGCGGGACGCAGCGTCGAGATCCGTGGCAGCAGCACGAACACCGCCTTCGAGTTCGACATCGATGGGCGCTTCCCCGTGCAGCAGGCGGATGTCGTGCTGCCCGGCAACCATGCCGTCGAATGGACGCTGGAAAGCCGCGACAGCGACGATGCCGACTGGCGCCACCGCGCCGGGCCATGGGTCGCGTTCCAGGTCGGATCGGGCGGGGCGAGCGATGCGGATGCCCAATCGCCCGCGCGCGAATTGGGCGGCATCGTGCGTGACCGTCATTGGCGATTGCGCGCCAGTGCACCGGTCACCGGCGAACCCCTCCTGCGGCTGGGCTACCGACCCGAAGTCGCGGTCTTTATTGCGCAGGGCGACGCACCCTATGCGCTCGCTGCCGGCAGCACGCACGCGCGCCGCGCCGAATCACCGCTGCCCCAGCTGGTGGCGGAAATGCGCCGGCAACGGGGCCAGGAGTGGCAACCGGCGCCGGCGTATCTCGGCACGGCGCAGGTCCTCGCCGGTGATGCCGCGGTGAGCGCGGTCCGTGACTGGAAGTCGTGGCTGCTGTGGGGCGTGCTCGGCCTGGGCGCGCTGGTGGTCGCCGGCTTCGCGATCACGCTGTTGCGGATGTCCAGGCCGCTGGAGTCGCCGCGCGAAGCGCCCGCCCCCGCCGGGGACGCCGAATCCCGCTAAGTCTTTCCGATGCCGCAGATGCGGCCGGCCGGCGCGATTCCATCGAATCGGAACGGCCGCGGTTTGAAACCGCGGCCGCGCGGACCGACAATGTGCGCCCTTTTTTGCTGCTGCTCCGGCCAGGAACCCCATGTCCATCGTCCGCATGACCGACCTCGACCTCGCCGGCAAGCGCGTGCTGATTCGCCAGGATCTGAACGTGCCCGTCGCTGCGGGCAAGGTCACCTCCGACCAGCGCCTGACCGCGTCGATCCCGACCCTGAAGCTCGCGCTGGAGAAGGGCGCGGCGGTAATGGTGATGTCGCATCTGGGCCGGCCGAAGGAAGGCGTGTGGACCCAGGAGGATTCGCTGGCGCCGGTCGCCGCGCGCCTGGGCGAATTGCTGGGCCGCGACGTGCCGCTGGTGAAGGACTGGGTCGACGGTGTCGACGTGGCGCCGGGCCAGCTGGTGCTGCTCGAGAACTGCCGCATGAATCCCGGTGAGGGCAAGGACGACGAGGCCCTGTCTAAGCAGTACGCCGCGCTGTGCGATGTGTTCGTCATGGACGCCTTCGGCACCGCGCACCGCGCGCAGGCCTCGACCCACGGCGTCATCCGGTTCGCGAAGGTCGCCGCTGGCGGGCCGCTGCTGATGGCCGAACTCGATGCGCTGGCCAAGGTGCTCGAACATCCGGCGCGCCCGCTGCTCGCGATCGTCGCGGGCTCCAAGGTCAGCACCAAGCTCGAACTGTTGTCGTCGCTGGTCGGCAAGGTCGACCAGCTGATCGTCGGCGGCGGCATCGCCAATACCTTCATTGCCGCGATGGGCCATGGCGTCGGCAAGTCGCTGGTCGAGATGGACCTGCTCGATACGGCGAAGCAGATCATGGCCGACGCCAGGGCACGCGGCGCCGACATCCCGGTGCCCAGCGATGTCGTGGTCGCGCCCGCGTTCGCCGCGGATGCGCCGGCGACGATCAAGGCCGTCGATGCGGTCGGCGCCGAGGACATGATCCTCGACATCGGCCCCGACACCGCGGCGCGCTACGCGCAGATGATCAAGGACGCCGGCACGGTGGTGTGGAACGGTCCGGTCGGCGTGTTCGAGTTCGACGCATTCGGCAAGGGCACCGAAACCCTGGCACGCGCGATCGCCGCGTCGAAGGCGTTCTCGATCGCCGGCGGCGGCGACACCCTGGCCGCGGTCGACAAGTACGGAATTGAAGACGATGTCTCCTACATCTCCACCGGTGGCGGCGCGTTCCTGGAATTCCTGGAAGGCAAGGAACTGCCGGCGGTGGCGGCGTTGAAGGCGGCCCGCGGTTAAGAAAACGCGGCGGAAACGTTTATGCCGCGCCCGCGGCCGAGGGTGCTCGGCCACGGGCTGTGCATTGCTCGTTCACAGGTAGCGCATGGCGACAATCTTCTTCGACATGGACGGCACGCTGATCGACTCCGCGGTCGGCATCACCCGCTGCGTGGCGCATGCGCTCACACAGATGGGGCTGGAAGTGCCGCCGGAATCCGAGCTGCGGCGCTGGATCGGCCCGTCGCTGCGCACCAGCTTCGCGCCGTTGCTGCGCGACGACGGGAAGGTGGAGCAGGCGGTGCTGCATTACCGCGACCGCTTCGAGACGCACGGCTGGGCCGAGCATGAGGTCTACGACGGCATCGCCGACACGATAGAAATGCTGCATGCCGCCGGCCACCGTCTCGCGGTGGTCACGGCGAAGAACGAGCCGCACGCACGCAAGATCGCCGCGCACCTGCCGTTCGGCCACCGCTTCGTCGACGTCATCGGCGCGACGATCGACGGCAGCCGCAGCGACAAGCCGGAGCTGATCGCCGAAGCGCTGCACCGCCTCGAGGTCTCGGCGGACGAGTGCTGGATGATCGGCGACCGCCGCATGGATATCGAAGGTGCGCTGCACCATGGCATGCGCAACGTCGGCGTGCTCTGGGGATTCGGCGGCGCGGACGAGCTGCGCGGCGCCGGTGCGCAGCGGCTGGTGTCGCGTCCGGACGAGTTGCCGGGGCTGCTCGCGGCTTGACTTCGTATTCAGCAGGCGGCACCCCGTCGCCTGCAATCGTGGCTGTGCTAGGTTTCGGCGATCCACGTATTTCCGTGCCGGGAACCCGCGCCGCATGTCCAACAATCGCCGCCGCACCAAGATCCTCGCCACCCTGGGTCCCGCCACCGATGCACCGGGCGTGCTCGACGCCCTCCTCGGCGCCGGCGTCGACGTGGTGCGCCTCAACTTCTCCCACGGCGATCCTTCCGCACAGATCGCCCGCGCCAATGCCGTGCGCGAAGCGGCGCATCGCGCCGGCCGCGAAGTCGGCATCCTCGCCGATCTGCCCGGCCCCAAGATCCGCATCGAACGCTTCGCCGAAGGCCGCGTGATGCTGAAGGCCGGCGACCGCTTCGATCTCGTCGCGTCCACCACCGCACCGCCGGGCACCACCAGCGAAATCGGCGTGAGCTACCTCGGCTTGCCCGGCGACGTGGTTCCCGGCGACGTGCTGCTGCTCGACGACGGCCTGCTGCAACTGCGCGTGGAGCGGATCGAGGGCGAACGCATCGTCAACACCGTGCTCAACGATGGCGCGCTGTCGGATCGCAAGGGCCTGAACAAGCAGGGCGGCGGCCTGTCGCTGGGCGCGCTGACCGAGCGCGACCGCGAGTTGATCAAGGTGGCCGCCGAACTCCGCGCGGACTTCATCGCGGTGTCGTTCTGCCGCAACGCCGAGGACATGGAAGAAGCGCGCCGCATCGCCCGCGCCGCCGGCAGCGATGCCGCGCTGGTGTCTAAGATCGAGCGCGCCGAGGCGATCGAGAACCTGCACGAGATCATCCTGGCCAGCGACGTGGTGATGGTCGCGCGCGGCGACCTGGGCGTGGAGATCGGCGACGCCGAGCTGCCCGGGCTGCAGAAGAAGATCATCCGCGAATCGCTGGAGCGCGGCCGCGTGGTGATCACCGCGACGCAGATGCTGCAGTCGATGGTCGACAGCCCGATCCCGACCCGCGCGGAAGTGCTCGACGTCGCCAACGCCGTCATAGATGGCACCGACACGGTAATGCTGTCGCAGGAATCCGCCGCGGGCCGTTATCCGGTCAAGGCGGTCGAAGCGATGGCGCGCATATGCCTCGGCGCCGAACGCCAGTTCGAATTCGACACCGACTTCGAGGAGGCGCCGCGCAACCTCGAGCGCGCCGACCAGGCGATCGCGATGGCGGCGATGTTCCTGTCGGAGCACATCGGCGTGCGCGCGATCCTCGCCGCCACCGAATCCGGCGGTACCGCGCGCTTCCTGTCGCGCTTTCGTTCATCGGTGCCGATCTATGGCCTGTCGCGCCACGACGGCGCACGCCGGCGCATGGCGATGATGCGCGACGTGTTCCCGGTCGATTTCGACAGCCGCGGCCTGGCCTCGCGCGATGCCGCCCGGCTGTCGATCAAGCAGCTGTTCGACGCCGGTTTCCTCGCCGAGGGCGAGCGTGTGATCTTCACCAGCGGCGATCACATGGAGCACCACGGCGCGACCAACACCCTGCGGTTGCTGCAGGTGGGCGAGGGTGGCAAAGCCGAGGGCCTGGGCGAGTTGTGAGAGTCGACATCGTCGCGGCGTTTTTGATCCACACCCGAACGGGTGATGCATTTGCAGACTGATCGCGCTCATCAAACCGTGCGCTCTGTAACACAGGCTTCATGACAGCTTTACTTTTGCCTGAACACCGCTGGCATCTGCTGGTGGCTCCGTAGAAGTTGGCCGAAGGCGGACCTGCAGCGCGTTGGCGATAGCACACCCACGGAACAAGGGGAGTGCCATGTTCGCCACGCTTGTCGAAGGATTGATCGCGGCGCCGCGCATGCGCAGCACCCTGGTCCTGGCCTCGAGGGTCGCGGTTTCCTTGTTCGTGGCTTGCCTCTGCGCATGCACCAGTGTCGGCGTGCGTACACAGAACGAGTACGCCCACGACTATGGCTCGTCCGCGCAACTGCGCGTTTGTTTCCTGCGCGCGAACGGTGTCAGTCCGCAGCGCGTCGACCAGCTCGTTGCCGCGGTGAACGAGGAGTTCAAAACCTACGGCATCGAGATCGTGGTGCCATGGGTGCGTTCGTGGGAACGTCCGGGGTTTGGCCACGACAGCCTGCTGGACGACGTGGTCGCGCGCGAGCTCGAGCCACCATGCGACCGCCTGGTCGCACTCGTCGACCGCAATGCCGGCGATGCGCTGTGGGGGCTGTTGATGCCGGAAGTGCTCGGCAGTGTCGACGATGCCACCCATACCCGCGGCTTCATCGTGGCGAACCGCGCCTCGGTGAACCAGTTGTTCATGCCGCCGTCGAAGGTGAGCGTGCACGAGTTCTACCACCTGCTCGGATGCCCGCATGCGCGCACGCTGACGAATTGCTATGCGCAGATCGAACGGATCAAGCGCCAGATCAATACGCGGCATCCCGAGTTCTTTCCGGGCATCGATGGCAACGGGACCCTGCTGGTGACCCGCGACGAAGCCAATGAGGTGCTGCGCCAGACGTTGGCGTTGAAATAGGGTCCCGGGCCGGGAGCGGGCGTCGGACGGGCTGGAGTGCCTCTTTTCCATACGGGGCCGTGCCGGCCAATGGCGCGCGCGGGCTATAATTCCGCCTTTCCCCAGGCGCCGCAGGACCCCCTCACATGAGCATCGAACAGCTTGCTGAAATCGCCCAGGCCATGGTCGCCCCGGGCAAGGGCATCATCGCGATCGACGAATCCACCGCCACCTGCGCCAAGCGCTTCGCTGGCGTCGGCGTCGAGAACACGGAAGAAAACCGTCGCCGCTACCGCGAGCTGCTGCTCACCACGCCGAATCTGAGCGACTACATCTCCGGCGCGATCCTGTTCGACGAGACCATCCGCCAGTCCACCAGCGACGGCGTGCCGTTCGCTAAGTACATGATGGACCACGGCATGATCCCGGGCATCAAGGTCGACAAGGGCACGCACAACCTCGCTGGTTGCCCGGGCGAAGTGGTAACCGAAGGCCTCGACGGCCTGCGCGACCGCCTGGCCGAGTACTACAAGCTCGGTGCCCGCTTCGCCAAGTGGCGCGCGGTCATCAACATCGGCGACGACATCCCGTCGGGCACCTGCATCGAGGCCAACGCGCACGCGCTCGCGCGCTATGCCGCGCTGTGCCAGGAGCAGGGCCTGGTGCCGATGGTCGAGCCCGAAATCATCATGGACGGCTCGCACGACATCGACGAATGCTTCCAGGTCACCGAGGTGATGCTGCGTTCGCTGTTCGCCTCGCTGGTCGAGCACAGCGTCGTGCTGGAAGGCTGCATCCTCAAGGCTTCGATGGTGGTGCCGGGCACCACCAGCGGCGAGAAGGTCGCGGTCGAGGAAGTCGCCGCCGCTACGCTGCAGTGCCTGAAGTCGACCGTGCCGGCGATCCTGCCGGGCATCGTGTTCCTCTCGGGCGGCCAGTCGGACGAGGACGCCACCGCGCACCTCAACGCCATGAACCAGATGGGCCCGAACCCGTGGCCGCTGTCGTTCTCCTACGGCCGTGCCATGCAGGCCGCCGCGCTCAAGCTGTGGTCGCAGGACCTGGTCGGCAACTTCGCCAAGGCGCAGCAGACCGTGTACGCCCGCGCCAAGGACAATGGCCTGGCGGCGCTGGGCCAGTGGCAGAAGGCGGCGTAAGCCTTTCGCCCTCGCGATGCGAAAACGCCGGCCTCGTGCCGGCGTTTTTGTTTTGAGGCGCCTCGATCACGCGCCGCGATTTCGCGGCGCTGGCGCCGCCTGCATCAGCACTCCAGGGCCTTCAGGTAAAGCCTTTCCATGCGGGCATCGAAGCAGCACAGCACGATCTGTTGCGGTCGAGCATCCAGCGCCAGCCAGGCGCGGATGGCCGCCACCGCCACTTGTGCTGCCTGTGCGGGTGGGTAGCCGAATACGCCGCAGCTGATGGCGGGAAAGGCGATGGATTCGACCATATGCCGTTCCGCGAGCAGCAGCGACTGCCGATAGCAGCTCGCCAGTAGCAAGGCCTCGTCGGCGCCACCGCCGTGCCACACCGGGCCGACGGTGTGGATGACGTGGCTGGCGGGCAGGTCGTGGCCGCCGGTGATGCGGGCTTCGCCGGTGGGGCAGCGCACATGCGGGCGAACGAAGGGAATATCGCGACATTCCCGCGCCAGCCCGGGACCGGCCGCGCGGTGGATCGCGCCGTCGACCCCGCCGCCACCGGCCAGGGCCTGGTTGGCGGCGTTGACGATGGCGTCCACGCGCAAGCGCGTAATGTCGCCCTGGATGACTTCGATCGCCATGGCCGGCGGGAGCCTGCTGAATGCGTCGATTTTGCCGCATCGGGGGGCAACCATCGGGCCATACGTGGGCTCGGGTCCGGCCCGTAGAATCGGCCCCTCCGTCCGCCTCCCCCGTCTCCATGCCCGCCTTCCTGTCCTCACGCCCGTATCGCGCCCTGGTTGTGCTCGGCCTGGTCAGCCTGGTTGTCGCCTGCGGCAAGAAGGGCGGGGCGGAAGGCGACAAGGGCGGCCAGCCGCCGGCGACCGTGACGACCGCGCAGGTGCAGCCGGTGCGCTGGAGCGATGAGCTCAAGGCGCTGGGCACGGCCAATGCGCGCGAATCGGTGACGATCACCGCCAGCGTCAGCCAGACCATCGCCAGCGTCGAGTTCGACAGCGGCCAGTACGTGAAGAAGGGCCAGCCGCTGGTCACCCTGGTGCAGGGACAGCAGGCGGCCAACGTCGACCAGGCACAGGCGCAGCTGCGCAACGCCGAGCAGCTCTACGAACGCAGCCGCAAGCTTGCCGAACAGCAGCTGATCGCGCGCGCCGACCTGGACACGCAACGTTCCGCGCTGGAAGCCGCGCGTGCGCAGGTGGCGACGCAGCGCGCCACCGTCGCCGACCGGGTGATCCGCGCGCCGTTCTCCGGCGTGCTGGGGCTGCGCCTGATCAGCGCCGGGTCACTGGTCACGCTGGGCACGCCGATCACCACGCTCGACGATGTCTCCCTGATCAAGCTCGACTTCACCTTCCCCGAATCAGCGCTGTCGCAGCTCGCCCTCGGCCAGCGCGTCAATGCGCGCAGCGAGGCGTGGCCGGGCGAAACCTTCGTCGGCACCGTGGCCTCGATCGATTCGCGCGTGGATCCGGTCTCGCGCGCGATCACCGTGCGCGCGGAAATCCCCAACGCCGATGGCCGGCTGCGGCCTGGCATGCTGCTCGACGTCGGCGTCGAGCGCGCCACGCGCGACACCCTCGCGATCCCCGAACTCGCCCTGCAGCAGAACGGCACGGTGGCAAGCGTGTTCCGGGTCGAGCCGGGCAACCAGGTCAAGGAAGTACCGGTGAAGATCGGCTCGCGCCGGTTCGGCGAGGTCGAGGTGGTCTCCGGCCTCAAGCCTGGCGATCGGATCGTGGTCGAAGGCACGGTAAAGCTGCGCGATGGGTCGAGGATCAAGGACGTCGGCGCGAAGGCGACCACGGACCAGGACGGCGCGCGATCGGGCGACGGCGCGGACGGCGCCAGACCCGCGAAGGAAGGCTGAGCCATGCTGCTCTCCGACGTCTCGATCAAGCGTCCCGTCTTCGCGACAGTGATGTCGCTGATCCTGATCGTGCTCGGCGTGGTGTCGTTCACCCGGCTGCCGCTGCGCGAACTGCCCGACGTCGATCCGCCGGTGGTGTCGGTGACCACCACCTACACCGGTGCGTCGGCGGCTGTGGTCGAGAGCCGCATCACCCAGGTGCTGGAAGACGCGATCAGCGGCATCGAGGGCGTGGACCTGATCACCGCCGCCAGCCGCAACGGCCGCTCCGACATCACCATCGAGTTCACGCTGACGCGCGACATCGAGGGCGCCGCCAACGACGTGCGCGACGCGATCAGCCGCGTCAGCAACCGCCTGCCCGAAGACGTCGATCCGCCGCAGGTCGCCAAGCAGGACAGCGACTCCGCGCCGATCATGTTCCTCAACCTCAGCGAACCGAAGCTGAGTGCGCAGGAGCTGACCGACTACGCCGAACGCAACCTGGTCGACCAGTTCTCCGCGATCGACGGCGTGTCCTCGGTGAACGTCGGCGGCGGCCAGCGCTACGCGATGCGCGTGTGGCTGGACGCGAAGGCACTGAGCGCGCGCGGACTGACCCCCGACGACATCGGCACCGCGTTGCGCCGCGAGAACATCGAGTTGCCCGGTGGCAGCATCGAGTCGCAGACGCGCGAGTTCTCGCTGCGGGTCATGCGCGGCTACGAGACGCAGGAGAGCTTCGCCGGCCTCGTGGTCGGCAAGGGCAGCGACGGTCACGTCATCACCCTGGGCGAGGTGGCGAAGGTCGAGCTGGCCACCGAAGAGCGCCGCGCCTACTACCATGGCAACGGCGTGCCGCAGATCGGCCTGGGCATCGTCGCGACGTCCACGGCGAATTCGCTGGAGGTCGCGCAGAAGGTCCGCGCGCTGGTGGATCAGGTGTCGAAGACCTTGCCCAAAGGCATGCAGCTGTCGGTGCCCTATGACACCACCGTGTTCACCGAAGCAGCCGTGCACGAGGTCTATAAGACCCTGGCCGAGGCGATCGTGCTGGTGCTGCTGGTGGTGTTCGTGTTCCTGGGCAGCGCGCGCGCGGCTTTGATCCCGGCGGTGACCGTGCCGGTCTGCATCACCGCCGCGTTCATGGCGCTGTACGCCTGCGGCTTCTCGATCAACCAGCTCACCCTGCTGTCGCTGGTGCTGTCGATCGGCCTGGTGGTGGACGATGCCATCGTCGTGCTGGAGAACTGCCAGCGCCGCACCGACCTCGGCGAACCGCCGCTGCTCGCCGCGACACGCGGCACGCGCCAGGTCGCTTTCGCGGTGATCGCCACCACGGTCGTGCTGATCGCGGTGTTCCTGCCGATCGCCTTCATGGAGGGCAATACCGGACGCCTGTTCCGCGAGCTGGCGGTCGCGGTCGCCGGCGCGGTCGCCATTTCGGGCTTCGTCGCGCTGACGCTGACGCCGATGATGTGCTCGATCCTGCTGCGCCCGCATACCCACCAGCGTGGCTTCAACAACTGGGTGAACGGGCGCCTCGACACGCTGACGCGCTGGTACCGCGCCCTCGTCGGCAAAGTGGTCGGCCGCGGCTGGCTGCTGGCCGCGGCGATGGTGACGACCTTCGTCGCCAGCGGCCTGCTGTTCAAGCTGGTGCCGTCGGAACTGGCTCCGGCCGAGGATCGAGGCGACTTCAACGTCTCTGTCACCGGACCGGAAGGCGCAGGCTACGACTACATGGTCCGGCAGATGGCCGGTATCGAGAAGCGGCTGCTCGAATACACAGGCGGCGGCAAACCGGTGTCGCGCGTGATCACGCGTGTGCCGGGCGGCTTCGGCGGCCAGAGCAGTGGGTTCAATACCGGTCGCGCGACTGTGTTCCTGGAGCCGTGGGACGACCGCGAGGCGACCACGCAGGACGTGATGGACGACGTGCGCAAGGCGATGTCCGGGATCCCCGGAGTACGCATCACCACCGAGGTCCGGCAGGGCCTGGTGCGCGGTTTCGGTCGTCCCGTGCAGTTCGTCCTGCGCGGCCCGACCTACGAGACCGTGGCTCAGTGGCGCAATCGCATGCTGCTGCGGATGGAGGAAAACCCGCGTCTGCTCAACGTCGACTCCGATTACAAGGAAACCCTGCCGCAGATCCGCGTCGACATCGACAAGGCGCGTGCCGCCGACCTGGGCGTGCCGGTGCAGGCGATCGGCAACGCGCTGCAGACCATGCTCGGCTCGCTGCGCGCGGGCACCTATGAGAAGGACGGCGAGGAGTACTACGTCATCATGCAGGCGCCGCTGGAGAGCCGCCGCGACCCGACCGACATCACCGGTCTGTACGTGCGCTCCACCACCACCGGCAAGCTGATACCGCTGTCGAACCTGGTGAAGCTGAGCGAGAACGCCGAGGCGGGCACGCTGAGCCGCTTCAACCGCATGCGCGCGATTACCCTGAGCGCTGGCCTGGCTCCGGGCTACACCGTCGGCGAGGCGCTGGAGTACCTGCGCGGTATCGCCGCCGAGGAGCTGCCGCCGGAGGCGCAGGTCGACTACAAGGGGGAGTCGCGCGAGTTCATGAAGTCGAGCGGCGCGATCTTCTTCACCTTCGGCATGGCGTTGTTGGTCGTGTTCCTGGTGCTGGCGGCGCAGTTCGAAAGCTTCCTGCATCCGCTGGTGATCATGCTCACCGTGCCGCTGGCGATGCTCGGTGCGCTGCTCGGCCTGACGATCTGGGGCGTCAGCCTGAATCTCTACAGCCAGATCGGCATCGTCATGCTGGTCGGCCTGGCGGCGAAGAACGGCATCCTGATCGTCGAGTTCGCCAACCAGTTGCGCGACGAGGGCAGATCCGTGCGCGAGGCGATCGTCGAAGCGGCGACCGTACGCCTGCGGCCGATCCTGATGACTTCGGTGGCGATGATCTGTGGTGCGATCCCGCTGATGCTTTCCAGTGGCGCCGGCGCCGCCAGCCGGGCCAGCATCGGCGTGGTGATCGTGTTCGGCGTGGCGTTCTCCACGCTGCTGTCGCTGCTGGTGGTTCCAGCGTTCTATGCGCTGCTCGCGCCGTACACCAGATCACCGGACGCGGTGGCGCACGAGCTGCAGAAGCTGGAAGAAGCGACGCCGCAGCCCGGCGGGCACGCCTGAAGCGAGGGCCGGCGGTCGATGCCGCCGGCAAAACCGCGCGTCGCTCCGCCCCGAGGGGTAAGCTTTCGCCATGTCCGATCATCGATCACGTCCGCCGCGCAGGCCCGAAACCGGCGCCGGCCCCTGGAAGTCCGCGCCGTCGCCACCTGCGCGGGAGCGCACGTCGCAACACGACGATTCCCGCCCGCGTCCGCCGCGCGGACCTGAAGCCGCGCGCCCGCGTCCACAGCGCGCGTTCGAGGACCAGCGTCCGCGCCCGCCACGCCCGCGCGACGAGCCGCATGCGGGCTTGCGCACCCCGCGTCGCGATGAGCCCTGGGGCGACGCGATGCCCGATGACGGCGCCCAGCATCCCTCGCGCGCACGCCGCGACGTCGAACTGCGCCTGTATGGCCTCAACGCCGTGCACGCGGTGTTCGCCCGCCGTCCGCAGGCGATCCGCAAGCTGTACCTGATCGAGGCGCGCATTCCGGCGTTGCAGCCGCTGCTGAAGTGGTGCGTCGCCAACCGCGTCGGCTATCGCGTGGTGGAAGAGGAGGACCTCGATCGTCTCGCCGCCAGCACCCACCACGAAGGCGTGGTCGCCGACGTCCTGCGCGAGGAGCTGCACTCGCTGTCGAACTGGCTGCGCGACCTGCCCGATGGGCCGCAATGTGCATTGTGGCTGGACGGCGTCGGCAATCCGCACAACTTCGGCGCCATCCTGCGTTCGGCCGCGCATTTCGGCATCGGTGCGATCCTGCTGCCGAAGCACTCGCCGCTCGCGCTGTCGGGCGCCGCGGCGCGCGTGGCCGAGGGCGGTGCTGAAGTGGTGCCGATGGTGCGGCTGGGCCGCCAGGACAATGCGCTTGCGCAGTTGCGTAGCGCCGGCTTCGTGTTGGCGGCGACGGTGGTGAAGGGCGGCAGCGACGTCTTCGATGTCTCGTTGCCGCAGCGCCTGGTATTCGTGCTCGGCAGCGAAGGCGAGGGCATGGATCGCGAACTCGCCGCGGCCTGCGACCTGCGCGTGTCGATTCCCGGCACCGGCGCGGTGGAAAGCCTCAACGTCGCGGCGGCTACCGCCGTGCTGCTGGCGGCCTGGCGCGCGCGCCTGTAGCAGGAGAACGGATGAAAAAAAGCCCGGGAMATCCCGGGCTTTTTCATTTGGCGCCGCGGGTCATTCCTGCGGCGGCGTGACCTTCTTCGCTTCGCTGCCGAAATCACCGTCGGCGTTCGCCGCGAGGTAGGCGAACACCGCATACGCCGCGACGTTCTGCGCCAGCGCCTTGGGATCGATCTTGTCGAGCGTGTCGTCCGGCGTGTGGTGGTAGTCGAAATAGTCGGTGCCGTCCTGGCGCAGCGACGCCCATGCCACGCCCTGCGCCGCGGACGGATCGACGTCCGGGCCCGGGCCGCCTTCGTCCGGCGTATGCGCGATGCCCAGCGGCGCCAGCACCTCGGCGATCTGCTTCACCGCGCCCTGCGCGTACTCCGGCGCGCCACTGCGGAAAGCGTAGACGCGGCCGGCGCCGAAATCGCTTTCCGCCGCGATCTGGTGCTTGCCGATGTCGCCGATGTGCCGGGCCGCGTAGGCCTTACCGCCGTACAGGCCCTGCTCCTCGTTCGCGAAGGCGACGACGCGGATGGTGCGCGCCGGGCGCTGCTTCATCTCGCCGATCAAGGCGCCCGCTGCCATGGTCAGGCCGACGCCCGCGCCATCGTCGATGGCGCCGGTGCCCGGATCCCAGGAATCCAGGTGTCCGCCGATCAGCACGACCTCACCCGGCTTGCTGCGGCCGCGGATCTCGCCGACCACGTTGTACGAGGTGGCCTCGCCATCCCAGCCGCAATCCAGCGCGACACGCACGCGTACCGGGCCGAGCGCGAGCAGGCGCGTGAGCTGTTCGGCATCGGGCGTCGCCAATGCCGCGGCGGGAATCGGGGTGAGGCCTTCGTCGAAGCGGGTGATGCCGGTGTGCGGATTGCGATGCGAATCGGTGCCGGCCGAACGCATCAGGTAGGCCGCGGCACCGGCGCGGACCGCCGCGGACGGGCCGCGACCGCGCACCTTGCTGCCCATGCCATAGCCGGCGCCGTCGCGTGCGCGTTCCATGTGGTGGTCGATGAAGGCGATCTTGCCGGCGAGCGAACCCGCGGGCGCGGCCTCCAGCGAGGCGAGGTCGGCGAAGCGCACCACTTCGGCTTCCACGGTGCCGCCGGGGCTGCCGCCGAGTGCGATCAGCGTCAGCGGCTGCGCGTGGTCACCGATGATCGCGGCGTGCTCGCTGCGGCGTTCCCACTTGGGGAAATGCACTTCTTCCAGCCAGACCTTGTCGTAGCCCAGTGCCTTGAACTTCGCCTGCGCCCACTGCACGGCGTGCGCATCGGCCTCGCTGCCGGCCAGGCGCGGACCGACCTCGGTGGTCAGCGATTCGGTGATCTCGTAGCCCAGGTTGCTGGCCAACGCCTGCTCGCGCAGCTGCGTGGCGGCGGCAATCGCCTTGGCGGGAATGACGGTGGCGCGCGGTCCGGCGTGGAGCGTGCCGGCAACAAGCAGGGAGGAAGCGAGGAACCACGGCACAGCGCGCATCACGACTCCTGGTGCGATTGGAAGGGGCGGAAAAAAGACGAAGCCGCGAGCTTAACCGCCGACGGCTTCGATACGCTGTGCTCCACGTCAACGCAGGCGTGACACTTTTTGGCGGCAGCCACGAGCACGGCTCGTGGCTGCGGATGACCTTCAGCGCTTGAGCGAATCGCGGATCTCGCGCAGGAGCAGGACGTCTTCCGGCGGGGCGGCCGCGGCGACTTCGGCCGGCTTGCGCAGGCGGTTGTAGGCCTTCAGGACCATGAAGATGACGAAGGCGACGATCAAAAAGTCGATGATCGTCTGCAGGAACATGCCGTACTTGATCGCGACTTCCGCGGCCACCTGCTTGCCGGTGGCGTCGAGTTGCGCCGGGGTGATCACGTGCTTCCAGTCGGCGACGCTCACGCCGCCGGTGGCCATGCTGATGACCGGCATCACGATGCCGTCGACCATGGCGGTGACGATCTTGCCGAACGCCGCGCCGATGACCACGCCGACCGCGAGGTCGACCACGTTGCCGCGCGCGACGAATTCCTTGAATTCCGCAATCACACCCATCTTGACCCTCCCGGAATGGATGGCACCAGGTGCCGCGCCCGACTATACAAGCGCACCAGGGAGGATGTGGCCTAGGCGAGGATGCGGCCCTGCAGCACCACGGCCGCCTGCTGGTGGGCGTCGTCCAGCCGCGCCTCGAACACGTCGCCCGGCTGCAACGGTCCGACCCCGGCGGGAGTACCCATGAAGACGAGATCGCCGGCGCGCAGGTCGTACAGCTTCGACAACTCGTGGAGGATGTCCGCGACGTTCCAGATCAGGTCGCTGAGCGAACCGTGCTGGCGCAGTTCGCCGTTGATGCGCAGGGCGAGCGTATGGCCTTCGAGCGCGCCGAAGTCCGCAGCGGGCACGATCGCGCTGATCGGCGCGGCATGCTCGAAGGATTTGCCGGTGTCCCACGGCAGGCTCTTGGCCTTGGCCGCGGCCTGCAGGTCGCGACGGGTAAGGTCCAGTCCGACCGCGTAGCCGTACACCAGCGCGAGCGCATCCTCGACAGCGACGACGCCGGGAGGCGCATCCTGGCCCAACGCAGCGACGAGTTCGACTTCGTGGTGCAGCTCGCGCGTGCCGCGCGGATACCTCACCGCACCGTCGGTGACGATGGCATCGGCGGGTTTGAGGAAGAAAGTGGGATTGCCGCGCTCGGCGGGCGAGGCGGGCGCCGTCGCGCCCATTTCGCGGGCGTGGTCGGCGAAGTTGCGGCCGACGCAGTAGATGCGGTGGACGGGGAAGCTGCTGCCTGCGTCGATGCCGGTGCCGCGCACCGGAACGCGGGGCTGCGGCGCTGCGGCGACGACGTCGCGCACGGTCAGCGTGGCAGCGAGGCGGGATCGACGACGCGGAATTCGCCGTCGAGCACGCGTGCGTCGCGCGTAGCCAGAGCGGGCTTGCCGCGCTGCTTCCACAGCTTGAACAGCAGGCCGGTGGCGATCATGGCCGCGCCGACGAACAGGCCGAACATCACCAGCACCGCCAGCAGCGCCACGCCGACGATGCCGAGGACTGTCCGCAGCACGCGATGGCGCGGTTTGCGCGGCGTCGAAAACGCATTACGCATGCGCACGTTGAACTGATCGAAGCGGAAGGCGTGGGCAAACATTCGTCGGACATCCCCGGTGGTGACACAATCCGGTCGCGGGGGACCGGGCGCGCAGTATCGACCGGCCGTCCCGACCGAGTGTGAGAACTCCGTTAAACAATGAGACCGTGGACACACCCAGCCCTTCGACGCGCGTGGCGCTGATCACACTTGACGGCATTGCCGATGGCGGCTTTGCCGAAACCGAGGCCGTGATCGCAGGCGATGCCGAATCCCTGATCCTTTATCGCGAGGGCGGGGCGGTGCGCGCGTGGCTCAACATCTGCCCTCATGCGGGGCGTCGCCTCGACTGGGCGCCGGGGCAGTTCCTCAAAAGCAAGGAAGGCCTGCTGGTGTGCGCGGCACACGGCGCGAGTTTCGAACTGGTGCAGGGCGAATGCGTCGGCGGTCCCTGCCGTGGCGAAGCGCTGCGCGTGGTGCCGGTGGAAGTGCGCGACGGCCAGGTGTGGCTGGCGCCGTAGCGACGGCGCGGATCAGCGGAACAGCAGTTCCACCATCACCACGATCACGCCGGTGTACAGCAGCGAGAGCGGCGCGCCGATGCGCCACAGTTCCTTGCCGGTGTAGCCCGCGGGTCCCATGATCATCGAGATCACCGGATTCGACGCCGTCATGAAATTGTTCGACGCCGACAGCGCCACGATCAGGGCGAACGCCGTGGGATTGCCTTCCGCGGCCAGCGCGAGGTTGATCGCCAGCGGCACAACAACGATCGTTGCCCCGACATGGCTGATCACCAGCGAGAACGCGGTGGTCAACAGGCCCACGACCAGTTCGAGCAGCCATACCGGCGTGCCGCGCGGCAACTGTTCGAGCGAATGTCCCGCCACCCATGCCGCGGCGCCGCTGGAATCCATGGCCCAGCCCAGCGGGATCAGGCAGGCCATCAGGAACACGGTGCGCCAGTTGATGGCCGCGTAGGCCTCGTCGATGTGCAGCACGCCCGCGATCAGCATGCCGGCGACGCCGGTCATCAGCGCGATCGACACCGGCAGGCGCGAGGACAGCGCCAGCAGCATCGACACCGTGAAGATCGCCAGCGCGATCTTGAGCTTGTGCGGGCGTTGTTCGCCCTTGGGATAGTCGGTGACGACGACCAGGTCCTTGCTCTCGGCCGCTTCGGCGAGGTCGGTCCAGATGCTGTGCAGCACCAGCATGTCGCCGCTGCGCAGGGTGATGCTGCGCAGGTCGTCGCGCAGGACCTGCTTGTCGCGGTTCACCGCCAGCAGGCTGAGGCCGAGGTTCTTGCGCAGGCCGAGGTCACCGGCCTTCATGCCCAGGAACTTCGATGTCGGTGGCACCACCGCTTCGGAAATACCGGCGCGGCTGGGATTGAACAGGTCGGCGAAGTTGCGCAGGCGCGCGCTGAGGCGCAGGAAATGGTTCTGCGCGAAATCGGAAATGCCCTGCTTGTCGCCCATCGCGCCGAGCACGCTGCCGACCCAGATGCGTGCATCGGCGGGCGGGGCGAGGCGGGACTCGTCGCCGGTCTTGAGCGCCAGCAGCAACGGTGCGCCGCGGATGGCTTCGGCTTCGCCGACCGACATGCCCACCAGCGGGCTGTCGGCGCTGACCGTCAGCTCGTACACGTCGCCCTCGAGGCCGTAGGTCTTGGCGAAGTAGCTCTGCGTGCGCGCAGGCGTGGCGCCGCCGCCGGTTTCCTCTTTTTCGCGCAGGCGCTTGTCGCCGAAGAAATGGAAGTAGGCCAGCGAGGTCGCCAGCAACGCCACGCCGATCGGCAACGGCGCGAACATCTTCAACGGCTCGATGGTCGCCGCGCCCGAAGGCAGGTTGGCATTGGCGGCGACCAGCAGGTCGTTGAGCAGCATCAGCGGCGAGTTGCCGACCATCGTCAGCGCGCCGCCCATGACGATGGCCGCGGCGATCGGCAGCAGCAGGCGCGGCAGCGACACGCCCGTGCGCGAGGACAGGCGTGAGGCGACGGGCATGTACAGCGCCATCACCGACGGGTTCTGCATGAAGGACGAATTCAGGCCGGCGACGGCCGTCGTGAACAGCAGCAGGCGCTGCTCGATGCCGTTGGCACGCCGCAGCAGCCAGGCGGCCAGGCGGTTCAACGCGCCGGTCCGATCCAGGCCGGCACCGAGGATCATCGTCGCGACGATGCTGATGACGGCATTACCAGAGAAGCCGTTGAACAGCAGTTCGGGTTCGACCAGGCCGGACAGGCCGAGCAGCACCAGCACGACCAGCGCGACCACGTCCGCGCGGATCCGTTCGAACAGGAACATCACCATCGTGAACCCCACCAGCCCGAGTACGAGCTTCATGTCGGTGGTGAGCGGGAGGGCGGTGTCCATTCGTCAGGGCTGGTCGCTTGAGACTTCTCGTTCGTGAGCGGAGTTTCGATCCGCCGCATTGCTTGGTAGTCGAAGGCCGCCGGTGCCGTGCTGCGTCCGTTTGGGGAAAGCAGTGGCCAGGCGCCGCCGGTCTACGGCTTGTCGTACAGCAGGGGCTTGTCGTACAGCAGGTCCCACACCCCGTGGCCGAGCTTCTGGCCGCGGGTTTCGAAATGCGTCTGCGGCCGCCACTCCGGTCGCGGCACGCAGCCGCGCTCCCCAGCGCGATTGACGATGCCCGGTGTTGCATCGAGCACGTCCCACATCTGCTCGGCATAGTCGTGCCAATCGGTGGCGAGGTGCAAGCGGCCCCCGGGGGCGATTTTGCTGACGATCAGCTTCGCGAAATCGGGCTGCACCAGGCGCCGCTTGTTGTGGCGCTTCTTGTGCCATGGATCCGGGAAGTAGATGCGGACCTCATCGAGCGAGGCATCGGCGATCTCATGGGTCAGCACTTCGACCGCGTCGTGGTGGTACAGGCGGACGTGGTCGCTGCCGTCCTCCGCGAGCGCGTTGAGCAGGCGGCCCACGCCGGGCGCATGCACTTCGATGCCGATGTAGTTGCGGTCCGGGTCGTGCCGGGCGGCGTAGCGCAGGGCCTCGCCATTGCCGAAGCCGATCTCGACCACGCGTTTCGCGCTGCGGCCGAACGCCGTGTCGAAATCGCGTGGCATGCCCGCATAGTCCAGGCCGAAACGCGGCCACAATTCGTCGAACGCGCGTTGCTGCGCCGGCGTGAAGCGTCCCTGCCGCAGCACGAAGCTGCGGACCTTGCGATGGCCTTCCTCGATGGTGAAGGGCTTGGGCGGGGCCTTGCGGGCGTCCTGCTCAGACATCAGTCGATCAGCCCGTCCACCGGCGACGATGCGCTCGCGTAGCGCTTGCGCGGGATACGCCCGGCCTTGAACGCCGCGCGTCCGGCTTCGACGGCGAGCCGCATCGCATGCGCCATCAGCACCGGATCCCTGGCGCCGGCGATGGCAGTGTTCATCAGCACGCCGTCGCAGCCGAGTTCCATCGCGATCGACGCGTCCGACGCCGTACCCACGCCGGCGTCGACGATGATCGGCACCTTCGCGTTTTCGATGATCTCGATGAGGTTGTAGCGGTTCTGCACGCCCAGGCCCGAACCGATCGGTGCGGCCAGCGGCATCACCGCGACGCAGCCGATCTCCTCCAGGCGCCGGCACAGGATCGGATCGTCGCTGGTGTAGACCATGACGTCGAAGCCGTCCTTCACCAGCGTTTCGGCGGCGGCCAGCGTCTGCACCACGTCGGGATACAGCGTCTTCTGGTCGCCCAGCACCTCGAGCTTCACCAGGGTGTGGCCATCGAGCAGTTCGCGGGCGAGGCGGCAGGTACGCACCGCGTCGTCGGCGGTGTAGCAGCCGGCGGTGTTGGGCAGGATGGTGAAGCGGTCCGGCGGCAGCACGTCGAGCAGGTTGGGCTCGCCGGGGTTCTGGCCGATGTTGGTCCGGCGGATGGCCACGGTGATGATCTGCGCGCCGGCGGCATCGCTGGCGCGGCGGGTCTCGTCGAGGTCCTTGAACTTGCCCGTGCCGGTGAGTAGCCGGGAGGAGTAAGCCTTGCCGGCGATGACCAGTGGGTCCGCGGGCGGAGTGAACAGGGCGGGAAGCGTCATCCCGGGATTTTAGCAGCGGTGCTTTAGCAGCGGCGCTGGTGATGCCGCTGCGCCGACCGAGCGCACCGGGCGCTCCGCTCCGCCTACCGTTCGTCGATTGGAGCAGGGATTGGCAGCGGGAGTGGCCGTTCCGACTGCGCGGACGCGTTGGGTTCATGCAGCAGGATGCATCGGGCCCGGCACGGCGAGCGTTCCCCTGCGTCTCCCCCCGGCGAAGAAGTCCCTGCTACGCGCGGTTTACACCGTCGGTATGTACAAGAGCACACCCGGTGCGAGCCGGGGCCGCAAAGCCGAGGATCCGGGCGACTCCCTCCGCCCCGATGGCCGGGTTCCCACTACCGCGGTGTTCACCGCGCGTCTCCACTGACCCGACTGGTTCTCTCCCCAGCCGGGTTTTCTTTTTCCGGGGTGCGCTACAGCGACCCGGTTCAGCCGCCGCCCAGGGCGTGCACGATCTCAATGCGGTCGCCCTCGCGCAGCGCGCATTCGCCGTGGCGGCTGCGCGGCACGATCTCGCCGTTTACCTCGACCGCGACACGGCGCTCACCGAGTCCTTCGGCCTGCAGCAGCTCGAGCACGGTAATGGGATTGGCGAGGGCGCGTTGCTCGCCGTTCAAAACGATGTCCATGCGGGCATTGTCGCGGCACTCGCGGGCCGGGGCCAGTGTTGTGCGCCATGCCGCAGTGCCCCTTGTGGAGCGCGTCACGGCATGGTTCGATGCGTGCGCCATGCGTGGGCGTATTGCGCCCCGCCAGAAGCCAACCATAAGAAAGTCCACTCTGGGGAGAGAACCGATGAAGAAGCCCGTCCGCCGATTGCTTGCCGCCGCCCTGGCGCTGGCCGCTGCTCCAGCGTTTGCAGGAACCTTTTCCAATACGATCTTTTTCGGCGACAGCCTGACCGACTCGGGTTTCTACCGGAACTTCCTCATCCAGCCGTCGCCGCTGGCGCCGCCCAATCCGTCCAACGCCCTGGTCGGCCGCTTCACCACCAATCCTGGCCTGGTGTGGTCCGAGTACCTTGCCAATTTCTACGGCACCAACGCGGCGCCGGCATGGTCGCTGACCAACACCGGCACGCGCATTCCGGGCACCGGCAGCAATTACGCCGCTGGCGGCGCCACCGTCGTGCCGGGTCCGGGTTTTCCGCCCACCCCGCCGACAAGCTTCGCCCCCTCACTGACCACCCAGGTCAATGCCTACCTCGCCGGCGGTGCGGCTGACCCGAATGCGCTGTACACGGTCTGGGGCGGCGCCAACGATCTGTTCTTCACCCTCAACGGCGCCACCACGCCCGCGCAGTTCCTTGGTTCGGCGGCGGCACAGGTCGGGCTGGTCGGTGCCTTGGAGAACGCCGGCGCGCGCTACGTCCTCGTGCCGACCATGCCCGACGTCGGCCTGACGCCATTCGGCCTGTCGCAGGGTGCGGCTGGCTCGGCCGGCATCACCGCACTGGTGAACGGCTACAACCAGACCCTGTTCGGTGGCCTCGCCCAGCAGAACCTGCGCGTGATTCCGCTGGATACCTACCACCTGCTGCACGAAATCAGTGCCGATCCCGGCGCCTACGGTTTCAACAGCGCGACCATCCCGGCCTGCGCCGGCACCTCGCTGACCTGCGTGAGCACCGGCAGCGGCCGTGCCTTCGCCGACGGCGTGCATCCCAGCACCGAAGCCCACCAGATCATCGCGCAGTACGCAGTCTCGATCCTCGAGGCCCCGCGCCAGATGGCGCTGCTGCCGAATTCGGCGTCGATGGTGGGCCGCTCGCGCGCCGAGCGCGTCGCCGCGCACACCGGCAAGCCGGCCGCGGACGGCATGAAGTGGTGGAGCGACCTGCGCGGCGACTTCCAGCGCTATGACGACGGCGACATCTACGACGGCGCCGGCCCGACGCTGAGCTTCGGCGTCGACTGGAGCAGCGGCGACCTCGTCTACGGCGCCTTCGCCGGCTACGGCCGCCAGTCCGAGGACTTCGGCCACAGCGGCGGCAGCTTCGACCAGACCGACATGAGCCTGGGCGGCTTCATCGGCTGGTACGCCGACAACGGCGCCTGGGTGAATGGCCAGCTGAGCTGGAGCCAGGTCGACTTCGACATCGATCGCAAGATCGCGCTGGGCCAGGCCGTGCGCAAGCACAGCAGCTCGGCCGACGGCGACAACCTCACCGCCGGCATCAGCGCGGGCTGGGACTTCGGCAATGGCGCGCTGCGCCATGGTCCGGTGCTGAGCCTGCTGGCGCAGCGCATCAAGATCGACGGGTTCAAGGAGGACCACGCCGACCAGTCCACCTCGCTCGCCTATCCGGACCAGAATTTCGATTCGCTGATCGGCAGCGTCGGCTGGCAGGCGAGCTATGCCATCAGCGAGCAATTCCAGCCGTATGCGCGCCTCACCGTGGACCGCGAGTTCGAGGATGCGGACGAGGAAGCCCAGGCACAGGTGCAGTCGATGCCTGATACCGCGCCGTACGCCGTGCCCGGCGTGCAGTTCGACCAGGACTACGGCACGCTGACCTTCGGTGCGCGCACCAAGGTCTTCGGGTTGGAAGCCAATATCGGTACCAGCCTGACCGTGGGCCAGAGCAACGCCGACCATGCGACGGTGTTCGCTACGGTCGGCGCGGATTTCTGACGCACATCGATCGATGAACCAGGCGAAGGGCCCCTCGGGGCCCTTTGCTTTTGCGCCCGGGCGGCCAGCCATGCCGCGTTGCCAAGCGCGTAACCCGGGGCATAGACTGCCGTCCGTCAGCGGGTGTAGTTCAATGGTAGAACTTCGGCTTCCCAAGCCGATAGCGTGGGTTCGATTCCCATCACCCGCTCCAGTTCGATGCTCGTGGAGCGTTGCAAGCCGCGGCAACAAAACCGTAACGGCAGTCGCGTCAAAGTGACTGCCGTTTTTCTTTTTTCCGCAGGTGTATGGCATGGCACGACAGATTCCTCGCGAGCGCATCATGCTCGGCTGGCGCGAGTGGGCCAGCTTGCCGCGGCTGGGCTTGCCGGCCGTGCGATGCAAGATCGACAGCGGCGCGCGCAGCTCGTCGCTGCATGTCGACCGCTATTGGCGGTTCAGCGAACGCGGTGGCCCGTGGGTCGGTTTCCGTCTCAGCAACGACGGCCACGGCGAGGCGACGGTGCAGGCAGCGGCACCCGTGTTCGACGAACGCGACGTCATCGACTCCGGCGGCCATCGCACGCGGCGCATCTTCCTGCGCACGACGCTGGCCCTGGCCGGCGTCGAACGCGAAATCGAAATAAACCTGACCGATCGGCAGGGCATGCTGTTTCCGATGCTGCTCGGCCGCACGGCAATGGCGGGCTGGTTCGCTGTGGACCCGGCGCGATCGTTCCTCCATGGGCGGCGCGAAGTCGGTACACCGGCCATCGCCCGGCCCGTTTCCCAGTCGCGGGTTTCCGCCATCCATTCACCGATTCGCGCCTCCCATTCCCGGCTCCCATGAAAATCGCGATCCTTTCGCGCAACAGCAAGCTGTACTCCACCCGCCGCCTGGTCGAGGCGGCGCGTGAACGCGGGCACAGCGTGCGTGTGCTCGATCCGCTGCGCTGCTACATGCGTATCGCCAGCGACGGCTTTTCCATGCATTACAAGGGCCGGCAGATCACGGATTACGACGCGGTGATCCCGCGCGTGGGCGCTTCCATCACCCGCTATGGCTCCGTCGTGCTGCGCCAGTTCGAACTGATGGGCACCTACACGCCCAATTCCTCCGACGCGATCCTCAAGGCGCGCGACAAGCTGCGTTGCCACCAGTTGCTCGCGGCCGAAGGCATCGGCATGCCGATCACCGTGTTCGGCGACAACCCCGATGACACCCAGGACCTGCTGGCGATGCTGGGCCCGCCGCCGCACGTCATAAAACTCAATGAAGGCACGCAGGGCGCGGGCGTGATGCTGACCGAGAAGCCGTCGGCATCGCGCGGCGTCATCGAGGCACTGCGTGGCCTGTACGCCAACTTCCTGGTGCAGGAATTCGTCGCCGAGGCCAAGGGCGCCGACCTGCGCTGCTTCGTGGTCGGCAATTCGGTGGTCGCGGCGATGAAGCGGCAGGCGCCGAAGGGCGACTTCCGCTCCAACCTGCATCGTGGCGGCAGCGCCAGGGGCGTGCGCGTGAGCGCCACCGAACAGGACGTGGCGATTCGCGCAGCCCACGCATTGGGCCTGGGCGTGGCGGGTGTCGATCTCATCCGTTCCAAGCGTGGACCGCTGATACTCGAGGTCAATGCATCGCCTGGCCTGGAAGGCATCGAGGCCGCCAGCGAGGTGGACGTGGCCGGGGCCGTGCTCGACTACGTCGGGGGCCGGTTCAAGCGGGGCGGACCGCGCCACGCGTCCCCGACGCGGCCGCTGCATGAAAAAACGGCCGGTGAAAGTTATCTATTGAAATCAGCAAGTTAATTGTTAAATGCTGATCCTGCGCCGACGCGAGCGCGGCGAAATAACGAAATTTTACGTGCCCGTTTTAACGGACTTTTAGTCCCGGCAGGCGTAGCCTGCGCAGACCGGAATCCCGCTGCTTCCTCGTCAGTAGTCGGTCGCAGGATGACGGTAATCGGGGCAACACCCTTTTTGACCCGGATGCGGCGGCCCCGCATCCGGGTCTTTCTTTTGGGTGGCTGGGGGCACGTCGCGCACGGTCACAAGACCATCGCGAACAGATTTGTTAAAACAGATTTGTTAATTTCAACTCCTTGACGCTTCGGTCGCGCGCCACGCGCCTCCGGAACCCGGCAGCGGCCGCACGGTCGAAGCCTTACCTGAAGGAACGGATGGTCCCAATGCGCATCCTCGTCATCGAAGATCACCAGGACATCGCCGCCAACCTTGGCGACTTTCTCGAGGAGCGCGGGCACACCGTGGACTTCGCCGCGGACGGCATCACCGGGCTGCACCTGGCGGTGGTCCACGAATTCGACGCGATCGTGCTCGATCTCAACCTGCCGGGCCTCGATGGCCTCGAGGTCTGCCGCAAGCTGCGCAACGAAGCGCGCAAGCAGACGCCCGTGCTGGTGCTGACCGCGCGCGATTCCCTCGACAACAAGCTGGCCGGTTTCGACAGCGGCGCAGACGATTACCTGATCAAGCCTTTCGCGCTGCAGGAAGTCGAAGTCCGGCTGAATGCGCTCGCGCGGCGCGGTCGCGGCGTGCAGACCCGCGTGCTCAACGTCGCCGATCTCGAATACAACCTGGATACGCTGGAAGTGCGTCGCCAGGGCAAGCTCCTGCAACTCAACCCGACCGCGCTGAAGATCCTGCAGGCGCTGATGGAAGCCTCGCCGGCGGTGGTCACGCGGCAGGAACTGGAAACCCGGGTGTGGGGCGAGGAGTTGCCGGATTCGGATTCCCTGCGCGTGCATATCCACGGCCTGCGTGCGGTCGTCGACAAGCCGTTCGATATTCCGCTGATCCAGACCCGCCATGGCATCGGCTATCGCATCGCACCGCCGGAAAACGCTTGAACCGCGACGCTGCCGTGCGTGGGCACGACGGGGAGCAATGGGGACGTAATCGCGAAGCGCAGTGATTCCTGAAGTCCCGCCGGTGGCACCACCGGCCCGCCGCGCGCGCCCCGCGCTCCCGACCCTTGCCTGACCATGCCCATCGAACCCGGCCCCGTCCGCAAACCCAAGATCCGCTACCGGCGCCAGCTGCGCAGCCGCATCATCCTGGCCTTCGTGTTGCTGGGCTTCGGCCTGACCGCGCTGTTTGCGTACGCGACCAACCTCACGCGGTCGCGCGTCGAAAACGCGCTGGTCGAAGACGTGATGAACCGCAACATCAGTGCGTTCGCCGAACAGTTCGCCCACGACCCCAACAACCCCAACTTCGCCGTCAACCAGATGCGGGCGTTCGTGTACACGCCCGACAAGTTCGATTCGGTGCGCCTGAACCGGCCCGAGTGGTACGCCCTCCCCGATGGCATCCATGGCATCACCGGAACCGACGAGTTGGGACATCCGCTGAGCTACAAGCTCGCGGTGCGCAAGACGCCGCAGGCGTGGTTCTTCCTCGCCTACGACATGACCCAGACGATGCGCGGAGAGGAACAGTTCAATCGCGCCATCTACATCTCGGTGGTGGTTTTCACCCTGCTGTCGCTCGTCGTCGGGCTGTGGGCCGCGTCGCGCGTGATGAGCCCGGTCACCGAGCTCGCCACCCGCCTGAAGCAGTCCGGCAGCAGCGCCGAACCGGAGGCGCTGGCCTCGCACTTCCCCGATGACGAAGTCGGCCAGCTCGCCGAGGCGCTCGACGACTATGCCGAACGCCTCACCCACGTCGTCCAGCGCGACCGGGAATTCAATGCCGACGTCAGCCACGAACTGCGCACGCCCCTGGCCGTGATCCGTGGCGCGGTGGAGCTGCTGTTGTCGAAGCCGGAGCTGGACGACCGCACCCGCGCGCGCCTGCAGCGCATCCAGCGCGCCGAGCAACAGTGCACCGACCTGATCAGCGCGTTGCTGCTGCTCTCGCGCAACGAACGCGGCCACGGCGCGACCGATGTCGCCAAAGTGGCCGAACAGTTGCTGGATGCGCATCGGGCGCAGCTCGGCGGCAAGCCGCTTCAACTGCTGATGGAGGGCCCGCGTGGCCTTGTGGTTGATGCGCCGGAGTCCGCAGTGTCGGTAGCCCTCGGCAATCTCATTGGCAATGCCGTGAAGTACACGACCGAAGGCGAGGTCCTGGTGCGCGTGCACCCCAAGGCGGTGGAAGTCGTCGATTCAGGCCCGGGCCTGAGCGCGGAAGATGCAGCGAAGCTCTTCGAGCGCGGTTACCGCGGTACCCACGCGGGTCATTCGCAGGGAGGCGGCATCGGCCTGTCGATCGTGCGCCGCCTATGCGAGCTGTACGGCTGGGACGTGCGCGTGCTGCCCGGCAGCCAGAAAGGCGTCGTGGCGATCCTGACCTTCGGCAAGGATGGCAGCGTGCTGTCCTGACGCAATCGGTTTGCAGTCTTCAAGAAAAAGAGCCGGGCATTGCCCGGCTCTTTTCGTTCTGTCGTACCGCGCGGGCTGTCGTACCGCGGTTACAGCGGCTCGAGCCAGCCATGCTTGTCCGGCGTCCGGCCGTCGAACAGGCCGAAGAACAGGTCCTGGATCCGGCGCGTCACCGCACCCGGCTTGCCGGTGCCGACCTGGCGGCCATCGACCGAGCGGATCGGGGTGATCTCCGCGGCGGTGCCGCACATGAAGAGTTCGTCGCACAGGTACAGGTACTCGCGCGGCAGGTCGCGTTCGACCACTTCGATGCCGTTGGCGCGGGCCAGGGTGATGATGGTGTTGCGGGTCAGGCCGTTGAGCAGCGCGGCGCTGACCGGCGAGGTGTGCAGCACGCCGTCGAAGACCAGGAACAGGTTTTCGCCCGCGCCTTCGCTGAGCAGGCCGGTGGAAGCCAGGGCGATGCCTTCGCCGAAGCCGAGCCGGCGTGCCTCGCGCGCGACCAGTTGCCCGGACAGGTAGTTGCCGCCGGCCTTGGCGCCGGCCGGGATGGTGTTCGGGGCGAAGCGCTGCCAGCTCGACACGCAGGCATCGATGCCCTCGTCGACCACGCTGGCGCCGAGGTACTGGCCCATCTTCCACGTCGCCACGGCCACTTCGACCGGCGTGTCGGCGGACAGGCCGAAGCCGCCCAGGCCGCGGTACGCGACCGGACGCAGGTAATCGGTGGTGTTCTCGTTCGCCTTCAACACTTCGCGGCAGGCGGCGTTGATCTGTTCCAGCGAGTACGGAATCGCCATGTCGTAGATCTTGGCCGACGCGAACAGGCGCTTGTTGTGGTCGGTGAGGCGGAAGATGACCGGTCCGCTGGGCGTCTGGTAGCTGCGGATGCCCTCGAACACGGACGAGCCGTAATGCACGACGTGCGCCATGACGTGCGTGGTGGCCTCGGCCCAGCGCTTGATCGCGCCGTTGTGCCAGATCCATTCGGGGTAGTGCATGGCCATTCGGGTTCTCGGTGGAGGACAAAGACTGCGTAGTTTAACGCCCCGCCGATGGCGCACTGAACCCGCGAATGGGGGGCATGAAAAAGGCCGCGCGGTCTCCCGCGCGGCCCTGGATCACGGGTGCGGTCGTTCAGCGGAAGCCGGCGACCGTGGACTCAGAACCGGAGCCACCAGCAGCCGAAGTAATGGGTCAGCCCGAACACGGTGCGCGCCGGCGTCGCGCTGTGGTCCAGGGTCTGCTCCACGCGCAGGGCGACCGGGTTGCGGCCCACGGCGGTCTGTGGGTACAGCTCGGCATCGACGGGTTTGGCCGGCGCGGCGGTGCCGGCATCATTGCTGGTGTTTTCACTGCCGAGGTCGGGGCGGTTCGGCATCACCGGCACGATGTCCACCAGCGGCCGGTTCGCCACCACATCCAGTCGCGTCCAGATGCGATAGCCCTCATCCGCGGAGGTGCCGGGCCAGTGATACACGCCGGCGAGACGGTTGGCGTCGCGGGTTTCGATGGCGGTGTTCACTTCGAAGACCAGGTCCTGCAGCGTGCGTGCGCAGCCGCCGACACGGCGCACCGCCGCGGTGGGCGGCGCATCGACATGGGCCGGGTGCTCGACCGCATCCACTTCGCCGCACATGCGGTCGGTGAAGATGGTCTGGCCGTCGGCGGTCACGCAGCGCCGCACGTCGGCATGCGCCACCTGCGGCCACAGTGCCGCGAGCATGCAGGCCAGAACGAAAAGCTGAAGCGGGCGTAGCAACATGTCCCGCAGCCTAGCGCCGGGGTCCGGAGGCGAAAAGTGAGGCCTGGCCCAGATCGCGCAGTTGCGGGCGGTGGGGCAGGCGGAGTTCAGGAAGCGATGAAATAGCAGCCCGCGTAACGGCGTACTTCGAAATCGACGATGCGCCTGCTGCCACCGGCGAACACCAGCTGCATCAGGCCGGCATCCTGCGGGATCGCGGTCTGCTGTCCCGATCCGATCCAGGCGGAGAGGAAGTGCGCTTCCGACAGCGGCTGCGCGGACAGTCGTTCGAGCTGCTTCATCACCGGCAACGCGCTGCGGTTGCTCATGCCGGCCCAGTGATAGCTTTCGGCGACGCGGTTGACGTCGTGCAGCGCGAACGCGCCCACGAGGTCCTGCGACAACTGCTCGGGGGATCGCGCACAACCCGCGGCGGCGGAGCGACGACCAGGGATGGCTTCGTGTAGTGGTTCGGAGGCATCGCGGTAGATGCTTCCGAGGGTCGCCTGCTCCTCGCCCATGTCGGCCATCGCGAGGCGGAACGCAAGCTCCTCGGAGATGCGCGTCGGTTGCGCCCGGAATGCCGCACAGGGTTTGTCGGTATAGACCGCGTTGCCATCCGGCGCCTGGCACCGCTGGAGGATGGGACTCTCACCGGCGCGTGCCGCGTGCGGTGGCGCGGCGCTGAATGCGGCCAATGTTGCGACCACGGTGAATAGCGCGGAACGAAGAGGTTTCACGACGCGACCGATGAATCCGGGACACGCGGTGATGCTCGGGTTCGCTTGGTCAACGTGGTGTGTGAGCGCCCCCGTTCATGCTGAACCCCCGCTGTTGGAGCGGCTGTAGTTCAGCAATGTCAGTGCAGCAATGTCAGTGCAGCCGGTCATCCCAGGCGGGCGAGCACGCTCGAGGTCGGCTTGGACAGATTGAGCGTGTAGAAATGCAATCCCGGCGCGCCGCCATCGAGCAGGCGCTGGCATAGCGCGGCGACGAAGTCGGAAGCGAAGTCTCGCACGCTGTCGACGTCATCGCCGAAGGCCTGCATGCGCTTGCCGATCCAGCGCGGGATTTCCGCGCCGCAGGCTTCGGAGAAGCGCCGCAACTGGGTGAAGTTGGAGATCGGCATGATGCCGGGCACGATCGGCACTTCGACGCCAAGCCTGCGCACGTCGTCGACGAAGCGGAAGTACGCATCGGCGTTGTAGAAATACTGGGTGATCGCACCGTTCGCGCCGGCGTCGACCTTGCGCTTGAAGTTGCGCAGGTCGGCGAATGCGTCGTCGGCCTGCGGGTGGCATTCCGGATAGGCCGCCACTTCGATGTGGAAGAAGCCGTCGTATTCGGTGCGGATGAATTCGACCAGGTCCGACGCATAGCGGAAATCACCGGCCTGGCCCATGCCGGAGGGCAGGTCGCCGCGCAGCGCGACGATGCGGCGGCAACCCATCGCCTTGTAACGCAGCAACAGTTCACCCAGCTCGGCGCGCGTGCCGCCCACACAGGACAGGTGCGGGGCGGCGTCGAGGCCGTGGTGGGCGTGCAGGCGTTCCACCGTCTCCGGCGTGTACGAAAGCGTGGAACCGCCCGCGCCGAAGGTGCAGGAAACGTAATCGGGGTTGTGCGACTTGAGTTTCGCCGCGGCCTTGTCCAGTTGCGCGCGTTGTTCGTCGGTCTTCGGTGGATAGAACTCGAAGCTGATCGAGGGGCTGGACATACGGCAGGCCGTTTACGGGATTTCCGACAGTCTATCGCTTCATCGCGATGATAGGAAATAACAAACCGGATGAAGCGGCGTCCGCCGCTCGTCCCCGGGCGTCGCCGCCCGCCACGGCGTGCGGCCACTCGTCATTTATCCCGCGTGGTGCAACGGCCGTGCGGCCACGCTGTGGCCACACCCAACGCAAGGAGCCCGCCATGCAATTGATCGCCCGGTCGATTTTCCGCACCACCTTCCGGATCTTCGCCGCCAGCTTCGCCTTGTCGTTCGCGGTCTGGCACGCCGCGAACGCCGCCACCCCGCCGCGGACGTTCCACGACCTGAAGATCGAAGTCGTCGGCAAGGGCCGTCCGGTGCTGATGATCCCGGGGCTCAACAGCGCCGGCGAAACCTGGACCGAAACCTGCGCGGCGCTGCAGGCGGACCATGTGCAGTGCCACATCGTCACCCTGCCGGGCTTCGCCGGCCTGCCGTCGGCCGCGGATGCCAGCAAGGACGCGTGGCTGGACGACATGCGCGATCGCCTGCTCGCCTACGTCGACGCTCGCAAGCTCAAGCACCCGGTAGTGATGGGCCACAGCCTGGGCGGCTTCCTCGCCCTGCAGATGGCGATCAAACAGCCGCAGCGGTTCGACCGCGTGGTGATCGTCGACGCGCTTTCCTTCCTGGGTGCGGTCCGCAACCCGGCTGCGACGGCCAACGACGTCAGGCCGATGGCCGAAGCCATGCGCAAGCAGATGCTGGCGCAGGATGAGGCGGGGTACCGGGCAGGCGTGTCGGCGAACCTCCAGGGCATGGTGCACGACCCCAAGCGCGTGGAGATCCTGGCCGCGTGGGGCAATGCCAGCGACCGCACGATCACCGCGCAGGCGATGTACGAAATGATGGTGACCGACCTGCGCGGCGAGCTGGTCAAGGTCCGCGTCCCGACCCTGGTGCTCGGCGCCTGGGCCGCCTATGCGCCTTATGGCTCCACGAAGGAATCCACCGCCGCCATCTACAAGGCGCAATACGCGAACCTCGACGGAGTGCGCATCGAGATGAGCGAAGGCGGCTACCATTTCCTGATGTGGGACGATCCGCAGTGGTTGCAGCAGCAGGTGCGTGGGTTCATTGCCGCCGGCAAGTGATGCAACCGCTTCGCGACGGCCAGCGCTTGCTGGCCGCCGCGTCCAGAGCACCGAGCCGAATCCAGGAAGGAGAACCGTTTCGATGATGCGCGCCGATGTCCGCTTTGCCCTGCTGAACCTGATTCCGGCCGTGCTCTATGCCGGCTTCATCATCATGAGTTTCACCATGATGGGCGGGCCCACCGCAGCCGCATGGTGGCTGGCCTGCAGCCTGGGCGCCGGACTATGGCTGGCGACCGGCATCCTGCGCACCGTGGCGCTGCGCCGGAACTGGTTTGCGCTGGGCGCTGGCGCCCTCCTGGCGCGCCTGACCGCGAGCGTCGTGGTCGGCGCTTTCGTCGTGCAGTTCGCCGTGCGCGTGGTGATCGAAACCGCGGACATGCTCGGGTTCTACCGCCTGCCGCCGAGCGATACCTATGGCGTGCGCGAAGCGGTCGTCTATGCAGTCCAGGTCGCGCTGATCCTGTGGCTCTGGGTCGCCGCGTGGGCGGGCTGGCACCTGCTGCGCCATCGCCGCCAGAGCGAGATGGCCCGGCTGCGCGCCGAGTCGCAAAGCAACGCGCTCGAACTGGATGCGCTGCGGGCCCGGCTGAACCCGCATTTCGTCTTCAACGCACTGAACAACGTGCGTGCGCTGATCAACGAGGAACCGGGGCGGGCACGCGAGGTGGTGACGCGGCTGTCGAACATCCTGCGCCATGCACTGGAACACAGCCAGCGCGAATCGGCATCGCTGGGCGAGGAGCTGGCCGTCGTGGACGACTACCTCGCCGTGGAGAGCGTGCACTACGAAGAGCGCCTGAAAGTCCATCGCGACATCGCCCGTGATGCGCTCGATGCGCAGTTGCCGCCGATGCTGCTGCAGCTGCTGGTCGAGAACGCGATCAAGCACGGCATTGCGCGCACGCCGGGCGGTGGCGAACTGGGCGTCTCGGCGTGGCGCCACCAGGGCAAGCTGGCGATTGAAGTCAGCAACCCGGGCCGCGTGGGGCACTCCGGCAGCGGCCATGGCGTTGGCCTGGCGTACCTGCGTGCGCGGTTGGCGCGCGAACCAGGAAGCGACTTCCACCTGCAGCAGAACGGACCACGCGTGCTGGCGCGGCTGGAGATCGCGCAATGAGCGCGCCCCTGCGGACGCTGGCAGCGAAGGCGCAGCCGATGAAAGTACTGATTGTCGACGACACCCGGCTCGCGCGGCAGGAGCTGCGCACGCTGCTGGCGGAGCTGGCGGATGTCGAATGCGTTGGCGAGGCGGACGATGTGCCGGCGGCACAGGCCGCGATCGAGGCGCTGCAACCGGACCTGGTGCTGCTCGACATCCAGATGCCCTCGGGCACCGGCTTCGACGTGCTCGAAGGCCTCGATCACGCACCGCTGGTGGTGTTCACCACGGCCTACGACCATTACGCGGTGCAGGCGTTCGAAGCCAATGCCCTCGACTACCTGGTCAAGCCCGTGGTGCCCGAACGCCTGGGCGCGGCGATCGACCGCGCCCGCGTCCGACGTGCCGCCACGGAGCCGGTCGACACCGACCCGCGCGGCCTGTTGGGACTCGACGACCAGGTCTTCCTGCGTGACGGCGAGCGTTGCTGGTTCGTGGCGCTGCACGAGGTCAGCCGCATAGTGGTGGACGGCAACTACGCCCGGGTCTGGTTCCGCGACGAGAAGGCGATGCTGGCGCGCAGCCTGAGCGCGCTGGAGGCGCGACTCGATCCGTCCCTGTTCTTCCGCGCCAACCGCAACACGCTGGTCAACCTGCGCATGGTCAAGAACATCGACCTGGCGGTGGGCGAGGGCTACGACCTGACGCTGAAGGACGGCAGCACGGTGGAGGTGTCGCGGCGCCAGGCGCGCGAGTTACGGGAACGGCTGGCGTTGTAGAGGACGCTCCCACTGCCGTCATCCCGGCGCAAGCCGGGATCCAGCTTCTGCTGTTGTTGGCAGCTCCGCATTCTTCGAAGGGGCAAACCAAAAAGCTGGATCCCGGCTTACGCCGGGATGACGAGCAAAACGTGGCAAATAAAAACGGGCGCCGAAGCGCCCGTTTTTGTTTTGCCGATCAGAATTTGCCGATCAGAATTTGCCGATCAGTAGCGGTAATGATCCGGCTTGTACGGACCATCCACCGACACGCCGAGGTAATCGGCCTGCTCGGCGGTCAGCTTGGTCAGCTTCACGCCGATCTTCTCAAGGTGCAGGCGCGCCACTTCCTCGTCCAGCTTCTTCGGCAGGATGTAGACCTTGTTCTCGTAGTTGTCCTTGTTCGCCCACAGGTCCATCTGCGCGAGGGTCTGGTTGGAGAACGAGTTCGACATCACGAAGCTCGGATGGCCGGTGGCGCAACCGAGGTTGACGAGGCGGCCTTCGGCCAGCAGGAAGATCGAGTTGCCGCTGGCGAAGGTGTACTTGTCGACCTGCGGCTTGATGTTGAGCTTCTTCGCGCCGGAGGCGGCCAGCGCATCGACCTGGATCTCGTTGTCGAAGTGGCCGATGTTGCAGACGATGGCCTGGTCCTTCATCTGGGCCATGTGCGAGAGCGTCAGCACGTCCTTGTTGCCGGTGGTGGTGACATAGATGTCGCCACGGCCCAGCGTCGATTCGACGGTATTGACCTCGAAGCCTTCCATCGCGGCCTGCAGGGCGTTGATCGGATCGATCTCGGTGACCACGACGCGCGCACCGTAGGCGCGCAGCGAGTGCGCCGAGCCCTTGCCGACGTCGCCATAACCGCACACCACGGCGACCTTGCCCGCGAGCATGACGTCCATCGCGCGCTTGAGGCCGTCGGCCAGGGATTCGCGGCAGCCGTAGAGGTTGTCGAACTTCGACTTCGTCACCGAGTCGTTGACGTTGATCGCCGGCACCAGCAGCTTGCCCTGTTCGGCGAGCTGGTAGAGGCGGTGCACGCCGGTGGTGGTCTCTTCCGACACGCCCTTCCAGTCCTTGACGACACCGGCGAAGAAACCGGGACGTTCGGCATGGACGCGCTTGAGCAGGTTCTTGATGACCTGTTCCTCGTGGTTCGACGACGCGGTGTTGACCCAGTCGGAACCGTTCTCGAGTTCGAAGCCCTTGTGGATCAGCAGGGTCACGTCGCCGCCGTCATCGACGACGAGTTCGGGACCCCGGAACTTATTGGTGCTGTCGCCCGGGAAGGTCAGCGCGTCGAGCGTGCAGTCCCAGTATTCCTCCAGCGATTCGCCCTTCCATGCGAATACCGGCGTGCCCGACTTGGCGATCGCGGCGGCGGCGTGGTCCTGGGTCGAGAAGATGTTGCACGAGGCCCAGCGCACGTCGGCGCCAAGGTCGCGCAGCGTCTCGATCAGCACCGCGGTCTGGATGGTCATGTGCAGCGAACCGGTCACGCGCACGCCCTTGAGCGGCTTGACCGGTGCGTACTTGTGGCGGATCGACATCAGGCCCGGCATCTCGTGCTCGGCGATATCGATTTCCTTGCGGCCCCAATCGGCCAGCGAGATGTCGGCAACCTTGTAGTCGCCTTCGGTGGAGAATTGCTTTGTAGAAGCGGGCTTGGGTACGGCGTTCATGTGTTGCTCCGTTGTTTGGAAGTCGCAGCCCCTGTGGAAGCGGTGGACTTGCATTAACGGGCGCCGTTGTTGCGTTTGGAACCTCGCCGAGCCTGGCCGCAAGTGACTTCATTGCGGTCGCAGCGCCCCTCGGCGGGGCAGGGGCGGAATTCTACCGCGTCGGGTCGCCGATGACTTGATGAACAGGCATCGGGATTGCGCCGGGAGGCCGGAAAAAGCAACGGGCCGCGGATGCGGCCCGTTCCCTCACCCCAACCCTCTCACCCTTGGACACCCTACGGGCGCCGCTAGCGGGAGAGGGAGCAAAGGGCGGCTTACTTCTTCAGGCCGGCATCCTTGCGCAGCGCCTCGGCACGATCGGTCCTCTCCCACGAGAACGCGGTGGCCTTGTGCTTCTTGCCGGCGCCGTCGGTGTAGCTGATTTCCTTCGGCTTGCGGCCGAAGTGGCCGTAGCTGGCGGTCGCCTGGTAGATCGGGTGCTCCAGGTCCAGCATCCTGGTGATGCCGTACGGACGCAGGTCGAAGTGCTTGCGGATCAGCTTTTCGATCTTGTCGTCGGAGATGTGGCCCGTGCCGAAGGTGGTGATCGAGATCGAGGTCGGATCGGCCACGCCGATCGCGTACGACACCTGCACTTCGCACTTGTCGGCGAGGCCCGCGGCGACGATGTTCTTGGCGACGTAACGCGCAGCGTAGGCGGCCGAACGGTCGACCTTCGACGGATCCTTGCCCGAGAACGCACCACCGCCGTGGCGGGCCATGCCGCCGTAGCTGTCGACGATGATCTTGCGGCCGGTCAGGCCGCAGTCGCCCACCGGGCCGCCGATGACGAACTTGCCGGTCGGGTTGATGTGCACCTTGTTCTTCGACAGCGCGTCCAGCCACTTCTTCGGCAGCACCGGCACGAGGATCTCCGAACGCACGGCCTCGATCAGGTCCTTCTGCTTGATATCCGGATCGTGCTGGGTGGAGAGCACGACGGCATCGAGGCCGAGGACCTTGTTGCCTTCATAGCGCAGGGTGACCTGCGACTTCGCGTCGGGGCGCAGCCACTTGAGCTTGCCGCTCTTGCGGACCTTGGCCTGCTGCTCGACCAGGCGGTGCGAGTAGTACAGCGGCGCCGGCATGAATTCCGGGGCTTCGTTGCAGGCGTAGCCGAACATCAGGCCCTGGTCGCCCGCGCCCTGTTCTTCAGGCTTCTTGCGGTCGACGCCCTGGTTGATGTCGGGCGACTGCTTGCCGAGCATGTTGATGATCGCGCAGGTGTGGCCGTCGAAGCCGACTTCGGAATTGTTGTAGCCGATGTCGTTGATGACCTTGCGCGCGAGCGCTTCGATGTCGACCCATGCCGACGTGGTGACTTCGCCGGCGACGATAGCGGCGCCGGTCTTCACCATCGTTTCGCAGGCCACGCGCGCGCGCTTGTCCTGCGCGAGGATCGCGTCGAGGACGGCGTCGGAGATCTGGTCCGCGATCTTGTCGGGATGGCCTTCGGAAACGGATTCGGAGGTGAAGAGGTAGCTGGTGGACATCGAGGCTTCCTTGGTGAATATCCCTTCATGGGGATGAAAAGATGGCCGCGCATGATACAGCCTGAAGCTGGCCGGTGCATGAAGGGGGCATTGTGCGCCGGCCTGCGGCCCTCTCAAAGCGCCGCGGCCTCGAATGCCGCGCCCGCGGCCGGGACTGGCGAACCACGCGGTTCCCGCACAACGGCCGGCGGCCCGGGCGCTGTCACCGGGCTGTCGCACCGCCGCCGCGTGACTGTCGCATCGCCCCGGCAGGCTGCCGGACGAAAGGGGGGCGACGGGCGATGCGCAAGTTCGAGCAGCAGCTGCAGCAGCGGTTTCCACACTGGTTCCGCGGTCGCCGCGCGACGCTGGCGCGGCCATTGCTGCGGGCCATCGGGCGCTGGTCGAAGTTCGATGCCATCGCCGGGCACCTGGACGCCCACGGCCACCTGCGCGACTTCGACTTCGTGCGCTCCTCGCTGGAGTTCCTGCAGGCGCGTTATCTCGCCGATCCGGCCGAGCTGCGGCGGATTCCCGCGAGCGGCCGCCTGCTGATCGTCGCCAACCATCCTTCCGGCGCGCTGGATGCGCTGGCGCTGCTCGACGCCGTCAGCCAAGTGCGGCGCGATGTGAAGATCGTCGCCAACGACCTGCTCAGCGCACTCGACCCGCTCTCGGGCCTGCTGCTGCCGATCCGCATCGTCGGCGGCCGGGCGGGCGCGCAGAGTCTCGGCGCGGTCGAGCAGGCGTTGCGCGATGAGTGCTGCGTGATCGTGTTCCCGGCCGGCGAAGTCGCGCGGCTGGGCCTGCGCGGGGTCACCGACGGACGCTGGCGGCGCGGCTTCCTGCGCTTCGCGCGCGCGACGGACACGCCGGTGCTGCCCGTGCGCATCGAGGCCCGCAATTCCGCGTTGTTCTATGGAGCCTCCGTGCTGTTCAGGCCGGCGGGCACCGCACTGCTGGCGCGCGAGATGTTCGCCCGTCGTGCCAGGCGCATCGCGCTGCGCATCGGCCATCCGCTGCGGTTGCCCGCGGGCGGCAAGCCGACCGAACTGCTGCGCCGGGTGCGCCGCGAGCTGCATGCGATCGGCACTCCGCATGAACGCGCCGCGCCGGTAGGCTCCGAGCCGCTGATCGACGCCATCGATCCGGCGCTGGTGCGCGCGGGCGTCGAGGCGCTGCAATCGCTGGGGCAGACCCTGGACGGCAAGCAGATCCGCCTCGGCCACCTCGCCGCGGGTTCGCCCTTGCTGCGCGAGATCGGCCGCCTGCGCGAACTCACGTTCCGCGCGGTGGGCGAGGGCACCGGTCTCCGCCTCGATGTCGATGTCCATGACAGCTGGTACGAGCACATCGTGCTGTGGGACGCCGCCGCGTCGAAGATCGCCGGCGCGTATCGGCTCGCGCGCGGTTCCGCCGTGCTGCCCGAGCGCGGGTTGGCCGGCCTCTACACGGCTTCGCTGTTCGAATACGGCGACGATGCCCTGCCGCGGCTGCAGCAGGGCATGGAGCTGGGGCGCAGCTTTGTCGCCCCCGAATACTGGGGCAGCCGCAGCATCGACTACCTGTGGCAGGGCATCGGTGCCTACCTGCAGGCCCATCCCGAAGTGCGCTACCTGTTCGGCCCGGTGTCGATCAGCGCGGCGTTGCCGGTCGATGCGCGCGAACAGATCGTCGCCTACTACGCGCGCTACTACGGCGCGCGCGAGCGCTGCGCGCAGTCGCGGCAGCCGTTCGTCTACCGCGCTGCGCCGCCGCAGTTCGGCGACGACCTCGACGCCGCCACGGCGTTCCGCGTGCTCAGGGACAACCTCGACGCGCTCGGCGCGACGCTGCCGATGCTCTACAAGCAGTACACCGAGCTGTGTGAACCGGGTGGAGCGCGCTTCCTTGCCTTCGGCGTCGATCCGGCGTTCAGTGATTCGGTCGATGGCCTGATCGAGGTCGACACGCGCTGCCTGCGTCCAAGAAAGCGCGACCGCTACCTCACGGCCCAGCCGCGTGTCGCCGAGGTGGTGGAATGACGTCGATGATCGCGCCGCTGGCTGTACGTCGGCGCGCGGTCTTCGTCTCCGACGTCCATCTCGGCTCCAGGCATTGCCACGCGGCGGAATTCGCCGACTTCCTCACCACGCTGCGCTGCGATCGCCTCTACCTGGTGGGCGACATCGTCGATCTGTGGTGGATGGCATCGCGGCGTGCGAACTGGAACGCCGCGCATAACCGCGTGATCGAGGCGCTGCACGCGCTGCGCCGGGACGGTACCGAGATCATCTACGTGCCGGGCAACCACGATCGCCCGGTTCGCCGCTTCTGCGGCCTGGTCCTGCCGCGGATGACGATCCGGAGACGCTCCATCCACGTCACCGCCGATGGCCGCCGCCTGCTGGTCGTGCACGGGGACGACTACGATGCGGTCACCCACTTCGGCGGCCTGCAGGAGCGGTTCGGCGACTGGCTGTATTACCGCATCCTCACCGGCAACCGCCTGCTCAACTTCGCACGACGGCGCTGCGGCCTGCGCTACTGGTCGCTGGCGGAATTCCTCAAGCGCCGCAGCGGCGCGGCCGAACGCTACATCGCGCGCTTCGTGGAGGCCGGTGTCGACGACGCCAAGCGCCGCGGCGTGGACGGCATCGTCTGCGGTCATATCCATCGCGCCGCGTTGTTCGAACGCGACGGCTGCGTGTATGCGAACGATGGCGACTGGGTGGAGAGCCTGACCGCGCTCGTCGAAGACCCCGACGGGACCCTGCGCCTGCTCGGACACAACGGCGAGACCCGCTCGCTGCTGCCACCGCGGGCGCTGGCGCCGACAGATGCGACGGCATTGCCGCAAGCCGCTTGAGTTGGCCGGGCGCTGGAACCAGTCGCCGCCGATCCGCCGACGCGGACGTGGCCTGGGAATGCGGGACGGAAAAACGTGGCACGTAATCTTGCGGAAGAAGTGCGGCGTGCAGACAGGCAGCAACAGACCGACGAGTCGGGGACTCGTCGGTCTCGGGTGGAGCGTCCCTGCTACGTGCTTGCGGCGATCCGGCAGTCCGCTCGCAAGCGCGTCGTTGCCACTCTCATTTCGCTTTGGCAACCAGCTTGGCGTCCTGCTGGCGGGCATCCGCCGCCGCCAATCGCGCCAGCGCTGCACGGACGCGGACTTCCTTGCGGTCGTACGCGGTGCGGTATTGCGAAAACGTGGTGCGGCCCCCCAGCACCATGCGCACGTCGTTGATCGAAACGCCGGCTTCATGGGCGATCAGTTGGAGCTGGTCGCGTTCGCTTGCCAGGCTGTAGCCGGAAAAGCCAAGGAAAATCAGTCCGGCGAGCAATGGATAGAAGTGCTTCATGGTGATCTCCGGGCCGCGCAATCGGGCGCTTGCCGGCAGCGGCATGTCCTCTGCGACGTTTCCTACGACGCGTCCGTGTCGAAATTACTGAATGCGCGGCGCCTGGGCTCACTGAAATGTGTGCTGGATGCGCACATACCAGAACCGACCCGGTACGTCATAGCTGGGGTCGTAGGAGTTGGCGGCGGATGTGTACGCGACCGGCGGATCGCGATCAAAGGCGTTGTCGAGGCCGACGGCTAATTGCATGCCTGGCCACGGCTCCCAGCGCAGCTGAAGGTCGGTGTAGGTGCGGGCGTCGATGACGTGCTCGGGATCGCCGTTGAAGGTCGGACTCTCGAAGTCAGGTCGGTCGCAGAGCGAAGGCATGCCGAACTCAGCCGGAAGGAAGCAGCTTTCGTCCAAGGGCGAGTAATAGCGCAGGCGCAAGGTGGCGCCGATGGGCGCGCGATTCCAGTCCAACGAAAGCAGCGATCGCACCCGCCAGCCCGGATCCCACTGCAAGTAGTTGCCGACCGTCGATAGCAGGGCGCCTTTGGGCACCTCCTTCAAGTAACGGCTCAGGTAGACGCTGTCCCAGCGCAATGCAAACTCACCCAATCGGGTGTCGCGGCGGTAGCCCAGGCTGACGTCGTAGCCTTCGATCTCGTAGGTGCCGTAATTGTGCTGGCGCGCATCGATCAGGGTCAGCACGCCGGTGGCCGGATCGCGCGTGAGTTGCTCGCAGGCGCCGGTCGCGCCCTGGCGATAGCACAGGATCGGCAGCAGGTAGTCGGGGATGGCATCGATCGCGTCGCGCAGGGTGATGTGCCACCAGTCCAGCGATGCATCCAGGCCCTCGATCGTGTGTGGACTCCAGACCACTCCGATCGTGCGGTTGCGCGCCCGTTCCGGCCGCAGGTCGGGATTGGAGCCGAAGCGGATCGCCGGGCCCACCTGAGGATCGAAACCATCGAGCGGCACGCCGGCGGCCAGGCAGCGCTCGGCCACGATGCCGGTCGGGTGCTGGGCGCAGGGATCGAAGAATGGCGCATCCAGTCCCGTAATCTGGAAGGCCCCAGTGAGCGCATACAGTTCGCTCGCGGACGGGGCCCGGTAGCCCTGCGACCAGGTCGCGCGCAGCAGCCAGGAGATGGTAGGCCTCCAGCCCAGGCCTAGCTTGGCGTTGCTGGTGGATCCGAACGTCGAGTAGTCGGAGTAGCGCGCCGCCAGGCTGAGGTCGAGGGCGTCGGCCCAGCGCCCGTTCGCCAGCAATGGCACCGCGAGTTCGACGAACGCCTCGTTGATCCGGGTTTCGCCTTGCAATGGCTCGGGGATGTTGCCGCCGAAGTCGAAGGCCTTGTCGGTCAGCAGGGGATCCAGCGCAACGCGGACGCGCTCGCGCCGGTGTTCCAGCCCGAACGCCGCCGTCAGCGGGCCGGACGGAAGGTCGAGCAACGCGCCGCTCACGTTGAAGGTGAAATCGCCCAGGCGCTGCGTGGTTTCGGAATCGCCTTCCGCAGAGGAGATGTAGTCGTACATCGCGTCGGTGAAGCCGTCCTGGCCATGCGCGAAATCCAGCGGCACGCAGTCGTCCACGGGCGCGCCCGGCGTGCCGCAGCGTGCCGCGCCGGAAGCATCGAGGAAGGAAGGGCCAACGCCGAAACCCAGGCGCTGCAGGTCGTAGCCGCCGGAGATGTGCTGCTGATTGTCGGCTCGCGCCACGATGCCGTGCAGTTCCCAGTTGAAGGAACGCGCACCGAGTACGAACGCGCCCTCAAGCCCCAACGTGAGATACCAGGTGTCGACGAGCTGGGTGAAGCGCCGGGGGCGGTTGAGCGGACGGAAGCTGAAGAAGGTGATTGGCTGGCCGAAGGGGTTGTAGAGGCTGTCGGTCGCGATATTGAAGTTGTAGGGATCTCCCTCCGCGCCGAGTTGTAACAAGGGCGTCGGCGCGAGTTGCTGGCTGGACCGGCGCCGATGCAGCAGAAGTTCGGAGCGCAACCTCAGTTGCCCGTCGAGCTGGTAATCCGCCTGACCGAACAGGGCGGTGCGCTCGTAGGGCGTGCGCAGGTAGTTCTCGGGTGCGAAGTTGTAGCCATCGCTGCGAAAGTCGAACGGACGATGCGCTGCCAGCGCGGGGTCCCAGGTCAACTGTCCTTCGCTGCCATCGGTCAACTGAGCGCCATGGGGACCGAAGCCCAGACGTCCCTGGGGGGTGTTCCGCGATGCCCCTGCGTCCGTGTCGTTGGCGGGCAGGTTGAAGGTCGGCACGGCGGAAATGGCGCGGTCGCCCGCCCAGATCGGTTGCTGGTCGGCGAACGACAGGTTCAGCGCGATCCCGCCGCGCTCGCCTTGCCGCCCCCAGGTGATGTCCGCAGCGCGCCGTTCACCGTCGCCATGGTCGTTGCTTGCGTAGTAGGCGCTGGCCTCCACGCCGGCGTAGTCGTCGCGGGTGATGATGTTGACCACGCCGGCAATGGCGTCGGAGCCGTAGATCGCGGACGCGCCATCGGTGAGCACTTCGATGCGGTCGACGATCGGAAGCGGGATGCTGGCCACGTCCACTGCGCCGTCGAGCGCGATGACATAGCGGTGGCCGTTGAGCAGGACCAGCGTGCGCCGGGCGCCGAGGTTGCGCAGGTCGACACGGGTCTCGCCATTGCCGCCGTTGTTGTAATCGCTGTTGAGGTCGGAGACGTGCTGGGGCAGCTGCTGCAGGATCTCGCCGACGCTGGTCAGTCCGGTGCGCTGCAAGTCCTGGCGATCGAGCACGATCAGCGGTTGCGAGGTTTCGAATCCGGGGCGACCGATATGCGAGCCGGTGACGACGATCCCGGGAAGGTCGATCGGGCGATTGCTTGTTGCTTCCTGCGAGCAGGCAAAACCCGGCAGCAGGACGAGCGAAATAGCCGTACCCGCCAGACGGCGTCCGTGCGGCGGTTGGGGGCGGGCGGCTGCCTGCATACAGCTTCATCAACGCGCGCCAGTTCGCGAAGTGGCCAAGCCGGGCGGGCTCGCGCCTCCGGCCGCACCGTTCTCCAACGTGACAGCCAGCACCAGTGGACTGCTCCAGGCATAGTCGGTCGCGGCGAGTGCCAGTGATTGGACCTCGCGTTCGGGATGCGGATTTTCCAGGTGCACGGCATAGAGCCGCGCGACATAACCCGTCGTGTACGCAAGCTGGGACAGGTAGGCGAGCGGCTGCTCCGGCAGGTCGGTGCCGTCGTGCCAGAACGCCCAGACCTCACTGCGGGAATGGATGGGCAACTTCGCCACGCTGCCATCCCGATAGTGCAATTCGACCAGTGCATAGGGCACGGCGGCGAATCCCGGCGTGGTCGTGCGTCCCGTCAGGAGGACATCGAGCGCGGCGAAGCGCCGCATGCCGATCGCAATATCGTCGACGCGATCGGGGTAGGGCTCGTTCAAGCTGGCGAGTGACGCCGCGACCCCGCAATCGATCCAGAAATCATGACCCAGCAGCGTCTGCCGGCCACGCGGCAGGCTTCGCGACAGGATGCGCTCGTCCAACGCCTCGAATTTGCCATCGGCGTGGAAGTTGCAGCGCGGGCGTAGGTCGACGAAGCGCGGTTCATTGGGCCGCAGGGCGGTCTGACTCCGCGTGGGTGCAGGAAACGGCGCCATCGACGCGACGCCAGGATCGACCTGATGCGGGTCAGCAGGGCCTGCGGCAGGGCCTGTCACCGCCGGAGACACCGGGTTCAATGCATCGACGGGGCGCCAGAGCGACGCCAACCTCACCACGTCGGTGGGCGCGCGCTCCTCGCTCGTCAGCCGTACGACAAAACGACGCGCGAGGCTTTGCACGAGCAGGCTTTCGCCGCGCTGGTCGAGGGCCAGCTGCAAGGGCGGATCCTGCGGATCGTCGATGAGTTGCAGCGGTGGCGTCAGCCACTGGCCGCTCGCTGCGTCGAACAGCATGGCGCCGTGCCCGGTGCTGACTGCGAGGCGACGGCCGTCGCCGCTGCGGGCAAGCACACCTATCGTCACGTCGTCGCCGCTTCGCGCCAGCGAACGCAGGCCGTCGCTGGCGTTGAACCGCAACAGGCCCTGGTCTTCGGACAGCACGAATGCGCCCTTGGTGGCGGCCTCGACCCGCGAGGCCTGTCCAACCGGCACCTTCTGCTCACGCACCATCATGCCGTCGGCATAGCGCACGCACTTCAGCTCGTACTCACCAAGCAATACCCACACCAGACCACTGGCGCGATCGACATCGACGTCCATGATCTGCTTGCCCCAGAAGGCATCCGGATCGGTCACTTCGATCGGACCATTGCTCGCATAGAGCGCGCGCCGCGTCGCCAGCTGGTCAGGGCCGAATCGTTGCATCGACCGCTGCCGGACGAGCGTGCGCGCATCGAACACGTGCAGTTCGCCGAAGCGCCATGCCAGCAGGTCGCGCCCGTCCGACGACAGACGCATGCCGTGCAGTGGCGCGTCGAGCTCGATTGAACCCAGGCGCTTGCCGTCCTTGATGCCATAGCTCGCGATGCGTGCGCGACTGCGATGGCCGCTGCGGATGATTTCGCTGGTGATCAATACCGCGCCATCGGGCGTGGCGAGCAGCCGGACGGGAGAGTTCTGCAGCACGATCGGCGCCATGCGTGCCATGCCGCGCTGCCAGTCGAGCACGTGCAGGGTGCGTCCGGCGCTTGCAACCAGGGTTCGCCCGTCGCCGAGCAGCAGGGCGAACCCGACTGGCTGCGGAAGGTCGATGCGCGGACCAGCAGCATGACGCGACACTGCATCCATCACCCGGACATGATTGCCATCCGCGGCCACGACGTGGCGGCCATCGAAGGCGGTTTCGCTGGGTTGCGGTGGCCCCAGCCATGGCAGCGGCTGTTCCTGGTGCGTGCGCCACACCCGGATCTCACCGGTCAGCGTGCCGGCGGCGAGCAGGCCGGATTGCGGGGCCCAGGCATTGGAGCGGCCGTATCGCGTCGTCGGCAGCCCCGGGCGCCGGTGCAGGCGCAATGCAGGCCCCGGCGTTTCCGGAATGCGCCAGACTTCCGCCTCGGCTTCGTCGCGGCTGAACAACGTCCGTGACGCACTGTCGATCTCGATGCTGAAAAGCCCGGTGCCCAAGGGCACGGGTTCGGAAAGCAGTTCGCGTCGTTGCAGGTCCCATACCAGGGCATGCCCATCCTCGTAGGAGGCCGCGAGCCACGCGCCGTCGCGGCTGATGCGCATCCACCCCACGCTGGCGGGTCGCTGCGGCTGCAAGGGTGTGAGCACCCCGCTGCGCGTATCGACCAGCGAGATCTGGCCATCGCGATGGCCCAGGACCAGAAACCTGGCGTCGGGTGTAAAGATCCACGAGCGGACCATGCGGGCTTCTTCGAACTCGAACTTGAAGCGCGCCTGCAGCGTTTCCGGCGCCCACAGTTCGATCTTGCGGCCGCCACCAGGGGCGGCCGCGACATGCCGGCCCTGCGGCGCCAGCAGCCAGAGGGGATTGCTTGCATCGAACGACCGCCAGGGGCTGACGGGGCGGCCATCGGGCACATGCACCAGTCGGGTGCGCAGGGCGGTGGTGCGTATCAGCGCGAAGCCGCCATCCGGGCTGAAGGTCGCGTCGCGGAAATCCGGATCCGCAGGTGTCCACAGGGCGCCAGTCTGCAGATCGAACAGCAGCTGGTTGAGGCCGCTCGGGTAGGCGACGATGTCGGGTGCCGGGCGGGCGCCCAGCAGATGCCGGCCGTCGGTCGCCTTCCACAGTTCCCCCACGTGCAGCGCCTGCACCATGAAGTGGGTCGCATCGCGCGTCTGGGTCGTCCAGCGAACGCGGCCGGATGGCACCTCGATCATGCGCACCGCGCCGTCGTCGCTGCCCGCGGCCACCCAGCTGCCGTCGTCGGCGAGCGCGAGCGTAAAGACCGGCGCATGCGCATCGAACACACCGATCAATGCAGGCGACTGCGCGAGCAGGCTGCCGATACGCGCGCGCGCGATGACGGCGTCGTCGTGCGCGCCGGCCGCCTCCTGCTCGGTCAGGTTCTGCGCCAGTGGTGCCAATGCGTCCAGCAATCCGCCGTCGCCGATGCTGCTCCAGGCCTTGTCGCTTCGTTGCGACCAGAGTTGCTTGCGGGCCACGTCGGCGTTGCCTTCGGCCCGCCGCCACTGCTGGGTGGTGGCGAGAAGGCCGGCCACGAGCAGCAGTACGGCCACGCCCGTGGCCGTCGCCAGCCTCGGGTCGCGCAGCATCCAGCGACCGACGCGCTGCAAGGTATTCAGCGGCAACACGCTGACCGCGCGGCCTTCGAGGAAGCGGCCCAGGTCGTCGGCCAGCTCGCGCGCGCTGGCATAACGCCGGGTCGGCTCCCGCTGCAGGCAGTGCAGGCAGATCGCCTCCAACTCCGCCGGTATCCGCGCATAGCGCGAAGGTCCGCGGACTTCGCCGTCGCGCAGCAGGCGCAATGTGTCGGCGGTGTCCTTCGCCTCGAACGGCGCATGCCCGGTCAGCATCTCGTAGAGCACGGCGCCCAGTCCCCATACGTCGGTGGCGGGCGACAACTCGGGACCGTTCACCTGCGCCTGTTCCGGCGCCATGTAGCTGGGCGTGCCGGCAATGCTCTCGTTGACGAGCGCCTGCTCGAGTCGTCGCGCGAGGCCGAAGTCGGCCACCAGTGGTTCGCCGTCTTCGTTGATCAGGATGTTGCCGGGCTTGAGGTCCAGGTGCAGCACGCCGAGGCGATGGGCGTAGTCGACGGCTTCGGCGACGGTCCGCAACATGCGCGCGGCCTCGCGCGGCGGTAGCGGCCCGTCGTGGTCGAGTTGCTGCGACAGGCTGCGTCCCCGTACCAGTTGCATCGCGTAATAGATCAGTCCGGCGTGCTCTCCCATCTCATGCACGACGACGATGTTGGGATGCTGCAGGAACGCCGCGTTCTTGGCTTCGCGACGGAAGTTCTCGACGAACTCCTCGTCCGCCCAATCACCGGACGACAGCAGCTTCAGCGCGACTTCGCGATCCAGGTCGCGCTGGCGCGCGCGATACACCACGCCCATGCCGCCACGCCCGGCGACATCGATCAGTTCGTAATCGCCGAACTCGCGTTGGGCCGGATCGGACAGGTCTATTTCGAGGATCGCGGCCGGTGGAAACGTGGACCGGGTCGCGTGCGTTGCCTGCGTCTCGCCAAAGGCGAGTCGCGCCAGGGCCGGGTTGAGCCACCAGCGCGTGGTTGCATTGCGACGGGCGTCGCCCTCGTTCATGGTGCATCGGACAGGGCGTTCCGCAACTCAGCGAGTTCCTGCTCCAGTGCCTCACTGCTGCGCACGGTCTGCATCAGCTCCAGGCGCACGAGTTGCCGCAGCCGCTGGCGCATCCGGTGCGTCTGTACGGCCAGCGTGTTGGGGCGCAGTTCCAGCCGCGCGGCCAGCGCATGCAGTTCGGCCGAGTCCGCGCGCTCGGCCAGCAGTGCGGACAGTTGCGTGAACTGTTCGCCCTTGCCTGCGCGTTCCCACTCCGCCTGCAGGCGCGCATAGGCGTTGGCGATGACGGTTCCCACCCACTCGCGGGTAAAGGCCTGTTCCGGTGAATCCACCGTTGTGCCCGGTTGCGACAGCTCGTCCAGTTCCACGGTTCGCGCGATATCGCGTTTGGCGGCATGTTCGGCATGGCGCTGGTCGATCAGGAAGTGGCGCAATGCAGTCAACAGCAGGGTCCGGAACCGGCCGCGCTCCGGATCGGCGTCGCCATACCAGCCACGTTCGATGAAACGCAGGAAGAAGGCCTGGGTGAGGTCCTCGGCATCGGCGGCTGCGTAACCGCTGTGGCGCACGAAGGCCAGTACGGGTGGACGGTACGCGCGGCAGAGCTGCTCGAGCGCGTTGCGGGCCTGCGAGGGGTGATCGCGCGCCGCGTCGATCAGGCTCCAGCGTGTGGTCTGGAAGCGGCTCATCAGGGTGGTGTCCGTTCCTCTACCCAGCGGGATGGGTGGCCGCGTCCTGTGCACGGGCACGCAGGCACTAGCAACAACGGGGGGCGGATGTGGCAGCGGCCATGCATGGATCCGATATTTGCGTCCGGAAGGCAGCAATCCATGAGGGCTATTCCCGGGCTGGTGGCGCCTGCTGCCTGCGCTCCGCATGCGGTTTGGCGCTCGCAGGCAATGCCGCGAGCTGCGCGCGAACGGCCTTGGCCCAGGGATGCGACGCGCCCCATCCTTCAGTGAAGATCGCTTCCGCGATGGCGTAGTGGCCGCGCGCTTCCGCGTAGCGGCCCTGGCGCGCGCGCAGCTGGCCCATGCTGCGTTCGATGATGCCGCGGCGGACGTTGTTGTGCGGCAGCGTGTCGCGGGCCAGGCGCCAACCCTCCAGCAGATAGGGTTCTGCACGCGCGGGATCGTCTCGCTTGAGGTAGGCACGGCCGAACGTGTCGAGGATGAGAACCACGTAGGCCCGCTGCCGGCGGCCGGTGCGATCGATCGACTGCAACGCCTGCTGCAGCAGCGGAATGGCTTCGTCCGTGCGGCCGAGCTCGACCAGCGCCTCGGCGACGCGGTTCATCGAATAGTGCGTCCAGTTGTGATCAGGACCTTGCACGCGCAGGCGTTCCCTCAGCGCGTGCCGCAGCAAGGGCAGGGCCTTGGCCGGCTGTCCGCGCTCCAGCTGGGTCAGGCCGAGGAAGTGGATGGCGGTCAGGGTCCTGGGATGGCTGTCGCCCAGGGTCTCGGCCAGTCCTTCGTGGACGTTGCTGAAGATCGCATCGGCCTCATCCCACTTTCCACGCATCATGAGCATGTCGCCGAGCGACATCTCCTGCCACAGGTACTCGGGATGATTCGCTCCGAGCCGCTCGCGCGATCGTGCCAGCGCTCCCTGCAGCACCGCCATAGCTTCGTCCCAGCGATTGGTCTCAGTGTAGAGCTCGCCCAGCGTCGCATCGATCTCCGGCAGCATCGCCGGGGCATGCGCCACGGCGTCCGCGCGCAGCGCGCTGAGCTCCTTCACGGCCGGCTCGAAGCGGTCGGTCTCATACAGCATCATCGCGTGGCTGTGGCGCACGCGCATGGTCGTCGGATCGGTGGGACCCAACCGGCGCAGCAGGACCGGGAGCGTCTGGCCATACACGCGTTCGGCTTCGGCGTATTGCGCGTCATAGGTCAGCGACTGCGCGAGGTATTCGGCGGCAGCCAACGTGAGCGGATGCAGCGGCCCGAGTGAGCGGCGGGCGTCGGCGTAGGTGCGTTCCATGCGCAGTCGCGCCTGATGCCAATGGCCCTGGCCGATGTACGCGCGGCCGATCGACAAGCCGATCTGGGCGCGTGTTTCCGGCTGTTCGGCCAGGCCGCTGTCGAGTCTTGCCTCCGCCTTGGCCAGCATGGCGGTGACGCTCTCGTCGGAGCGGTACGGGTCGGCGGCGGCGAGCAGGTCCTCGCTGATGAAGCGGCTGACCTCGCGCGCCGATGCGGCGCTGCGTTCCGCGCGTTGCCACTGCAGCGACGTCGCCGCGATACCCGCTATCAGCGCCACCCCCATGGCCCCGACCGCAAAGGCCAGCCTGGGCTCGCGCTGCATCCAGTGGCCGAAGCGCTGCCAGGCATGCAGCGGCCGCGCGCGTACCGGACGTCCCTCGATGAAGCGGCCCAGGTCATCCGCAAGCGCGCGTGCACTGATGTAACGATGCATGGGTGAGCGCGTCAGGCATTTCAGGCAGATCGCCTCGAGGTCGCGTGGCACTGAAGCGGAGCGGCTCAGCTTGCGTACATGGCCTTCGCGCACCAGGCGCAGGGTCTCTTCCGCGGTTGCCGCCAGGAACGGCGGCGTGCCGGTGACGCACTCGTACAGGATGGTGCCCAGTCCCCAGACGTCGGTGGCGGGCGACAGCACGCCGCGCCGCGCCGCTGCCTGCTCCGGCGCCATGTAACTCGGCGTGCCTGCCACGCGTTCGTTCTGCACGCTCAACGCCTCGCCCAACTGGCGGGCCAGGCCGAAGTCGGCGATCTTCGGCATGCCGATGCTGTCCAGCAGGATGTTGGAAGGCTTGAGGTCGAGATGCAGTACGCCCAGCCGGTGGGCGTAGTCGACCGCTTCGGCAACGGTGCGCACCAGCGTCGCGGCATCGCGCGTGGGCAGCCCCTTGAGGCGCACGATGCGCTCGTCGAGGGTTTCGCCGAGGATCAGCTCCATCGCGTAGTAGAGCAGGCCTTCCTGCTCGCCAATCGCGTACACGCCGACAATGTTGGGGTGGTGCAGCCCCGCGGCGTTCCGCGCCTCGCGCTTGAAGCCAGCGATGAACTCCGGTGACGCCCACGGCCCCGCGGACAGCAGCTTCACGGCGACATCGCGATCCAGGGACAGCTGGCGGGCGCGATAGACGGCGCCCATGCCGCCCTCGCCGATCCGCTCGAGCAATTCGAAATCGTCGAAGAAGCGCTGCCCCGGATCGCGCAGGTCCAGTTCGAGCATGTCGGCTGCGGACCTGCGCGAGCCATTGGAATGGGGAGCGATGTTGCCGTCGCTGTGCGAACTCATCAGCCACTGCGCCATCCGCGCCAGCCGCGCGTCGAAACTGCGCTTGGCACCGGGAGACGAGTCGCTACGTCGGTCACCCGCGGTCATGGCGGCGGCTCGTGGGGTGGCGGTGACGGCGGCATGGGCTGGCCTCGCGCTGGCTCAGCCCGTCACGTGGTTGAGTGTGTCGCGCAATGCGTGCAGCTCGGCATCGATCTCCTCGGGCCCGCTGCAGGTCTCGGCCAGTTCCTCGCGCACCACTTCGCGCAACCGCGCGCGCAGGCGGTGGACGGCAACGGCGACCGTGTTTGCCCGCAGTCCCAGCTCTTCGGCGATGCGATGGTATTCGTCCGCCACCGGGCGTTCGGCCACGTAGGGGCTGAGCTGGTTGAACAGTTCCTCCTTGCCGGCGTGCCGGGCCTCGTTGCGCAGGCGGGCGAAGCTGCGCTCGAGCACGGTCAGGGCCCACACGCGCTGGAACACCCGTTCGGGGCTCTCGGCGTGCGGCGCCTCCAGCGCCTCGAGCTGGTCACCAGCGTCCAGGCGGACCAGCCCGCCGCCGCGCTTGATCGCATGCGCGGCTTCATCGGCCGTGATCAGGAAGCGCTTGATGGCCAGCAGCAGGAACGCGCGGAAGTGGCCCCGCATCGGGTCGAGTTCGGCATCCCAGCGCCGCTCGAGGAAACGGGCGAAGAAGTCCTGGGTCAGGTCTTCGGCGTCCGCCGGCGAGTAGCCGTGGCGACGCACGTAAGCGAGTACCGGTGCGCGATAGGCACGGCAGATTTCCTCGAGTGCGCTGCGGGATGTTTCCGCCTGGCGCGCATCCAGGATCAGGCTCCAGCGGGTCGTTGCGAATCGAGTCAAGGCTTCTCCGGATGCGTGCCATTCCCGCATCCGTGCGACGTACCGCGTCGTCGTCCTTACAGAACAAAAACGAATTTGCAAAAAAATGGAGGACGTATTACTGGGGATTGAATCGGGTGACACCCGTCGCTGCGGAGGGGGCGCGGGGCGCATCGACTATCTTCGTCGATACGGAAAAGCGTGCCGCCGATTGCAGCCACCGTTAGCATTCAACCATGGACTCGGTTACCCATCTGTTTGTTGGCGGCGCGATCGCCGCTGCCATCGCCCCCGCGTCGCAACGTCGTGCCGCCCTGCTGGCCGGGGCGCTGCTCAACAGCCTGCCCGATGCGGACGTGCTGCCGTTGCTGTTCAGCGATGATCCCGTCACGCGCATGGTGTGGCATCGCGGCATGACCCATTCGCTGCTGTTGCTGCCGCTTGTCGCATGTGCTCTGTGGGCCTGGTTCAAGCGTCGCGACGGCCGCGTGGCGAGCGCGCAACGCCAATGGTTCTGGATTTTCCAATGCACGCTGCTCGCGCATCCGTTGCTGGATGCCTTCACCGTCTATGGCACGCAATTGTTTTGGCCGTTGCCGGTGCCGCCGGCGATGTGGTCCAGCCTCTTCATCATCGACCCCGTGTTCAGTCTCCTGCTGATCGTGCCGTGCCTGGTCGCCTGGTTCGCGCGCGCACGGCCGCTTGCCCGGCATGTCCTCGCCGCAGGCCTGGTGATGGCCGCGGCTTATCTCGGCCTGTCGCAGGTGGCGAAATGGAAGGTGGAGCGGGATGCCGGCAACGCACTGGCAGCGAACGGCCTGGGCGATGCGCCGCGTTTTTCCGTGCCGATGCCGTTCAATATCCTGCTGTGGCGCGTGGTGGCGATGACGCCGGGCGGGTTCGTCGAAGGCGAGCGCTCATTGGTGGCCGACCGCGGGCCGATGCAGTTCCGTGCGTTCGCCAGCGACGTGGAGGCGCTGGATGCCGTGCACGGCTACAGGGCAGTGCAGCGCCTGCACTGGTTCAACCACGGGTTCATGAAAGCGCAGCAGCGCGGAGGACTGCTCGTCCTGTCCGACCTGCGCATGGGGGCGGAACCCGATTACACGTTCCGCTTCGCGGTTGCCGAGCGCAACCGCGGAGGCTGGCGCGAGATCGCGCCGCAACAACTGCAATGGCCCTGGGAGGCCCGTCAACGGCTGGGTGCGATGTGGCAGCGAATTTGGATATCGCCACCGGCGAAGTCGCCGCCAACATCGCAACCCATTCCGGCATCGCGTGGAGGCTAGCCGGGCTGCCGGACCGTAACCCGGTCCCCTCGGGGACCGACCCTTAGGGGACCGACCTTTACGGAGTAACGCCCATTACGGGGTGAAGCTGTTCCTGTTCTCTTCGAGTGCCGCGAGCATGGCGCGAGCCTTGACGTCGGTCGAAGCGGAAATCAGGTTTCCTTCGTTCATGAGTTGCTCGTAGCGTCCTTCACCGATGGCCTCGCGCAGCTTATCGACGCTGCGTGCATAGGTGTAGGGATATTCGGCGTACGAGGTGCGGTTGCCGAGGATCATCTCGACCTTGCGTTGGGTCAGACCGGTTTCCTGGGCGAGTTGCTTGCACGGATCATCACCACCGGCGAATGCCGGCGCGGCAACGACCATCAGTGCAACTGACAGACTTGCGAGCCTGATGTTCATGATTGCCTCCAGTGTTTTCATCATCCGGGATCCTGTGGGACGGTTTGCCGCAAAGCCGATCCCGGCAAGTGGTATTTCGGCAAATCCACGACGCGATTACATCGCCCGAACGACGGTATTACTTCTGGCTGCAGGAACAAGGGTTCTGGTCGGCCCGACAACGCTGGTATGTCGATCGAGCAAGAACGATCAACGAATGGTCGGATTGTTGCGCGCAGACGCACTGCATTGCCCGCAACTCGTTTCAGTTGCGACTTTCGCGCATGACTTTGGTCATGCGTGCAATCGCATGGCATGGAAAATGCCGTAGAGCTCTCGCTCTAGGCAGCGGCCGGAAGTTGCGGCAACACGCCCGCGATCAGCGCGTCGAAGTAATCGCGCGTGAGCAGCAGCTGCGCTTCCGCCGATTCAGCTCGATTGACCACCGCACGAAACGCGGCGTTTTCAGGACGATCCTTCGCATACCAGCCCAGGTGCTTGCGTGCGATGCGCACTCCGGCCTGTTCACCATAGAACGCATGCAGGTGGTGCAGGTGCGAGAGCAGGATGTCGCGCACTTCCTCCAGCGAAGGCGCGGCGAGGAATTCACCCGTGGCCAGGTGGTGCGCGATTTCGCGGAAGATCCAAGGCCGGCCCTGCGCCGCGCGTCCGACCATCACCGCGTCGGCGCCGGTATGGCGCAGCACCAACGCCGCCTTCTGCGGCGAATCGATGTCGCCGTTGGCGACGACGGGGATCGACAGTTGCGACTTGATTTCCGCGATCGTGTCGTATTCGGCGAAACCGCTGTACTGCTGGTCGCGCGTGCGGCCGTGCACGGCCAGCGCGGCGATGCCCGCGGCCTGGGCAATGCGCGCGATGGCCAGGGCGTTGCGCTGGCCTGCGGCCCATCCGGTGCGGATCTTCAACGTCACCGGGACCTGGACGGCGGACACCACCGCTTCGAGGATGCGCGCGACCAGCGCTTCGTCGCGCATCAGCGCGGAGCCGGCCCAGGCGTTGCACACTTTCTTTGCCGGGCAGCCCATGTTGATGTCGATGAGTTGGGCGCCATGGTCGACGTTATAGCGCGCGGCTTCGGCCATCACCTCGGGCACGGTGCCGGCGATCTGCACGCTGACCGGGGCAGGTTCGCCCTCGTGGTCCATGCGGTGGCGCGACTTGGCGGTGTTCCAGAAGCGTGGATCGGACGTGGTCATCTCCGACACGCACAGGCCCGCGTCCAGGCGCTTGCACAGCACCCGGAACGGCTTGTCGGTGACGCCCGCCATGGGGGCGAGGATCACCTTGGGCGTGATGTCGAAGGCGCCGATCCGCATGCGCGCATTGTAGCGGGCACGCCGCGGGCGCCCGTTCTGGCCATCGGCGCGTGCAAAACAAAACGGGCCGCGAGGCGGCCCGTTGTGGTCCCTGCTTGGCCGGATCAGCTGCCGAAGCTGGTCAGCACGCCCGCGATGGTCGCCGTCATGAATGTGGCGATGGAGCCGCCCAGCACGGCCTTCAGGCCAAGGCGCGCGAGGTCGTGGCGGCGTTCCGGGGCGAGGCCGCCGATGCCGCCGATCTGGATTGCGATCGAGCTGAAGTTGGCGAAGCCGCACAGCGCGTAGGTCGCGATCAGCTTGCCATGTTCGGTCAGTGCCACGCCCGGCGTCTTGCCGTTGATGATGTCGGACAGCTGCAGATAGGCGATGAATTCGTTGAGCACGATCTTCTGCCCGATCAGGCCGCCGACCGTCGTCGCGTCCTGCCACGGCACGCCGATCACCCAGGCGACCGGCGCCAGCACGTAACCCAGCAGGGTGCCCATGTCGGTCGGCCTGCCCAGCATCGACGCGATGCCGCTGACTTCGCCCAGCCAGGTCAGCGGGGCATTGAGCATCGCGATGAGTGCGGTGAAGGCGAGCAGCATCGCGCCCACGTTCAGGGCCAGGCGCAGGCCATCGCCCGCGCCCGCGGCGGCGGCGTCGATGACGTTCGCCGTGCTCTTCTCGACTTCCATCTTCACCTTGCCGCGGGTGAGCGGTTCGCCCACTTCCGGCATCAGGATCTTGGAGATCACCAGCGTCGCCGGCGCGGCCATGATCGACGCGGTGAGCAGGTGCTTGGCGTAGAACGCCTGCTGCACCGGATCGCTGCCGCCGAGCATGCCCACGTACGCCGCGAGCACGCCGCCGGCGATGTGGGCCATGCCGCCGACCATGATCGTCAGCAGTTCGGACTGGGTCATGCGGCCGAGGTAGGGCCGGATCGTCAACGGTGCCTCGGTCTGGCCGATGAATACGCTGGCGCAGACGCTGGTGGTTTCCGCGCCGGACACACGCATCACCTTGGTGATCGCCCAGGCCATGCCGCGCACGATCCACTGCATCACGCCGAGGTGGTAGAGCATGCCCATCAGCGCGGCGAAGAAGATGATCGTCGGCAGCACCTGGAAGGCGAAAATGAAACCGAACTTGGCCGGGTGGGACAACTCGCCGAAGATCAGGTTCGTGCCGACGCCGGTGAACTCGAGCAGCTTGACGAAGCCGCGGCCGAGCGCATCGAACACATCCTTGCCGCCGGGGACCAGCAGCACGAGCGCAGCGAAGGCGATCTGCAGGGTGACGCCCGTCCCGACCAGCTTCCAGTCGACCGATTTCTTGTTGGCGGAAAACAGCCAGGCAATGCTGATCAATACGGCCAGGCCAAACAGGCCGAAGGCGACGCGCGCAAGTGCTTCCACTGATTTCCCCTGTGCCAGTGACGGCGTGAATGCGGCAGGGTAGCGGCGGCCGCTGGTACGGGCAACCAAGCCTTGCCGTTGCCGGCGTCGGGCCGCTGGATCCGGGCTCGAAGCGGTCGCGCCGGCGCGGATCCTTCAGCCGTCGCGCGCCACGACCCGGTTCCTGCCTTCGCGCTTGGCTTCCTGCAGGCGCTGGTCGGCGCGGCGCAGCAGGCGCGAGAGGTCCGTACCTTCCTGTGGACAGGAGGCCAGGCCGGCACTGAGGCTGAGGCGGAAGGGTTCGCCGCCGCGCTCGGGTTCGAAGGGCCGCTGCAGCAGTTGCCGGCGCAGGAAGTCGACGCGCTCCCACGCGCTGCCAATCGGCTTGCGCATCAGCAGCACGAATTCCTGGCCGCCGATGCGCACCAGGTTCTCCCCGGGTTCGGCCGCCTCGCGCAGGATCGACACCACGTGCTTGAGGGCGCGATCACCCGCGCGGTGCCCGACTTCATCGTTGACCCGCTTGAAGTTGTCGAGGTCGATCAGCGCCAGCGACAGGCTGCTGCCGTCGCGTTGCACGGCATCGATCACGCGCGGGAAGCGATGCAGCAGCCACACCCGGTTGGGCAGGCCGGTCAGGCCGTCGGTACCCGACATTTCCACGACGCGTTGCATGCGGAACGTCACCATCACGGTGATCAGCGTGGTGATCGCCAGCAGCACCACCCGCTGGCCCTGGGTGCCAAGGGTCACCGCGCCGTAATCGGCCGAGATCAGTTGTTCCGGGGAGCTGGCCGAGGAAATCGCGATGGTCGCCAGCACGATGTATTCGACCAGTGCCAGCACGCCGGCGAACAGCGTCACGCGGGCGTCGCCGCGCAGGGCGGTCAGCACGATGGCGAGCAGGTAGCCGCACCACACCACCATGCTGTTGAGGCCCGACGGCAGGTGGTTGAGCGCCAGTACCACCAGCACCGCGCTGGCGGCCGTCACGTCGAACGCGGAACTGGCGAACGGCAACCAGCGGTGCCGCCGTTGCCGGCGTGCAAGCGCGAGCCATACCAGGGCGAAGACGTTGACCAGGACCGCGCCGCCCAGCCCGATCATCGTTTCGCGCACGCTGCCGCCACCTGCTGCGTTGATCAGCGGTAGCAGCAACAACAGCAGTGCGACCACGGAACGCAGGCGGGCGACGATGAGCTCGCCACCGGACCCGACTTCGAGCATCACCTCGTCGGGTTGCGCAAAGAGCAGACGCAGCGTGTCGCGGATCTGGCGGGCAAGGTGCACGTAGGTCTCCACGCGGGTCGGGGCGGGCGTAGCATGCACGCCATCTTGGCCGATTTCACGGAGTTCATGATGCATTACCGCCGCCTGGGCTCGTCCGGCCTGCAACTATCGGCCCTGTCGTTCGGCGCCTGGCTGACCTTCGGCGCACAGGTGGGACGCGGCGTATCGCGCGACCTGGTGGCCGCGGCCTGGGATCACGGCATCAACTTCTTCGACAACGCCGAGGGCTATGCGAACGGCAATGCCGAGACGGTCATGGGCGACGTGATCGCCGACCTGCGCCTGCCGCGCGACGGCTACTGCGTGTCGAGCAAGGTGCTGTTCGGTTCGGCGGTCGACCCCAATCCGACCCAGAAAGGACTCTCCCGCAAGCACGTCACCGACGCCTGCCATGCCGCGCTCCGGCGCCTGCGCGTGGACTACCTCGACCTGTACTACTGCCATCGGCCGGATCCGGACACGCCGGTCGAGGAAACCGTGTGGGCGATGGATGCGCTGATCCGCCAGGGCAAGGTGCTGTACTGGGGAACGTCGGAATGGCCGGCAGCGCTGATCCGGGAGGCGCACCGGATTGCCCGCGCATCGCACCTGCACGCACCGACGATGGAACAGCCGCAGTACAACCTGCTGCATCGCGAACGCGTCGAACTGGAATATGCACCGCTGTATGCGGAACTGGGCCTGGGCACCACGACGTTCTCGCCACTGGCCTCCGGCCTGTTGACCGGCAAATACGCCGGCGGCATGAGCGAAGACGCCCGCCTGGGACGTGAAGGCATGGGCTGGTTGCAGCGCATCGTCGTCGGTGACGGTGACGCGCACCGCATCGAGCGCTCCGCACGTTTCGCCGCGGCGGCGAAGGAGCTGGGCCATGCGCCGGCCACGCTGGCGATCGCCTGGTGCCTGCGCAACCCGCATGTGTCGAGCGTGATCCTCGGTGCCAGCCGCGTCGAGCAACTCCTGCAGAACCTGCAGGCCCTGGAACTCGAGCGGCAGCTAGGCGAGGACGAATGGGCGAGGGTGGAAGCCGCCGCGGCGTGAACGCCCTTGAACCAGCGCGAGGCGCGACGCGGTTCGCAACGCCGCGATGAAAAGCAAAGCCCCGCACCGTTGACCGGTACGGGGCTTTTCCATGTATGGACTACAGCAACGTCAGCGGTGCCGGCGGCGGGGGTGATGGCGGCGCCGGTGCGTCCGGCTCGGCGGGTGGCGCCGGCGGTGCGGGTGGTGCGGGTGGTGCGGGTGGCGCAGCCATCGGAGCCGGCACTGCCTTCGCATGCGGTGCCGCGGGCGGGGTGGGCGGCGCTGGCGGTGCGGGCGGTGCGGGCGGTGCCAGCAGGCGCAGCGCGCGGCGTTCGGGCAGCGTCAGCTTGGTTGTCATGCGTTTGCGATCGCGCAGGTATTCGACCGCGACCGCGGTGCCCGGCGAATGCGCATGCGCCGCCGCCATTGCCGCGCGCGGCGTATCCACGGCCTTGCCGTCCACCTTCTGCAGGACGTCGCCGGGCTTCAGCCCGCCCATGTCTTCGGGAACGCTGATCACGAGCACACCGCGATCGGTGCCGAAATAGTGGCCGAGATCCTTGTCGATGGAGGCGAGGTTGAGGCCGTTCCAGCGGAACGCCTCGGCCAGCATCGGGCGTCGGCAATCGGCATCGTCGTCGCAGAGGTCCTCGCGGATGATCTCGCGCCGGATCTGCGGCGCGACGCCGCCGGGTGCGAGGTGCATGCGGCCCGCGCCGCCGGGGCCGATGTGCATGCCCGGTTCGCCGCCGAATTCGAAGGGGCCATCGCCGTCATGCAGCATGATCAGCTGGTCGCCGGCGCTCGGCGTGACTTTGACGCTGGCCGTGCGGCCGTCGCGCACGTAGCCGAGCGCTACCGGTGTCTTGTCATCCAGTGCGCGCAACTGCGCGCGGGCGGCAGCCAGGCGGGCATCGCCATCGGCACCGGACAGGGCCTTGCCGTCGATCGTGGTGATGCGATCACCGCTGCGCAGGCCGGCCTTGGCGGCACCGCTTTCCGGTGTAACCGCGGCGATGCGGACGCCGGCACCGCTGTCGCCTTCGAGGATCACGCCCAGCACCGGGCGCTGCAGCAGGCGGCGCTCGATGACCATCTGGCGCGTGCCATCCATGGCCATGCCGCCCGTGTCGCCGGAGAGCTCGGCGACGCGGCGCGCGGCACGATGCAGGTCTTCGCGTGCGGCGGCCAGCTCTTTCTGCTTGGCCGCGTCGGGCGCCGCCTGCGCGAGCGCGCCGAAGGCCAGCGCGAGCGCGAGCGCGCAGGCGAGCGGGGTAGTGATGGCAGGCAGGCGTTTCATGGGAACTCTCCGCTTGTTCGATGGGATGATGGGTGTGGAGGGGGGCGGGTCAGTCGACGCTGACCAGCGCGGTGTCGTTGGACGTGCCGTGCGCGGCGAGCCAGCGCGAGGTGGCTTCGACCCCGGCGAGCTGTTGCAACAGGTCCACGCGTTGTCGCCACAGATCCTGTTGGCGGGTGGTGGTCAGGTCGGACTGCGACAGCGAGGCATCGATCGTGGCGATGCCGGCGTCGAGCTCGCCACTGAGCAGTTCAAGGCCGGCATTGCCGACGCGGTCGTCGCGCGCGAGGGCGACGAGGGCTTCGAGTTGCGCGGACTGCGTCTTCAGCTTCTGCAGCGGGTCGGCATCGCTGGCCATTGTCGTCGTCGTGGCAACGCCGCGGTCCGGGCCCGGAGCGGGCTGTTGGGTCGCGGCGGTGGCCAGGCGCGAGGTCGCGGCGTCGGAAGCGGCGTGCGGCTGCTTCGGGGTGGCGCGTGCGCTGCGTGCGTGCGGGCGGTGGGACGGCACTGTCGTTACGCGCGTCGACTGGGTGAGCGCATCCGGTGCCGCCTTTGTCTCGCTCGTCGCGACGGCAACGCGCGTTTCCGCGGGTTCGGCGCGAACGGGAGCGGCCGGTCCACGCAATCCCTGCGTTGTCGCGACCACGGCCGTTGCCGGTGTGTCGTCGCCTGCCGACTGCAGCCAGCGCGACAGCGGCGACCATGCGGCCAGTACCAGCACGGCCGCGCTCGCCATGCCGATGAGCCAGGTCGTGCGGCGCTCGCGGCGCGCGCTGCGATGCCGGGAAGACGGGGCATCGAGCCTGCGGGTGATCTGTGTCCAGCCATCGCCCGGCGGTGTTTCCATCGGCAGGGCGGCGAACGCCGCGCTCCAGTCCTGTGGCGCCGCGGCCAGGGCGCCGTTGTCTGCGCCGGAATGGGAGTTGTCAGGCATGACGCACCTCGAGTGTCGCGGCCACGGCGAGGATGTCGTTTCGCGCGGCGGATGACGGCTCCCTGGCGGGGCCTTCCAGCAGCAGGCGCAGGCGGCGACTGCCGCGCGCGAGCTGCGATTTGGAGAAGCTCGCGGTGCGCTGCATCAGCGTGGCGATCTCCTCGTGGGTATAGCCTTCGGCGTGATACAGCCACAGCACGCTGCGGGTGACGGCGGGCAGCTGCGCCAGCGCGCGCTGCAGTTGCGCGGCGTCGGCAGCGGCAGGCGGGGGCGGCGCGTGGTCTTCCAGAGAGTAGTCGTCGTCGATCGCCACTTCGCCACCATGGGCGCGCCGGCTGCGCAACCGCATCAGCGCTTCGTTCACCGCGATCTGCCGCAGCCACGCCCAGAACGGACTGCCATCGGCGCCGCTGCCGCAGCCGCGGAAATCCGCGACCCGGTTGAGCACCTTCAACATCGTGTCCTGCAGCACCTCCGCCGCCTCCTCGCGGTCGCCGCAGATGCGCAGCGCCAGTGTGAAGACCGGCCGCTCGAACCAGCGGTACAACTGCTCGAATGCGGGGCGCTCGCCGGCGCGCGCACGGGCGAGCAGGGCGTCGGGAACGTCGATGGCGAAGGAGGAGTTGGCGGGCATCCAGTGACTAAGGATGCGCCCTGGGGGCAAACCGTCGCACGCCCGGCCCGCGATCGATTTTCTGACGCGCCACAAACCGGGCCGCGCCGGCGGGTGGCCGGCCCGCGATCACTACCCGACGCGCGACGAATCCGGGCCGCGCCGGCGGGTAGCCATGGCAAACCATCGGCTTTGATTACTGCCCGGGTGTTCCGGCCCCGAGTCACTCAACGCCTATACTCGCCCCAACTACAGGGAGGGGTTCGAGATGACGCTGGGTTCGCTGTTGGCCGCGGTACTGCTGTTCGCATTTGTGATCGTGCTGTTCAAAGCCGTCCGCATGGTGCCGCAGGGTTACGAATGGACGGTGGAAACGTTCGGCAAGTACACGCACACGCTGACGCCCGGACTGCACTTCCTGATGCCGATCTACCAGGGCGTTGGCCGCAAGATCAACATGATGGAGCAGGTACTGGAGGTCCCCAGCCAGGACGTCATCACCAAGGACAACGCGGTGGTGAAGGTCGACGGCATCGTGTTCTTCTCGGCGCTGGACGCGGCCAAGGCGGCCTACGAGGTCGCGACCCTGGAGATCGCCATCCTCAACCTGGTGATGACCAACATCCGTACCGCGATCGGCTCGCTGGACCTGGACGAATCCCTGTCCAAGCGCGACGAGATCAACGCCAAGGTGCTGGTCGCGGTGGACCAGGCGACGCATCCGTGGGGCATCAAGGTCAACCGCATCGAGCTCAAGGACATCCAGCCGCCGCGCGACCTGGTCGATTCGATGGCACGGCAGATGAAGGCCGAGCGCGAGAAGCGCGCCAACATCCTCGAAGCCGAGGGCTTCCGCCAGGCCGCGATCCTCAAGGCCGAGGGCGAGAAGCAGTCCGTGATCCTGGAAGCCGAGGGCAACCGCGAAGCCGCGTTCCGCGCCGCCGAGGCGCGCGAGCGCCTGGCCGAGGCCGAAGCCAAGGCGACGCAGCTCGTGTCCGATGCAATCGCCGGCGGCAACGTGCAGGCGATCAATTACTTCGTCGCGCAGAAGTACATCGAGGCATTCAAGGCGCTGGCCGAGGCGCCCAACCAGAAGTTCGTGCTGATGCCGATGGAGTCGGCAGGTGTGATCGGCTCGCTCGCCGGCATCGCCGAACTGGCGAAGGACGCGTTGGGCAAGTCGCCGCCGCCGATGCCGGGTCGCGGGAGCTGAGCCATGCGTTGGGACTGGCAGGTAGTGGCGTGGGCGGCGGCAGCCTTGGTGCTGTTCGCCCTGGAAACGATGGCGCCGGGCGCCTTCATGCTGTGGCTGGGCTTCGCGGCGGCGGCGGTGTTCGTGGTGGTGTTGCTGTTCGACCTCCCGGTGTTGGCACAGGTCGCGCTGTTCGTCGTGCTCGGCTTCGTCTCGATCCAGGTCTACCGGCGCTGGTTCCGGGGGCGCGCGCGCAGCAGCGACGAGCCCCTGCTCAACCGCCGCGCCCAGGCGCTGGTCGGTCGCGTGGTGCCGCTGGAGCGGGCGATCGTCAATGGGCGTGGGCGCGTGCAGATCGCCGATGCGTTCTGGGAGGTCAAGGGTTCCGATCTCGCCGCGGGCACGCCGGTGCGGATCGTGGCCGTGGACGGCATGAGCCTGAGGGTCGAAGCCGCCTGAGTCCGCGGCCGTAGCACCGCTGTGCGGGCCGTACACGACACCGTACGGCCCGGCACTGCTTGCCGGGCCCGTCAGCGCGCGGCGGCGCGCCTGATTCACTCGGCGCGCATATTTCAGCGCGGCGCGGGATAATTGCGGGCTTCCTCCCCACGTTCCCGCCGCCATGACGCAGAAGACCATCCTCAACGACACCCATCGCGCCCTCGGCGCCAAGATGGTCGACTTCGGCGGCTGGGACATGCCGATCCACTACGGCTCGCAGATCGACGAGCACCACCTGGTGCGCCAGGACGCCGGCATGTTCGACGTCTCCCACATGACCGTGGTCGACCTGCGCGGCGCGAAGGTGCGCGACTTCCTGCGCAGGCTGGTCGCCAACTCGGTCGACAAGCTGCAGAAGCCGGGCAAGGCGCTGTACACCTGCATGCTCAACGAGCAGGGCGGGGTGATCGACGACCTGATCGTGTATTTCCGCGACGAGGAGTTCTTTCGCCTGGTCGTCAATGCCGCCACCCGCGACAAGGACCTGGCGTGGATCACCCGGCAGGCAAAGGCCTTCGACGTTGCCGTCACCGAGCGCCCGGAGTTCGGCATGGTCGCCGTGCAGGGCCCGAATGCGCGCGACAAGGTCCTGGGCCTGCTGCGCGCGGAAGACCGCGCCGCGATCGGCAAGCTCGGCAAGTTCGCGGCCGGCGAGGCGAAGACGGTCGATGGCGTCGATGTCTTCGTTGCCCGCACCGGCTACACCGGCGAGGACGGCTTCGAGATCATCGTGCCGGAGGCGCAGACCGTCGCGTTCTGGAATGCACTGCTGGCCGCGGGCGTGAAGCCCGCCGGCCTGGGTGCGCGCGACACGCTGCGCCTGGAGGCCGGCATGAACCTCTATGGCCAGGACATGGACGAAACCGTATCGCCGTACGAGGCCGCATTGGCGTGGACCGTTGCGCTCGACGAAGGGCGCGACTTCACCGGTCGCAGCGTGCTCGAGGCGCAGAAAGCAAATGGCGTGCCGAGGCAGATGATCGCCCTTGTCATGGACGAGAAGGGCGTGCTGCGCCACGGCCAGAAGGTGCTCACCGCGAACGGCGAGGGCGAGATCCTGTCGGGCACGTTCTCGCCGACGCTGGGCAAGGCGATCGCGTTCGCGCGCGTGCCGGCAGGCGACATCCCGCTGGGCGCGGAGGGCAACGTCCGCGTCGACATCCGCGGCAAGGAAGTGCCGGTGCGCGTCGTGAAGTTTCCGTTCGTGCGCGACGGCAAGCCGCAGGAAGGCATCTGACCGCAGCATCTGATCCGGCGGGGGCGCCAGGGGACGCTTGATCCGGTACGCCCCTGCTTCGCTACACTACGCCTCCACGCGCTCTTGCCAGCGACGTATCCTTCAATCCCCCACGCGTCAGACGCATCCACGGAGCACCCCATGAGCGAGATCCCCGGCGACCTCAAGTTCCTCAAGTCCCACGAATGGGCACGCGTCGAAGGCGATGGCAAGGTCACCGTAGGCATCTCGGATCACGCCCAGGGCCTGCTTGGCGACCTGGTGTATGTCGAGCTGCCCAACGTCGGCGACCGCGTCGAAGTCGGCAATGCCTGCGCCGTCGTCGAATCGGTGAAGGCCGCCTCCGACGTCTACGCACCCGTCAGCGGCACCGTCACCGCCGTGAACAGCGCGCTCTCGGACAAGCCGGAAACGATCAACGAGGACGCCTACGGCGAAGGCTGGCTGTTCACGATGGAGATCGAGGACGCCGAGCAGCTCAATGAGCTGCTGGGTCCGGACGACTACGCCGAGCTGCTGGAAGACGAGGACCACTGAGTCCCGCGCGGTCGCGGCGATGCCGCGGCCTCCACAAGCAGTACACACGATGCCGGCCGGGCAACCGCGCCGGCATCGTCGTTTCTGCGGCCGGCGAATCACGGCCAAGTGCCGACCCGTACTTAACGAATGCGAGCGCAGCGGTGCGACTCGCGCCCGTTCGCCGCGCCCATCGATGCTCCGCCGCCATCCGATGGAAGCGGTTCGTCAGGCCGCTTCCGCAGACGCGCGACACCGCCGTTCGACGTGTCGGTGCATCGCGATGCGGGGTCGAACATGCCGGAATAGTTCGCGCAGTTTTTGCGCAAATGGACTGATGCGACGCCAAATCGGGCGGCCGGTCGTCGGCGCGCGGCGAGTGTGAAAAGGGATGCCGGTCGGCATCGCCACGCGGATGCGCCGCTCGCGCCGCGCCGCCGTCGCCGTTGCAGCGGGCGAATGCGCGCGTTGCGAAATGCCTTTTTTTTAGTGCTTTGCGAATTCGTCGCGGATGACATCGGCAAATCCGTTGCGGTCGCAATGCACGTCGTCGTCGTCGATCCGGGCGGCATGCGTCGGGCCGCCCGGAACGGGGCCCGAAAAAAAATTGCTCCGGATTGTTGACAGGCCAAAAAACCGTGATTAGGTTTCGCCCAGCAGACGATACCTGCGGAATAGAGTGAGTCGAGCGATCGCGACAACGCGCAGCAATAAACGGACCTCCGCCCGGAACATAAAAACGGTGGACGTTGGCGCCCTGTCCTCTGCGAAAACGCAGCTCACCTACTCGCAAACGAGTGACCGCATCCAGCCCGGTTCGCCCAAAGCGGATCGGGTTTTTGTTTGTGGTGCTATCGGAACCGGCCCGTCACGCGCCTCCGGGCGTGGAATCGGGCCAACCCATCGGGAACGGGTGAGCCGACCTGTGACGATGGGGCAAGGCATTCGCCTTGGTACGCCTGGCGTACCGGCGTTTGGTCGCGGGTTCACCCGCGGCAGGGTTTGAACTGGGCTGTTGTTAACCCGAAAGACCGAGCTGTACGACCGTTACACAACTGACGAGGAGCCATACCATGGCCATGAAGAAAGCTGCGAAGAAAAAGGTCGCCAAGAAGGCAGTCCGCAAGGCTGTAGCCAAGAAGGCTGTCCGCAAGGCTGTAGCCAAGAAGGCTGTCCGCAAGGCTGCTGGCAAGAAGGTCGCCAAGAAGGCCGTCCGCAAGGCTGTTGCCAAGAAGGCTGTCCGCAAGGCTGGCGCCAAGAAGGCCGTCCGCAAGGCCGTTGCCAAGAAGGCCGTGAAGAGGGCGCTGCTGAAGAAGGCCGTCCGCAAGGCTGCTGTGAAGAAGGCCGTCCGCAAGGCTGCCGTGAAGAAGGCCGTCCGCAAGGGCGCCGCCAAGAAGGCCGTCCGCAAGGCCGTTGCCAAGAAGGCCGTGAAGAAGGCTGTGAAGCGCAAGCGCGTAGCCAAGAAGGTCGCGGCCGCCATGCCGGCAACCCCGGCACCGATGATCTAAGTCATCGAAAAAAACAGAAAGTCCCGATTGCCGTAACACCAGCTCTCTCCCCGCAGCCCAGGCGGGGGGAGAGTTTTTTTTATGGCGCCGCCGCAGGAATAGGCGTGCGCGCACAGTCACCGCGCCGCCGCGCGCTACAGCAGTCGGCCGCCGGGCTGTGAATCCATAAGTCCAACACCCCGAGCGATGCCGAAACGCCTCCCCGCTCGATGCTCACCATCCTCAACCCATCAGTGCCCTGACATGGGCCACGCTGCTCTCGCGCAGCGCCGTGAGGTCGTAGCCGCCCTCGAGCATCGACACCAGGCGTCCGCGCGCGTGCTTGTCGGCCAGCGCCACCAGTTCGGTGGTGAGCCAGGCGTAGTCGCCGGCCTCCAGCTGCAATTGCGCCAACGGATCGAGCCGGTGCGCGTCGAAGCCGGCCGAAACCAGCAGCAGTTGCGGACGGAACGCGTCGATGACTGGCAGCAGTGTCTGCGCCCAGGTCGCACGGAAGGCCTCGCCACCCGAGCCGGTGCGCAGCGGCGCGTTGACGACGTTGCCGACGCCGCGTTCGCTGGGGTAGCCGGTGTCGGGGTAAAGCGGCATCTGGTGCGAGCTCAGATAGAGCACGCGCGGGTCACCGTCGAAGATGGCCTGCGTGCCGTTGCCGTGGTGCACGTCGAAGTCGATGATCGCCACCCGTGACAGCCCATGGGCGTCCAGAGCGTGCGCGGCGGCCACCGCGATGTTGTTGAACAGGCAGAAACCCATCGCCACCGAAGGGGTCGCGTGGTGCCCCGGTGGCCGCACGGCGCAGAACGCGCGCGGCAGGGAACCGGATGCGCTGGCCAACGCCGCGTCCACCGCGGCCACGCCGGCACCGGCGGCACGCAGGGCGGCTTCTGCCGAGCCCTTCGACAACATCGTGTCCGCATCCAGTGGGACCGTTTCCGCCACCGGTGTGTCCAGCACCAGCCGCAGCAACGCATCGTCGTGCACGCGCGACAGCTGCCCGCGCGTGGCACGCGGCGCGTCGAGCCAGGCGACCTGCGGGAAGGCCTCGCGCAGCGCCGCGGTGACCGCTTCCAGGCGTGCCGGCCGTTCGGCGTGCCCGGCGCCGGTATCGTGCTGCAGGCAGGCGGTGTGGGTGAAGAAGTGCACGGGACCAGGGAATGGCAGCGATGCCGCGAGGGTAGCGGGGAAGTGGTGGGCGGGCGTGAAGCGCTCAGCACGCCTGCCTGTGCCGCGGCGCGGCGCATGGCGACGCGGTTACGGAATCGCACGCCTATTGGCGTGGCGGCGCCCCTTTGCGGCGCTCGTGGTTCCACAGCACCTCGCCGTGCCCGCTCGCGCGTGCCAGCACGCGGGCCAGCACGAACAGCAGGTCGGAGAGGCGGTTGAGATAGCGGATCGCCTCGGGGCGCACTGCATCCTGGCGCGAGAGGGCGATGGTCTCGCGTTCGGCGCGGCGCACCACGGTGCGCGCGACATGGCAGCGCGCCGCGGCCTCGCCGCCACCTGGCAGGATGAAATCCTTCAGTGCCGGCAGTGGTTCGTTGAAGGCGTCGAGGTGCTGTTCCAGGCGTTCCACGTCCGCGTCGAAGATCGCCGCGTGGCCGGGAATGCACAGCTCGCCGCCGAGATCGAACATCTGGTGCTGCACCGACACGAGCAGCGAGCGCACGGCGTCGGGGAACGTGCTGTCCGAAGCCGCGCTCGCCAGCACCAGGCCGATGCAGGAATTGGCTTCGTCGACCGTGCCATAGGCGGCGACGCGGGCGGAGTCCTTGGCGACGCGGCTGCCGTCACCGAGCCCGGTGGTGCCGTCGTCGCCGGTCTTGGTATAGATCTTGGAAAGGCGGTTGCCCACGATGTGAACGGTGGTTGCTTACACCGTCTGCACGCGCAGCGCCGGCATGCGATGGCGCAGCAGGCTGAAGCCGCCGAACAGCAGCGCCGAGAAGAACAGCGTGCCCAGCAGCGTGCCCTGGAAGAACGGGATGCCGGCGATGTAGGCGGCCATCAGGCCGGCCGCGTTCTGCGGGTACATCGACGAACCGATCCAGGCGCTGAAGTTGGTCACCAGGAAGAACAGCACCGAACCCGCCAGCGAATAGCCCAGCACGCGCACGCCATTCACCTTGCCGCGCAGGCCGAAGCCGAGCACGGTCGAAAGCGCGATACAGGCATACACGAGCCAGAAGCTGGTGCTGAAGAAGTAGCTCGAATAGGTGCCGCCATGGACGGCCGCCAGGATCAGGTCGGAGGCAGCCATCGCCGCCAGCGGCACCACGATGGCGAGCGAGCGCGAGGCGAAGTAGGCACCGCCGAACAGGGCGATCGCTTCCACCGGCGAGAAGTTCCACGGATGCGGGACCACGCGCGTCAGCGCGGCGACCAGGATCATGGCACCCAGGATCAGCGGGCCGGGTGCGAAGGAGGACGTCGGACGGTTCGGGCTGTTCATGGGCTGCGTTCTTGCGGTGGCTGGCCGGTGGCGGCCGTAGGTCCGTTAGCATAACGCAATGCCCCAGACCGACCTGTCATCACAGTCCGCGTCGCCCGCGACCGGCCCCCTGCAAGCCGACACGCACGACGTCCTGATCATCGGCGGAGGCCTGGTGGGCGCCAGCCTGGCGATCGCACTGGATCGCCTGGGCCTCGATGTCGGCCTGGTCGAAGCCGCGCCGGCCGGCGCGCTTCCCACGGTATTCGACGAGCGCAACCTCAGCTTCGCCGAAGCCACCGTCAACGCCCTCACCGCGCTCGGCGTGATGCAGAAGCTGCGTGCCCCGACCGGCGCGATCGAACGCATCCACGTCAGCCGCAGCGGCGACTTCGGCCGCACCGTGCTGGACGCGGCGAAACACGGTCGCAGCGAATTCGGCCGGGTCGTCATTGCCCGCGACTTCGGCGAGGCGCTGGAAGCACGGCTGGGTGAGCTGCAGCACGTGCGCCGCTATCGGCCGATGCGTTTCGTCGGGGTGGACGCCGCCGGCGAGGACCTGCGCGTCGTCCGCGTCGCCAACGAGCGCGGCGAACAGCAGTTGCGGACACGCCTGCTGGTCGCTGCCGACGGTACACGCAGTGGTGTGCGCGCCGCGCTGGGCATCGGCAGCGAGGAGCACGACTACGCGCAGACACTCTTCGTCTCCCGGCTGCTCGCCGAACGCGCGCCCGATGGCACCGCCTACGAGCGCCTCGGCGCGAACGGACCCACCGCCCTGCTGCCGCGCGGCGACCGCCACTTCGGCCTCATCCATGGCGTGGCACGCGAGGATGCCGACGCCGTCGCGGCCCTGGATGACGCGGCTTTCCTGGCCCGCGTGCAGGATGCGTTCGGCTGGCGCGCCGGCCGCTTCCTCGCCTGCGGTGACCGCACCGCGTACCCGGTGACCAGGGTGATGGCGCAGGCGCTGACGGCGCGGCGCGCGGTGCTCGTGGGCAATGCCGCGCAGACGATCCATCCGGTCGGCGCACAGGGTTTCAATCTCGGCCTGCGCGATGCGCTGACGCTTGCCGAGCTGATCGAGTCCGGTTGTCCCGGTACGCGCGCCGCCTCCGGTTTCGACTGCGGTGATGCCGCACTGCTGGCGCGGTACACGCAGCGCCGCCGCGAGGATCGCGACCGCACCGTTGCGTTCTCCGATGACCTTGCCCGTTTCACCGCCAACGGCTCGGGACTGCTGCGGCCGCTGCGCAGCGTCGGCCTGCTCGCCGCCGATCGCCTGCCGTCCATGCAGGCATTCCTGGTCGGGGCGGCGATGGGTTACCGCGGCGATGTGCCCGCGTTGTGCCGTGGCGAGACCACGAGCGCGGGGGCCGCATGAGCCGCCGCGACCTGCTCGATGTCGCCATCGTCGGTGCCGGCGTGGTCGGTGCCGCCGCCGCCCTCGCGCTCGCTCGTGACGGCTGGCAGGTGGCGCTGATCGAAGCGCGCGAACCGCCCCGCTGGCGCTACGACCAGCCCGACCTGCGCGTGTATGCCTTCGCGCCCGACAACGCCGCGCTGCTGGCCGACCTCGGCGTGTGGCCATCGATCATCGATGCACGCGCGCAGCCCTACCGCGGCATGCGCGTGTGGGATGCGGCCGGCGGCGACGAATTGCGCTTCGATGCGGACGTCTTCGGCCGACGCGAACTGGGCTGGATCGTGGAGAACGCGCTGCTGGTCGATCGCCTCTGGGCCGCACTGCCGGCCGCGGGCGTGCGGCTGCGCTGCCCTGCCCAGGTGATCGCGTTGCAGCAGGACGAGGGCGCGGACCACGCCGCGCTCGAGCTCGACGACGGCACCCGCCTGCGCGCGCGGCTCGTGCTCGCGGCCGATGGTGGCGACTCGAAGCTGCGCACGCTCGCCGGCATCGATACCTATACCCACGATTACGGCCAGAACGCGCTGGTCGCCTTCGTCGATCATGCGCGTCCGCACGAGGCCACGTGCTGGCAGCGCTTCCTGCCCACCGGGCCGCTCGCGTTCCTGCCATTTACAGGCGAAGGCGCCAGCGCAGGTGGGCACCGCAGTTCGATCGTGTGGACGTTGCCCGAGGCCGAAGCGGCGCGCTTGCTGCAGGTCGACGACTCGGCCTTCCTGCGCGAACTCGACAACGCCTTTGCCGGCAGCCTGGGTACGCTCGGCGCGGTGTCGAAGCGCGTGGCTTTTCCCCTGCGCAGGCAACTCGCGCAGGCGCATGTCGCCGGCCGCGTTGCGGTGATCGGCGATGCCGCGCACGTGGTGCATCCACTCGCGGGGCAGGGCGTGAACCTGGGGCTGCGTGATGTCGCCGCGCTGCGCGCGCTACTGTTGCGCCAGCGCACGGCCAGTCGCGATCCGGGTGCGCCCGTGGCGCTGGCGCGCTGGGCCCGGCAGCGGCGCAGCGAGAATGCCGTGGCCGCCTATTCGTTCGATGGCCTCAACCGACTGTTTTCGAACGACAAGCTGCTGGCGACGCTGCTGCGCGGTCCCCTGCTGGGACTGGTGGGGAAACTGCCGCCGTTGCGGCACGCCTTGTGGAAGCACGCGGCCGGGCTGTAGCCGGTTGCCCGTAGCCCGGACGAGAAACGCCCCGCCGAAGCGGGGCGTGGTGCTTCCCTGCCGTCCCAACTTCACTCAATCGGTCCCGACCCTCAATGGGACCAGCCCTTCAATTCGTCCTTCGACAGGCGGCCGTTGTGGTTGCTGTCGATCGCACCGAAATCGCGGATCAGGTCGGCATCGCCGCTGGCGTTCACTTCGCCTTGCGACAAGCTGCCATCGCTGTTCTTGTCCAGCGCCGCGAAGTCGACCTGGTGCGAGGTCGCCGCAGCGGCTGCGGCGTCATTGCTGGTCATCGGCACCGCGGTCGGCGGGGTTGTCGGCGGGGTTGTCTGCATCGCGTCGGCGGCATCGTTGCTGGTCATGGGGGTTGTGTGCTGTTGGCGCTCGTCCTCGGCCTTCATCTGCGCCTGCTCATCGGCGGACTGCCCCATCGTGGTGGCGGGCGGCGCGTCCTGCGCGAATGCGGGCGCGATCAGCAGCGTCGCGAAAAGAGTCAATGCAACGGTCTTGTTCATGAGAGGTCTCGTATGGGGAGACCGGGGAACCGTAGTACCCCACGCATCAAGCGCGCGTAAAACTCCGCAATGCAGGCTGAACGAAAAGGTAAGCCGCGTGCCGCCCGGCGCGCAGCACGCGTGAAGACCCGTGCGTAGCCATATTCAGCATTGCGCTGCAGCGTCCAGGGAAACTGCCGGGCGCCCGCATGAAGCAGGGCGCCCGGCGGTGCGCTGGCTCAATTGATCACGTTCTCGGTTTCAGCGCGCGACAGTTTTCCATCGTGGTTCGTGTCCATGGCGGAGAACTGTTGCTGCAGTTTCGGATTGCCGCGGGCCTCGGCGCGCGACAACACGCCATCCTGGTCGGTGTCCAATGCGCGGAACTCGGGGCGATAGCCGCTGGGATCGCCCGGATGCGAGGTAAAGGTGACGTTGGCGGCGGCCGGCATGGCGCTGGCGGCGCCTGTTGCAGCCGCGGCCGTGGCCGCACCGGTCGACTGCATCGCCTCCGACGCATCATTGCTGGTCATCGGCGTGCCGGCATCCGTCGATGCATTCGTGGTGGACTCGGTCGTCGTCGTGCCACTCCAGCGGTCAGACTGTGGCGTGGCTTGCTGCTTCGCATCCTCGGCCTTGGCCTTGGCCTGTGCCTGCGCATCGGTGGACTGTTCCATCGAAGTGGCGGGCGGCGCGTACTGGGCGAGCGCCGGAGCAGCCAGCAGCGTTGCCAGGAAAGTAAGTGCAACGGTCTTGTTCATGAGCGAGCCTCATGCGGTGGAAACCCGGGACCGTACTAGTACCCAACGCATAAAACGCGCGTAAAAACCGCGCAATTCAGGCTGAACGGAAACGAACGCGCGGCCGTTGATGGCCGCAACCGGATCGGTCTGTCATCGCTGCGCTGCGCTGGCGAAGACGGTGATCTCCTCGCGGTCGTGGTACAGCTGCCGCGCGCGCACCAGCAGCGGCTTGCGCGCCTGCTGTTCGAACAGTTCCAGGCACAGCCGTGTCTCGTCCCAGCGCTTCTTCATCGGCAGCTTGAGGTTGAAGATCGCGTGCCGGCACCAGCCCTCGCGCAGCCAGGTCGCCATTCGCTCGGCGACGCGGCGCGGCTGCTCGACCATGTCGCACACCATCCAGTCGAGGGGCGCCTTCGGTTGCCACTGGAAGCCGTCGGCGCGCAGGTGGTCGACACGGCCACTGTCGAGCAGGTGCTGGCGTAGCGGGCCATTGTCGACCGAAGTGACATGCAGGCCGTTGCGCACCAGCACCCAGGTCCAGCCGCCCGGCGCCGCGCCGAGGTCGGCGCTGCGCATGCCATCGCGCAGCAGGCGCTGCCGCTCCTCGTCGGAGAGCAAGGTGAGTAGCGCCTCTTCCAGCTTCAGCGCGGAACGGCTCGGGGCATCGGCATGCATGCGCAGGCGCGGGATGCCCAGCGGCCATGGCGCGCTGTCGCGCGGCTCGCTGCGCGCGAGTACGACGTGGTCGCCATCGAGGAAGACGACGTGCAGGCGCGGCTTGCCTGCGTCGTCCGCGCGCGCGAGCCAGCCGGCCTTGCGCAGCGCCGGCCGCAGCGCATTGCCGAAGCTGCGGGCCAGGCCGGCCAGGGGCTTGCCGACGTCGGAATCCGGGTGTTCCACCCACAACTCGCCGAAGACCTGCTTCGGCAGCGTTTCCAGGGCGGCGAGGATCGGCGTGATGCGGTCCTTCGGGTCGATGCCGCGCAGGTCGGCGAGGCGCAGCAGCTTCTGCCGCGCGAAGATCAATCCGGTGAAGGGCAGCGCACGCGACAGGGATGTCGCGTCTTCACAGATGAATTCGACGTACCCGCTGTTGCGTTCCGTGCGGGCGTAACCCGGCAGGTTCGCCTGCGCGGCGCGCTCGGACAGCTCGCCCGCCAGTTCCGGTTCGAAACCGGCGCGGCACCAGCAGAACAATCCATCCAGAGGCGGGGCATCGGCTGCCATCAGTAGCGTTCGCCGCCGGCTGCACCATAGGCGCGCAGGACCGCACGCGCGGCGTCGCGCTGCACGTCGCGCGTCACCATGATGCCGCGGCGCTCGAGTTCCCCGACCCAGTCCGCGGGCAGCGGGCCTTCGTCGAATTCGGTGAGTTCCTCCACGTCCTCGCTGCGCGCGCCGATCAGCAGGCGATCGATGCCGGCCCACACGGTCGCACCATAGCACTGGCAGCACGGTTGCGAGGACGTCGCCAGCGTGATCGGGCCGATGGGTTCATCGGCTTCGTTGCGGTTGAGGCGCGGGCGCTGGGTGCGCAGCTGCGCGAGCATGTAGGCCATCATCTCGGCATGCGCGACGGAGCACGCATGCGGCAGCACCCGGTTCACGCCCACCGCGATGATGCGGTCGTCGGGGCCGAATACCGCCGCGCCGAATGGGCCGCCACTTCTTTCCTCGATGTTGATGCGCGACAGCTCGATCGCCAGCGCGACCTTGTCGTCATCGCTGGCGTAACTGCGCGAGGTGTCGACTGCGTCGTGCACCCAGGCCGGCAGGGTCAGGTGGACCTGCGCATACAGCATCACTGCACCAGCCCGGACGAAGCGGCTTCGCACTTGCCCTGCCTGCAGCTGCAGGAGGAAATTTCGGGGAAGCCGCAGACCGACATCATTCCCTTCTTCGCGCACTCCGCCTGGACGCTCTTCGGGTCGGTCGGACTGTTGACGTTGACGCAGGCCGGGTAATAGCCGCAGCAGTTGCCGACGTTCTTGACGGTGCAGTCGGCGTCGGTCTTGCAGCCCAGATCGACGGCGCCCGGCGCCGCCGCTGGCGCTTGGACCGGATCGGGTGGCAGTCGGCCGCCCGTGTGCACGGGCTTGTGGGCCGGTTGCGCTGGCGTTGTCGCCGCAGGTGCCGCCGCGGCCGGCGCGTCGTTCCTGGCGGGAGCGCCGCCGTTCGGCGACGGTGCCGCGCAGGCGCCAACGGTGACCGTGACGAGTGCGAATGCGAATACGAACGACGCGGCGCGCAGGCGGCGGCGGAGTCTGCTCAGCGCGCGCATGGCATCGTGCCTCAGGCCTTGCCCGACCAGGTGTCGCGCAGGGTGACGCTGCGGTTGAACACCGGCTGGCCGGCGGCATGGTCGTAGCGGTCGGCGACGAAGTAGCCGATGCGCTCGAACTGGAACGACTGCTCCGCCGTGGCTTGCGCGGCCGCCGGCTCGACGTAGCCGGTGACGACGCGGCGCGAGTCCGGATTCATGTAGTCCTTGTAGGTCTTGCCGCCTTCCTCGTTGTCGGAGCCGTCCCTGTCAGGATCCGCGACGACGAACAGGCGGTCGTACAGGCGTACTTCCGCCGCTACGGCATGCTTCGCGCTGACCCAGTGGATGGTGCCCTTCACCTTGCGGTTGGCGCCTTCCATGCCGGGGCGCGATTCCGGATCGAGCGTGCAGCGCAATTCGACCACCTTGCCCGCGGCGTCCTTCACCACTTCGTCGCAGCGGATGATGCCGGCGCCGCGCAGGCGCACGTCGCCGCCCACGGTCAGGCGCTTGAAGCCCGGTGGCGGCACTTCCTCGAAGTCCTCGCGCTCGATCCACAGCTCGCGCGCGAACGGCACCTGGCGTTCGCCCTGCGCCGCGTCCTTGGGGTGGTTGGAGAACGTGAGCGATTCCTCGTGCGATTCCGGCAGGTTGGTCAGCACCAGCTTGAGCGGATCGATCACCGCCATGCGCCGCGAAGCGTGCGCGTCGAGGTCGTCGCGCAGCGCGCCCTCGAGGATGGAGATGTCGAGCAGCGAGTTCTGCTTGCTGATGCCGACGCGGTCGACCATCAGGCGCAGCGCCGACGGCGTGTAGCCGCGGCGGCGGATGCCCTGCAGGGTCGGCATGCGCGGATCGTTCCAGCCGTCGACCAGGCCTTCGTTGACCATCGCCAGCAGCTTGCGCTTGCTCATGACCAGGAAGTTGAAGTTCAAGCGCGAGAACTCGATCTGGCGCGGCTTGCTGGCCTCGAACGGCAGGCCCTTGCCGGTCAGCGGCGCGACCAGCTCCGGCGAATGGGCGAGGTCGACCTTGTCCACGCACCAGTCGTACAGCGGACGGTGGTCCTCGAATTCCAGCGTGCACAACGAGTGGGTGATGCCTTCCACCGCGTCGCTGAGCGAATGCGCGTAGTCGTACATCGGATAGATCGGCCAGTCGTTGCCGGTGTTCTGGTGCTCGACGTGCTTGATCCGGTACAGCGCCGGATCGCGCAGGTTGATGTTGCCGCTGGCCATGTCGATCCTGGCGCGCAGCGTGCGCGCGCCGTCGGGGAACTCGCCCGCGCGCATGCGCCGGAACAGGTCGAGGTTCTCCTCGACGCTGCGCTCGCGATAGGGCGAATTGCGGCCCGGCTCGGTCAGGGTGCCGCGGTATTCGCGCACCTGCTCGGCGCTGAGGTCGCAGACGAAGGCGTCGCCCTGGCGGATCAGCTTCTCGCCGGCCAGGTACAGCACCTCGAAATAGTCGGAAGCATGGCGAAGGTCGTGCCACTCGAAGCCGAGCCAGTGCACGTCATCCTGGATCGCACGGACGTACTCGGGGTCTTCCTTGGCCGGGTTGGTGTCGTCCAGGCGCAGGTTGCACTCGCCGCCGAATTCGCGGGCGACGCCGAAATCCAGGCAGATCGCCTTGGCGTGGCCGATGTGCAGGTAGCCGTTGGGCTCCGGCGGGAAACGGGTCTTGATCGCCGCGTGCTTGCCGCTGGCGAGGTCCTCGCGAACGATCTGCCGGATGAAGTCGTTCTTTTCCGGCGGGGAGGACGGGGCGGCGGAGGCAGGCGTGGCGGACATGCGGGAAGGCGGAAGCGAGGGAGAACGCGCAGTTTAGCGGCCCGCGACACGACCGAGGCCACCGGATTGCCGAAGCCGCGCCCGCGGCTGCGGAATCACGGGTGCCGGGCCGTTGCGTGCACCGCAGCCGTCAGATGCTTCAGATGCACCACCACGCTCTGGATGGAGCTTAAGCTCCGTCCATGAACAGCCTCCGCACCCTGATCCGCGATGTCCCCGACTTCCCCAGGCCCGGCGTCGTCTTCAAGGACATCGGCCCGCTGCTGGCCGATCCCACCGGCTTCACCGCCTGCATCACCGCGCTGGCGGCGCCGTGGCGCGACGTCCCCATCGACGCGGTGTGCGGCATCGAGTCGCGCGGTTTCATCTTCGGCGCGGCCATGGCGCTGGCGATGAAGACCGGCTTCGTCCCGCTGCGCAAGGTCGGCAAGCTGCCGCCGCCCACCCTCGGCATCGACTACGACCTCGAGTACGGCAGCGCGCGGCTGGAAATCAGCTCGGGAGGGCTGGGCGCGCAGGGGCTGCCGGCCGGCGCCCGCGTGTTGCTGGTGGACGATGTCCTGGCCACCGGCGGCACGCTGGACGCCGGCCGCCGCCTGCTGGAGCAGGTCGGTGCGCAGGTGGTCGGTGCCGGGGTGGTGATCGAGATCGACGGCCTGCGCGGCCGCATGCGCTGGCCGGAGGAGATTCCACTACGCACGCTGCTGCGTTGCTGAAGCGTATGCTGGCTGCGCAACCCGGAGCCGCGATGAAAGTCGTCTACGAAGCCGCCAACCTGATCGATGCCCACCTCGTCCGCCATGCGCTGGAAGCCGCGGAGATCCCGGTATTCCTGCGCGGCGAGCAACTGCTCGGCGGCATGGGCGAATTGCCGCTGTTCGGGGTGATCGCGGTGTGCGTGCCGGACGTGGTCTGGCCGCAGGCGCGCGAGATAGTCGAAGCCTTGCCCTTGAACGAGCCACCCGCCGCCGCGGACGACGAAGTGGGCGAGGGCGGCTGGCAACCTGCGTAGGCGCGCCGTCCTGGCGACGGGTCTTTGTTCCATTGCCACGGCCAACGCGGGCCGCCTGTCACGCGAAATATCCTCCCTCTCCCGTGCTCCGAGGACCGCGCCCCATGCCCCTGCTCGTCATCGGCAACAAGAACTATTCGTCCTGGTCGCTGCGACCGTGGCTGCTGTTGCGCCATTTCGGCGTGGCCTTCGACGAGCTGCGGCTCAACCTCGACACGCCCGAGTTCCACGCAGAGATCGGCCGCTGGTCGCCGACACGCACGGTGCCGGTGCTGCACGACGACGGCCTGGTCGTGCCCGATTCGCTGGCTATCTGCGAATACGTCAACGAACGCTGGCTCGACGGACGTGGCTGGCCCGCGGACCTGCGCGCGCGGGCGAAGGCGCGCGCCGCCGCGGCGGAAATGCATTCGGGCTTCCGCGCGCTGCGCACGCAAATGCCAATGAACTGCCGGCGCCAGCCCGATGCGTATCGCGGCGACGAAAATGCGCAGGCCGACATCGACCGCATGCAGCAGCTCTGGCGGGAGCTGCGCGCTGAATTCGCGGCCGATGGAGACTTCCTGTGCGGCGGCTTCGGCATCGTCGATGCGATGTTCGCGCCGGTGGTGATGCGCTTCCTCGGCTACGGCGTCGCCCTGGACGACAACGCGCACCGTTATGTCGAGGCGATCACCGCGTTGCCGGCCGTGCGCGAATGGCGCGCGGCCGCGGCCGCCGAACCCGAATACCTGCCCGACACCGACAAGCTGGTGCGGGCATGACCCATGCGGCCCGGGATTACACCCGCGGCTCGCTGGCCGCGATGGCGCTGGGCGCCGCGCTGATCAGCACGTCGGCGGTGTTCGTGAAGTGGGTCGGGATCGGGCCGACCGCATCGGCGTTCTGGCGCATGGGGCTGGCGTCCGTGCTGCTGCTCGCCTGGTTCGTCCGACCGAAGGTGCGCGCAGGCTGGAAGCCGGATGCGCGCGTGCTCGGCCTGCTGGCGGTCGCGGCGCTGTTCTTCGCCGTCGACCTGTGGATGTGGCACCGGAGCATCCTCTACGTCGGCGTCGGATTGGCCACGCTGCTCGGCAACTTTCAGGTATTCGCGCTCGCCGGCTACGGCGCGTTCGTGCTCGGCGAGCGCGGCGGCTGGCGCCTGTGGGTGGGCTTGTTGCTGGCGCTGTTCGGACTCGCGCTGCTGCTGGCACCGGGCTGGGAGGGCTTCGATGCGCGCTTCCGCACCGGCATCGCGTTCGGATTGGGCACCGCGGTGGCGTATGCCGGTTTTCTCATCTTCTTCCGCGCGGCGCAGGGGCAACGCGCGCAGGTGGCGAACGAGGCGCTGCTGTGGTGGATGTGCGTGTTCAGCGCGGCGTTGCTGCTGGCGATGACGCTGGCGGGTGGCGAGTCCCTGTCGCCGCGCGGCCCGCGCGACTGGAGCGCGTTGCTGGCTTATGCGCTGATCGCGCAGGTGTTCGGCTGGCTGGTGATCGGCCGGGTGATGCCGAAGCTGCCCGCCGGCGTGCTCGGCTTGTGCCTGCTTCTGCAGCCGCTCCTGTCATACGTGTGGGATGCGTTGCTGTTTGGCACGCGGCTCGGCCCGGTGGAAATGCTGGGACTGGCCTTGTCGCTGGCAGGCATCTTCCTGGGCCTGGTGCGCGGGCAGCGCAAGCCAGCGGAAACGGCGATGGATGCCGCGGCCTGAGCCGGGCGTGCTGGCACTGCCGCGCGAAGCGCGAGGCAAGACTTACAGCCGCGTGACCGCGCACACATAGACGACTTCGCAGGCGCCCGCGCCGGTGTCCTCGCGTGAGGTCGAGCTGCGCCAGCGCCAGCCGTCGGGGGCCTGCGCTTCCACCAGCCAGCCGTCGATGCGCACGCGTTCGCCCGCTTCCACCCGTGCAAGTGCCGAGGCGATGGCTTCACTGCCGGGGATCATGTGCATGTTCGCGGCGGAGCGGTCGATCTCGGCCTGCGGGATGGGTGGCTGGTCGCTATAGCGGTAGTGGTACCAGCGCGCCGATTGGGTGATGGTCAGGCGCGCGAGCACCGTGTCGTCGCGCATGCGGCCCCAGCCCAGCGCCAGGTCGGTCGGTGCAAGTTGCGACTCGCGATCGGAGCGGTAGTCGCGGCGCGAAAGCACTTTCGCATCGATGCTGAAGCCGGCGAGCGGTGTCAGCGTGGCGGCGCGCAGGTGGAAGGGCGCGAGCGTCGCGGGCGTCGGGCTCTGCAACGGTGGATCGAAAGCCCCCACGCGCGGTGGCAGCTCGCAGGCGGTGGCCGGGGCACGTTCCGCGGTGCCCGCAGTTGCCGGCAGCGGGCTGGGATCGATGGACGCATAGCCGGGCGGCTTGCGCGGCGACACCGGCGAATACCACCAGCCGATCGCGGCGACGAGCAGCAGCAACGCCACCCACGCACGGCCACTCACGCCTTCGCCTCGCCTCGCCTGGTCTTGCCCACGGGCGGCGTCGCCGGCGGCTTGAGCAGCGACTTCGGCAGGTTGCGCAGTTCCGCCGCCATCTGCCCGAGGAACTCGCCCATCGCCGAACTGCGCCGCCACACCATCGCGATCTCGCGATGCGGCGCGTCACCGCGGAACGGCAGCAGGCGGATGTCGGGCGAGGCCGGCACCGGCGGCTGTACCGCGAGCATCGGCAGCAGGGTGATGCCCACGCCGGCGGCGACCATCTGCCGCAGGGTTTCCAGCGAGGTCGCGCGGAAGCCGTCGCGCTCGTCCGCACCGCCCATGCGGCACACGTCGAGTGCCTGGTCGCGCAGGCAATGGCCTTCCTCGAGCAGCAGCAGGTGCTGGTTGTCGAGATCGTCGACCCTCAGCGACGCCTGCCTGGCGAACGCATGCTGCTGCGGTACCGCGAGCAGGAAGGGTTCCTCGAACAGCGGTTCGACATGCAGCTGGTCGTCGTGGATGGGCAACGCGAGCAGGCCCGCATCGAGGCGGCCGTCGCGCAGGCGCGCGAGGATCTGGTCGGTCTTCTCTTCGACCAGCAACAGTTCGAGGCGTGGAAAACGCTTGCGCAGGCCGGGCACCACGTGCGGCAGCAGGTACGGGCCGAGCGTGGGGAACAGGCCCAGTCGCACCGTGCCCGCTTCCGGGTCCTGGCTGCGGCGTGCGATCTGCGTCATCTGCTCGACATCGCTGATCACCTTGCGTGCGCGTTCGGCGATCTCGCGACCCACCGGCGTGAGCATCACCTTGCGCGGCGCGCGCTCGACCAGGGCGACGCCGAGTTCGTCCTCGAGCTTGCGGATCTGCGTGGACAGCGTCGGCTGGCTGACGAAGCTGGCCGCGGCGGCGCGTCCGAAGTGCTTGTGGTCGGCAAGGGCGACGAGGTACTTGAGGTCGCGCAGGTTCATGCGGCCGATCTTAGCGGCAGCCAACCCGGCGCGCCCTTGCGCGCCCGGGGGGTGGGATTCCCGGTCGCGGTCAGGCGGCGGCCTGCTGCGGCTCCGCCGGCGCCGAGGTGCGGATCAGGTGGTCGAACGCGCTCAGCGCCGCCGTCGAACCCGCGCCCATCGCGATCACGATCTGCTTGAACGGCACCGTGGTCGCGTCGCCCGCGGCGAACACGCCCGGCAGCGAGGTCGCGCCGCGGTCGTCGATGACGATCTCGCCGCGCGGCGACAGTTCGATCGCGCCCTTCAGCCATTCGGTGTTCGGCAGGAGGCCGATCTGCACGAAGATGCCTTCCAGCGCGACCGTGCGCGATTCGCCGTTGGTACGGTCCTTGTAGACCAGGCCGGTGACCTTGCTGCCGTCGCCGAGCACTTCGGTGGTCTGGCCGCTGACGACGACGTCGACGTTGGGCAGGCTGCGCAGCTTGCGCTGCAGCACTTCGTCGGCGCGCAGCTGGTTGTCGAACTCGATCAGGGTGACGTGGGCGACGATGCCGGCGAGATCGATCGCGGCCTCGACCCCGGAGTTGCCGCCGCCGATCACCGCCACGCGCTTGCCCTTGAACAGCGGGCCGTCGCAGTGCGGGCAGTAGGCCACGCCCTTGTTGCGGTACTGGTCCTCGCCGGGCACGTTCATCTGTCGCCAGCGCGCGCCGGTGGCGAGGATCACCGACTTCGCCTTCAGCGACGCGCCGCTTTCCAGCTGCACTTCGATCAGGCCGCCCGGGGCCTTGGCCGGCACGAGTCTGCTCGCGCGCTGCAGGTTCATCACGTCGACTTCGTAGTCGCGCACGTGCTGCTCCAGCGCCACCGCGAATTTCGGGCCTTCGGTGTAGGAGACGGAGATGAAGTTCTCGATCGCCAGCGTGTCCAGCACCTGGCCGCCGAAACGTTCGGCGGCGATGCCGGTGCGGATGCCCTTGCGTGCCGCGTAGATCGCGGCCGCGGCGCCCGCGGGGCCGCCGCCGACGATCAGCATGTCGAAGGCTTCCTTCTTCGCGATCTGCTCGGCCGCGCGCGCGGTGGCGCCGGTGTCCAGCTTCGCCACGACCTGCTCGACCGTCATGCGGCCCTGGTCGAAGGGCTGGCCATTGAGGAATACCGTCGGCACCGACATCACTTCGCGTGCCTGTACCTCGTCCTGGTACAGCGCGCCGTCGATGGCGACATGGGTGATGTTGGGGTTGAGCGCGCTCATCAGGTTGAGCGCCTGCACAGTGTCCGGGCAGCTCTGGCAGGACAGCGACATGAAGGTCTCGAAGCGGAACTCACCTTCGAGCCCGCGCACCTGGTTCGCCAGCGCTTCCTCGATCCGCGGCGGATGGCCGCCGACCTGCAGCAGGGCGAGCACCAGCGAGGTGAACTCGTGGCCAAGCGGGATGCCTGCGAAGCGGACTTCGATATCGGTACCGGTGCGCACGATCGCGAACGACGGACGGCGCGCGTCGTCGTCGCGGCGCGCGTAGCTGATCTTGTCGGACATCGAGGCGATGTCCTGCAGCAGCGCTTCGAGCTCACGCGACTTGGCGCCGTCGTCGAGCGAGGCGATGAGTTCGATCGGCTGCTGCAGCTTGGTGAGATAGGCCTGCAGTTGGGTCTTCAGGTCGGCGTCGAGCATGGGGACTCCACGATTACGAATGGGGGAAGGAAAAACATCTGGCAAGACGACACCGGTGCGGCCGGATCCGGGCGCACGATCGGTGCAGACGCTTGCAGGAGCGGCCTGGGCCGGAGGGGAGGGAGCCGGTAGGGGGAGAGAGCCGGCACGACCCAAGCCGCTGATGCAAACATCCGGGGTGAGGGCGCTCGGCCCTCACTCCGACCCCCTCTCACCGCTGGACACCCTTCGGGCGCCGCAAGCGGGAGAGGGTGTGGAACGAAACGCTTAGATCTTGCCGACCAGGTCCAGCGACGGCTTCAGCGTCTTTTCGCCCTCGTGCCACTTGGCCGGGCACACTTCGCCCGGATGCGAGGCGACGTACTGCGCGGCCTTGACCTTGCGCAGCAGTTCCGACGCGTCGCGGCCGATGCCGTTGTCGTGGATCTCGCACAGCTTGATCTGGCCTTCCGGGTTGATCACGAAGGTACCGCGCAGCGCCAGGCCTTCCTCTTCGATCATCACGTCGAAGTTGCGGGTCAGCGTGCCGGTCGGGTCGCCCACCAGCGGGTAGGTCACCTTCTTGATCGCCTCGGAGGTGTCGTGCCACGCCTTGTGCGAGAAGTGGGTGTCGGTGGACACGCCGTAGACCTCGACGCCCAGCTTCTGGAACTCGGCGTAATGGTCGGCCAGGTCTTCCAGTTCGGTCGGGCAGACGAAGGTGAAGTCGGCCGGATAGAACACGACCACCGACCACTTGCCCTTGAGGCTGGTGTCGGTGACTTCGACGAACTTGCCGTTGTGGAAGGCTTGGGCCTTGAACGGCTTGATGACGGTGTTGATCAAAGACATTGCGGTTTCGTCCTTGGTGGAGGGGTGGGTTGGGAAGACAGGGGGGAATGCTAGGTCCGGCTATCGAATTGATCAATTCGATTGATGTTATGACTGCGATAGTCTATGCCTATCGACAGTCGAGCCTGGCCGGGCCTGTCGGGCGGGCCTGTCGGGTGTACCCGATCCCACGTTGCGCCGACGTGTGCGGCCGGGTGGCTGGGCGCCGGCCGCTACCATTCGCGCATGGAAACCCCAGCCCCAACCCCAATGCCCGGCGCGCGGCGCCTCGATGCCCTGTTGCTGGCCGCGCGTGCCCGGATCGATGCCGTCGATGCGGAGTTCCTGCTCGCGCACGCGCTGGGTAAACCGCGCAGCTGGTTGTTCGCGCATCGCGATGAGCTGGCTTCGGACGACACCGTGGCGGCCTTCGAGGCCCTCGTGCAGCGGCGCGGCGCGGGCGAGCCGGTTGCCTATCTCACCGGGCAACGGGGGTTCTGGCGTTTCGACCTTGCAGTCACGCCGGCGACGCTGATTCCACGGCCGGAAACCGAACTGCTGGTGGAGCTGGCGCTGTCGCGGTTGCCGCCCGGTCGCGCGCTGCGCGTCGCCGACCTCGGTACCGGCAGCGGCGCCATCGCGTTGGCGCTGGCGTTGGAACGGCCGCGCGCGCAGGTGGTCGCCACCGATGCGAGTGCGCCGGCCCTGGCCGTGGCACGCACCAACGCGCAGGCGCTGCGTCTTGCCAATGTCGACTTCCGCGAAGGCGACTGGCTGGCGCCGCTGGCCGGCGAGCGCTTCGACCTGATCGCCAGCAATCCACCGTACATCGCCGTCGAGGACCCCCATCTGGGCGAGGGCGACCTGCGCTTTGAACCGGCGTCGGCGCTGTCGTCGGGTGTCGATGGCCTCGATGCGATCCGCGCGATCGTGGCGGCCGCGCCCCGGCACCTGGAGGCCGGTGGTTGGCTGCTGATGGAGCATGGTTGGGACCAGGGCGCCGCGGTGCGCGAACTATTGACGAATGCTGGCTTCGCCGAGGTCGCCACCGAGCGCGACCTCGAGGACCGCGACCGGGTTTCCCTCGGTCGATGGTCACGGGCACTGGGCTAGAATTTCCCCGTTAGCCGAACGGATGCCAGCGATGCGCACTCTCTTTCCCGAGATCCAGCCCTACGACACTGGCACCCTCAAGGTCGACGAACGACACACGCTCTATTACGAGCAGTGCGGCAATCCAAACGGCAAGCCCGTGGTAATGCTGCACGGCGGGCCCGGCGCGGGCTGCAGCGACAAGATGCGGCGTTTCCACGATCCGGCGAAGTACCGCATCGTCCTGTTCGACCAGCGCGGTAGCGGACGCTCCACGCCGCACGCGGATCTCGTCGACAACACCACCTGGGACCTGGTCGCGGACATCGAGAAGCTGCGCAGCCAACTCGGCATCGAGCGCTGGCAGGTGTTCGGCGGCTCATGGGGTTCCACCCTGGCGCTCGCCTATGCGGAGACGCATCCGAAGCGGGTCAGCGAACTCGTGCTGCGCGGCATCTTCATGCTGCGTCGCTGGGAGCTGGAATGGTTCTACCAGGAAGGCGCCTCGCGCCTGTTCCCGGATGCGTGGGAGCACTACATCAGCGCGATCCCGCCGGTCGAACGCCACGACCTGATCTCATCCTTTCATCGCCGCCTGACCTCGGACGACGAAGCCACGCGCTTGGCTGCCGCGCGCGCATGGAGCGTGTGGGAGGGCGCGACCAGCTTCCTGCACGTCGACCAGGATTTCGTTTCCGGGCACGAGGACGCCGCGTTCGCGCTGGCCTTCGCGCGCATCGAGAACCATTACTTCGTCAACGGTGGTTTCTTCGAGGTCGAGGACCAACTGCTGCGCGACGCAGGCAGGATCAAGGACATCCCCGGCGTGATCGTGCACGGCCGCTACGACGTGGTCTGCCCGGTGCAGAACGCGTGGGAGCTGCACAAGGCCTGGCCGAAGGGCGAACTGGTGATCACGCCGGCGTCCGGCCACTCCGCCTTCGAGGCGGAGAACATCGATGCGCTGGTGGCGGCGACAGAACAGTTCGCCTGAATCAAGATGTCTGAATCACACTTCCGATACAGCTGATTCGGCAAAAGCTGCGGGCCCGCCCGAGCCCCCATCCTGCGATAATTTTCCGTTAAGGGGATAGCCCCCCGTGGCAGGGGGGGCACGTCATTTGCCCGGTGTGCAAGCGCCGAGGGCACGGATTTGTTGTAAGGATGGGGTCGATGCGGTTCACAAGGGGAAGGATTGATCTGGAGCCCACGCACCAGATCACTGTCTACGAAGCCGCAGGGCATCCGAAGTATGAATCCGACGGGGAGGACCCGCGATTCGAGCTGCTCGTCGACGGCGCGCCGCTGCGGATATCTCCTGGCTGGTATCGGATCCGATTGCGGGTGGCGCTTGCCGAAGGAAGCATCACCTCGCCTTGCCTGTATCCCGATTTCGGCGAGGGGATGTACGAGGCAGAGAAGATTCCGCTGCCGGAGCCGGACGGCAAGGGGTGGATTGAAACCGTCGTTGCCATCTCGCGCCCGGTCCTCAGGCTGCGCTTCGACCCCACCATCCGGCCGGCTCGATTCACCATCAACCGGCTGACGATCCGGAACATATCCCGCCCGCGCGCATTCTTCCTGATGCTGGCCGGCATTCAACGCGCCAGGAAACAGCTCTTTTTCGATTCCGCGCTGGCTGCGCTCTGGGGATTCCTGCGGCTGCTGGTGCTGGGCAGGATGACGGAGGGTGCACAACTGCTTGTGCGCCATTATGTCGACGCCTGTCGCGAAGACATACGCGGCTATACGCGATGGGTGGCGTTGTTCGACAACACCCTGCAGAAGCAGCGGCGGAAGAAAGAGGTCGCCCCGCTCGCCAGGCGTCCACTGATATCGGTGATCTTGCCGACGTACCACACGCCGCTTCCTTTGCTTCGCAAGTGCATAGACAGCGTCATTGCCCAAACCTATTCCAATTGGCAGCTATGCATTGCAGATGATGCGTCGCCTTCATCCGTCAGGAAGCTCCTCGCGGAATACGCCCGACAGGACTCGCGCATCCTGTTGCACCTTCGCGAGAATCGCGGGCATATCAGCGAAACGAGCAACGACGCCCTGGCACTGGCCACCGGGGATTTTGTCGCGTTCCTGGATCACGACGACGAGCTCACTCCGGATGCCCTGTTCGAGGTGGCGCGGGCGATCGAGCACAACCCGCAGGGCAGGTTGTTCTATTCGGACGAGGACAAGATCGACGAAGGCGGAAAGCGCTTCGACCCGAATTTCAAGCCAGCATGGAATCCGGAGCTGCTGCGGTCCCAGAACTACATCTGTCACCTGACCGTCCTGGATGCGGCGCTGGTCTCCAGCCAAGGCGGACTGAGGCCTGGATTCGAAGGGGCACAGGACCACGATCTGCTCCTGCGCTGTACCGAAAGGCTGCTTCCGTCCGAAGTGGTTCACATCCCCAAGGTGCTCTATCACTGGCGCCAGGTCGAGGGATCGACGGCTGCCGGCGTCTCCCAGAAATCCTATGCGCTGGAGACCGGACGGCGTGCCGTCGAGTCCCACATGGCGCGGATTGGCATAAAAGGCCGCGTCGAAGTCACGCCTGCCGGGTATTACCGGGCGCGCCGGGAGCTGGGCGACGCGATCCCCCGGGTGGCCATCATCATTCCTTCGCGGGACAAGAAGGATTTGCTGGCCACCTGTGTCGACAGCATCCTGCAAAGAACCACCTACGGGAATTATCGGGTGATCGTGGTGGACAACGGCTCCGAGGAAGCGGAGGCATTGGCCTACCTTGCCGAGCTCGAAAAGCACGAGTGGATTTCGGTCCTGCGCTATCCAGCGCCCTTCAATTTCTCTGCGATCATCAATCACGCAGCGCGCCATGCGGAAGGCGAAGTCTTCTGCATCCTCAACAACGACATCGAAGTCATCACGCCGGAGTGGCTTGACGAACTGGTGGGTCACGCCATCCGCAAGGACGTCGGTGTGGTGGGTTGCATGCTCTATTACCCTGACGGCACAGTGCAGCACGCGGGCGTGGTGCTGGGCATCGGTGGCGTGGCAGGGCACGTGCACGTGCGGCAACCCAGGGGCACCGGTGGTTATATCGGGCGCGCAGGGGTCACCCAGAACTACACGGCCGTAACCGGTGCCTGCATGGTGGTCCGCCGCCAGGTCTTCGAGCAGGTTTCCGGGTTTGATGAAGGGCTGTCCGTTGCCTTCAACGACGTCGACTTCTGCATTCGGGTATCCGTCGCCGGGTACTTCAATGTCTGGACGCCGTTTGCGGAGCTCTATCACCACGAATCCGCAAGTCGTGGTTCCGAAGACACGCCCGAGAAGCGCATGAGGTTCGACAAGGAAGCGAGCACCATGAAGCAGCGCTGGGATCGGCTGCTGCTCCAGGACCCGGCTTACAACCCCAACCTGACGCTTGATGACGCCGATTTCGGATTGGCTTTCCCGCCAAGGGCAGCTCCGAATGGCGCGCTTGCGCGGGTTGGCGTGCCAGTCATCTAAGAAAGGAAAAATGAAGGAAATGAGCTCTTTGTTCGGAGATCTGGCGACAAGTTTTCGCCGCCCAGACCACTGGTTGTATTCCGCGTGGCTGGGTGTGATCACCAAATACCGCAAGACGGCGCTGGGACTGTTCTGGGTCCTCGTGCCGCCGATCGTCTACATCTGGGGCATTGGCTGGTTCGTGGGAATGATCAATCCGGTGAGCGTGCGTCCGTTCATGGCGCACGTGGGCATCGGCTTCATCACGTTCCGGTTGATCACCAGCGTCATGAATGACTCCACTACGGTGTTCTCGCAGTACCAGTCGTACATCAACGACGGGCACATGCGCCTGACCGACTACCTGCTCGGCGTGGTCGCGCGCGCCACGATCTATTTCGTGCTGGCCATGCCGGTGCTGGCCGTGGCCATGGTGCTGTCGCCGGACTTCGATGCTTCTGGGATTCCCGGCTCTTTCGTCGGACTGGCGGTGGTGCTGGTCAACCTGTTCCTGTTCTCGGTTTCGTTCGGGCTGCTGGGCGCCCGCTTCCCGGACTTCGGCGAGGTCGTGGGCAGCGCGATGTTGTTCCTGTTCCTGGTGACTCCGATCGTCTGGTATCCGACGTCGGCGCCCGCCGACACCATGCAGGGCATGCTGATGCGGGCCAACCCACTGCATCACCTGATAGCGCTGATCCGGGCGCCGCTGACCACGGAAACGATCGAGCCGGTCACCTACTACTACGTGGCGAACATGACGCTGGTGGGGCTGGTACTGGCAGTGATGGCCTATCGAAATTTCGCGCGACGCGTTCCGGTCTGGATTTGATAAAGACATGACGACATCCATCAAGGTCAGCGGTCTTTCGCTGGAACTCCCCTATGAATCCCAGGGCGGCGCCGGTACCGCTTCGCATGGGCTGCTGGCGACGTTCGCCTCCGCCAAGCGCCGCTTCAGCACCGTCCTCAACGGCGTGGATTTCCATGCCGGCGAGGGCGATCGCATCGGCGTCATGGGCCTCAACGGCGCGGGCAAGACCACTTTGCTGCGCGTCCTCAACGGCGCCCTCCAGCCCACGCGCGGAAGCGTCGACACCCAGGGCAGCGTGCAGTCGCTGCTCAGCACCACGCTGGGGTTCAACGAATACGCCACACTCGTGGAGAACATCGTCCTGCGCGGCACCGCTATGGGCCTGCGCTACCGCCAGGTGGATGCGGCCGTTGAGAGCATCCTTGAGTTCGCGGGCCTCGCCGACCGGGCGAACCATCGTCTCTACACCCTCTCTGCAGGCCAGCGCATGCGGCTGGGTTTCGCGATCTCCACCTCCGTGCAGCCCGACATCCTGCTGATGGACGAATGGATCGGAGCCGGTGACGAAAACTTCATCGCCCGTGCCAAGGAACGGATGCTCAGCCGCTTCCACGGCAGCCGCATCGTCGTCCTGGCCAGCCACAGCACTTCGCTGCTGCGCTCGATGTGCAACAAGGCACTGGTGCTCGATCGCGGCCGAATGCGTTTCTTTGGCGAAATCGATGCGGGTATCGAGGCTTATCGCTCCGTCGTATCCAATGCCGGCGCGGAAGCCCGACGCGATGCAGCGCTTGATGATCCGCTGCTGTTCGGCAATTCCGTTGGCCTGGTGGAACGCATCACGATCACCGTCGACCGTGTGGAACTCGAGGGTTGGGCCATCGACGAGAAGGGCGGCGAAGCGGCCGTGATGACCGTAGAAACGGGCGGGCGCCGAGTCAGTCTCTCGCCTGAAAGGGTCGACCGGCGCGATGTCCGCCTTCATCTCGCGAAGAGGGCGGGCAACTTCGGCTTCCGGGTCGCGATCCCACGGCCCATGGATCACAAGTCTGCGGACATCCTGAACGACCTCAAGGTGAGTGTGGGGCGTTCCGAGAAGAACCTGGGCCCGCCGTTGCCCGTGGCCATGGCGGGCATCATCGAAGTGGAATGAACCGGCCGCGGTCCCCTTTGGAGGGCCTTGGCCTTGTTATTGGCTCGCCGCTCGATGTGGCGACTGCAATTAGCTGGAACTTATATGACTCAGAAAGCAAGCGAAGTGGTGAGCACGGTTGTGCGATTCCACGACATGCATGGGTTGGGCAAGCTGGAGCGTGCAATCCAGAGCCTGCATGCACAGATTGAAGCCGAAGTTCAGCCGATCGTAGTTACGCAACGGCTCGATGTCGCGGCAGTCGACGCGGTAAGGGCTGCCGTGGAGCGTCAGTGGTTCTTTGAATGGATGCCGAAGCCCGTAGTGATCAATTACACGGATTCGTCTGATCGTGACGTGCGCTCCGATCTGTTGAACGCGGGGATCGCCGAACACAATCGGCGAGGCAATCGATATCTTGCATTTCTTGATTACGATGACCTGCTGTACACGCACGCGTACAAGACGCTCAAGGAGCCCCTGTCATCCACGGCCGCGGCAGTTTCTTTTGCCGGCATGGAGATGGCGCACGCCGTTGGGTTTTCCGATTACGACTTTGTCTATTCGATGAGTAACCCGTTCAAGGGCAAGAACAAGCTGGATCTAATCAAGGAAAATTTTGCACCCTTGCACTCCTACCTTATCGACTGCAGCAAGGTCGATAAGAGCGAACTACGGTTCCGTAGTGATCTCATTCGCGTGGAGGACTATGAGTTCCTCCTCCGGGTTGCAGGCCGAGTGCCTTGCGACTTCTCCAATATGAAGATCCGTATCGGTGCGTATTTGATGCGTAGCGATGAGAGTAACAGCACGCCAAAAGGTACGGACAGGCCGGAGGATATGGAGAAGCAAGAGATATGGAAATCAAATCGGAAGCTCCTGGACCGCCTCAGAAGCGCCTATGAAATCAAGTTCTTTGCCTCCGATTTTTAAGAGATTTTCCCATGTTGAATGAGCGACTTGCAGAAGTCTCGGTTCTGCGCAATTCCGGACTTCTCGACCCCGAGTATCTCGCCAACGCGCTTGGCCTGAATGCTGAAGGCATGGGCGTACCCATCGAGTTCTTGTATCTGGAAAACCCAAGCTACTGGAATGCGCCGACCTCTCCATTGTTCGATGGCAAGTACTACCTCGAAAGATCTCCGGATGTTCGATCGTCGGATACTCCTCCGTTGCTGCATTACGTAATGCATGGGTTCAAGGAGGCTCGCAGCCCTTCAGTTCTGATCGACATGGATCACATCATCCGCCAGCTACCCGGTGGCGCTGGGGCGGTTACGCTCCAGGAAAAGCGGGATGTTCTGGCGCCGTACTCAGGTTTGCGGCAGATGTTGGCGGAGACCAATGCGGACCCTTGCATGTTCTTCGAGAACGAGGTGTACCGGGCCAGGAATGGAGTCGGCATCGAGAATCGCCAGATTCCGGTAGAGCACTACTTGCGCAACGAGGGTCGTGACGGTGCGAAGTATCTGGAATGCTCTTCGCTTGCATGCTTTTCGTACTACATGGCCAGCAATCCCGACCTGGAGGCGGCTGGGTGCGTGCCGTTGTTGCATTTCGTGCAGCACGGTATCAATGAATCCCGCAGGTTCAGCAAGGAGCCGCTCGTAAGCGACCTGTTCCTGAAAGGAGCGGCGCACCTGGGCAACAAGAACGACATGAAAACCCTCAAGGGGTTCCTGCAGGCGACAAAGGGCACCGGGCAGTTGGCGGGGCCGAAGTGGCCTACGCCCTATACCAAGGCTCGTCTTCCTTCGGTGGCGCATGAGGCGCGACGGGACCGTCGGAAGGCCTTTGTCGGAATTGTCCTGTACGACAACTCCGAAGAAGAGCTTCGGAAAATCGAAGCGTCTCTAAGGTGTGAAGCGCTTCGCACTCCAGGCTACGAGATCGAGTGGAAGTACTTGATCAACGACCGCGACAACCTACCGCGCTATCGCAGCACAATTGGTGGAAACTTCATCTGTGCGGAAGAAAATCTCGGGTTCGGCCGGGCGCACAACCGTTTGATGAAGCTCTGCTTTCAACAGGACCGGTTGTACATCGGAGCAAATCCCGATGGCTTCTTTACCCCTGGGAGCATCAAGGCTCTCCTCGACTTCTCGGACTATTGGGGAGATCAGGCGCTCATTGAGGCAGTAGCGGCTCCTGTCGATCATCCCAAATGGCACGACCCGGTGACGCTGGACACTTCGTGGGTGTCGGGCGCTTGCTTCGCGATTTCGCGCAAATTGTGGGCAGAGACCGGTGGGTTTGACCCGAATATCCATATGTACAGTGAAGATGTGGACCTGTCGTGGCGCGTGAAGCTGCTCGGGGGGCTGCTTAAAGTATGCCCCGTGGCTCGCTTCGTTCACGACGTCACTCCGCGCTTCTCTGCAGAAGCCAATCCGGAGAAGGAAAAGCAGCGAGAGCGCGCAATGCTGACCGGCGCATATTACCTGGCCCAAAAATGGGGCGGCCCGGAACAGGTTGGCAAGATCCGAACGGCGCTTTCGCGGCACATGACCGGTAACCAGATTGATGATCTGCCAAAGCCGGCAATGGTCGCAGGGGGGGGGATGGCCAGGGGCATTGCTGACTTCAGTTACGAGCGATTTGCGCCGTCCCGGTTCTGGGCATAAGCGCCTGTCTACAAAGACCTGGAACGAATGAAGAAAGTCATCACATTTGGCACCTTCGATCTTCTTCACGAAGGTCACCTGAGAATTCTTGAGCGTGCCAGGGCGATGGGGGACTATCTCATCGTCGGCGTTTCTACAGATCGGCTAAATGCAGAAAAGGGAAAACGCTCCTTCTTTTCTCAGGCTCATCGCGCGGAATGCGTGGCCGCCTTGAAATGCGTCGATGAAGTATTTTTCGAGGATTCCCTGGAGAGAAAGGACGAATACATTCGCGAGCATGGTGCGGATTTGCTTGTCATGGGGAACGATTGGCAGGGGAGGTTCGACTGGGTGTCCTGCGAGGTGAGCTACCTTCCACGGACTGAAGGCGTTTCCTCTACCGACGTGAAAACGAGCATCGGAGGCCACTTCAAGGTCAAAAAGGTCTTGTTTGGCGATACGTACATCAAGAAGCACTACGACTGCGCAATGAGCCTGGTCAACGAGATGACGTCGGCGAACATGGCGCCGGTCTTTACGCAGACCAGCTCACTGCCAGAGGGAATCGATTGCGATTGCCTCGTTTTCTTCAACCTCCCCGCCGAAGAACTGCCAAGCAGCTATGACGGGAAGCCACGAGTTCTCATCGATCATGGCGCCAGCCATCTGAAATGGTTCCTTGCAGATGAGAAACGGTTCGACTTTTTCGACGTGATCGTTACAGCGGGGCCCGATCACGTTCGGTCCCTGCTGACCTTCTTCTCTGATGGCCCTTCTAAAGACAAGGTTCGCTCTGGCGGATTCATCAAGTCAAAGCTTCTATTGAGCCCGCCCCTGCGCTCGCGTGAACGAGTGGCTGCGGCCTGCGGCTTGGATCCCGCCCGGCCGATCGTGCTGTTCGCTCCGACCTGGTACATTTCCAATAACCTGGATATGGCCGCTGCGGTGAGGCAGATCGCCGATATCCCAAATCATGTTGCGCTGTTGCATCCCGAAACAGCACACCTGGATGTTTCCGGACTCAATGTTGTTCCTAACGAAGGCGGGATCATCAGTGAGCTCTTGAAACATTGCGACTGCTTGGTTTCCGACCTTTCCTCCACTATCTTCGAGGCGGCGGCGCTGAGCAAGCCGGTCGTCCAGGTGTTGCTGCGCGAATACTCTGACAACAATGCAGGCATGTTCGACTACCCGTACACAGCGGGTACTGCGGAATTGTTCGTAGGAGGGTTGTGCGTAAGGCCGCAGGAAGTTGCGGGGGCCGTTCAAAGGCTCCTGGATGGCGATGCGGATGCCCTCGCTGCCATTGCCGCGATGCAGGCTCGATTGCTGCACGGGACATCCATAACCGAAGCGAGTGCTTCGTCGATTGTCGCGGAAGTTTCAAGGGCCTGTGACGCACTGGAGGAGGGAAGGCCTGTCGATCGAACGCCATCCCGACCTTCGAACGCGATCGCGCATGACAACCTGATGTTCACGAGGTCCCGGGTTATCGCCAATGGCGGTGGGGATTTTGCGTCCCATCATGCTTCCAATTCCTTGGAGGCCGTGACGGCTGCGCGCGATGTCGTCGATTTTGTGGAGCTGGATTTTGTTCGCAGCGCCGACGGGGTGATAGTGGCGCACGACGGATTTGAGCATCGCCATGGATTGGGTAGTCCGTTCGCCAGCATATCTACGAAAGAGTTCCTGGCCAGCAAGTTCGATTCGGAACTCACCCCGCTGTCGTTGGAGCAAGCTGTCCTGCTCTGCACTCAGCCTGGCAAGGCGTTGGTCTGCGATATCAAATCGAATCGCGAAGACTACGACTACGTGGCGGGAAAGATCAGGGATGAGGCCGTGCGGCTAGGGGTGCAATCTCAGGTAATTCTGCAGTGCTATGAAAAGCGGGACTTCAATACTGCCCTGAGACTTGGATTTTCCAGAGTCCTATTAGCTGTGTGGAAATGGTTCTACAGGAATCCACTGGGCGAGGATGCATTTGAATTTGTTCGGGACTGTGCGGAAACGGACCTGCGTGCCGTCGTCGGCATAATGATCCCGTATGTGAACAAGCACATGCCTGCGCCTTCCGTGACGGATCCTCGCATCGATCGTTTCCTCTCGTTCTGGAAGCGCGTCTATATTCATGGTGCTCCCGAGGAAGAGTACAGCAGGATACTCAATCGCAATTTTGGTATTTCCGCCGATGCGCTGTCGGCCCGATATCAGTTCAGGGATGCGCCGCGACATTTCCCGTGGATGGAATACCTGTTTCTCAATCCTGATGTCGCCAATGCCGGACACAGCAACCCGGTCGCTGCAATGCTGCACTACCTTCAGTACGGCAGCAGCGAAGGACGACCGATCGAATATGCGGTTCCTCCGGATTTCTCGTACCCGATATACGTGGATATGAATCCGGGGCTAAGAAATGCCGGAATAAGCGGTGTACATACCGCGAATGCGCACTGGACACGCCACGGCAGGTCCGAGGGGAGAAAATACAGGCGAGGTTGACTATCGAGGGAAGATGGCAGCGCTTGCTGTCAGGCCTTACAGAAGTTGCTTGGGAAAAAAGGCGTTCAGCCGACTCTTCCAAAAAACGCTCGCCCCCTAGCGGCATCGACGATTGCTTCCAGACGCGCGTTGAGTCCCTTCGATCGGTTCGCCGTGTTACAGGCAATCGCGCGAATGCTGCTCGTTCTTTCCTGCGTCGATAGCCAGAATATGATGTGGGGTCATCAGGATGTGCCTGATCCATTGACCAGCACGCATACGGATTGGCCAAGGTTGCCAATGCCAACCATCTCGCGGCCGTCATCCCATCGAATGACCCGATCGAGCTGGATATGCGGCAAGTGCCCATCCTCGATTTTGAGCACGTGCAGCCCCAAGGCCTGCGCGAAGAAGTGGATCATGTCGCGATCCATGAACTGGTTCAGGACCTTGTCGGGCCGCGTGTCCTTCACCGAGTGCTCGAAGATGAACCAGTGCGAGGGAATGCGGAACTCGAGGAAGGAGAACACGATCTTTCCGCCGGGCTTGAGCACGCGCTTGGCTTCCGCCAGGTAGCGATAGGTCTCTTCGTGCTGAAGGTGGGTGAACACCGAGAAGAACGTGACGAAGTCCGCGCTGGCATCGCGTTCCGGAATGGTGGTGCCGGGGGCCTGGTAGAACTTCCAGTCGCGGCGTCCGCAGGCCTGCTGGGCATAGCGGAACAGTTCCGGCACGACGTCCAGGCCGACGTAGGTGCCGGTCAGGTAGTCCTTGAGCTGGGTCGCCAGTCGACCACTGCCGCAGCCTGCATCGATCACAGTGTGCTGCGGCTGCAGGCCCTGCTGCTTGAGCAGGCAGAATTCGAGTGCGCCGACCGCTTCGTAATCGCCACCGACGGCCAGCGACATGGCACGCGATTCGTCGTGGGTTTCGAGCAGTTCCTTGCTTTGCTTGAGGTAGCTGCTCAGGAAATGGGGAAGCTTCATCTTGCAGTTGTTTCCAGGTGCGGCGTCGGCGACGCCTTCAGTGGGGTTTGCGGGCCGACAGGGCGTGCGCCGATGCCAGTTCAGTGCGCGCGGCCTCGGAGAGCGCCGTGGCGATGGTTTCCAGTTCGAGCGCCGATGGGGACGCCAGCAGCTGGGCAACCGTCATGGCGGCAAACTGCGCACGCTGCTCCTGCGGCAGTCCTGCGTGGTAGCTCGCCAGGATCCAGTTGAGGGCCCAGATCGGGTGCATGGCGCCGTACACTTCGGTCCGCTTGTCGGTCATCGGCTCGAACAGCGACAACAGGCCCTGGTGGGTCATGTTGAAGTAGTGGTGTGGGTAGCCGTGCAGCGGCTGCAGCAGCGGCGCCACGCACAACAGCTCGCCGCCCGGCTTGAGCACGCGCATTAGTTCGCGGGCCACCTGGAAGGGGTCCTTCACGTGTTCCAGGACATTCATGCAGACCACGGCGTCGAAACTCGCGTCCTTGAATGGCAGGCGCTCGGCGACGCCGAGCACGTCGGTGCTGTCGTAGGCGACGATCTCGTAGTTGACGACGTTCGCGTAGTACGTGTTGCGCTGCCCGGCGCCACAGTCGAGCACCAGGCCATCCGCGTGCCGTTCGAGCAATGCCAGCGTCGGTGGATCGTATTCGTGGGCGCTGACGTTGTCGGTGGGAATCACGCTGAATTCCTCGCGCAGCGCGTCCGTCAGGCAATCGATCAACTGCAGCGTCTCGCGGTGCGGGATGTCCGGTTCCAGCAATGGGCGCACGCGATGCAGTTTCCGGTGCTTCCACTCGATCGGCAGCGGGACGCGTAGCGGCCGCGATTCGGTCGCGTTGAACGCGTCGAAATGGGCGCGTGCCGAGGAGACGGTACCCGCCTTGACGGCTTCGGCGATGTCAGGATTGGCTGCGAGATAGCCCGACTCGTCGAAGTTTTCGACCGTGGCGGGCACCAGCAGGCGGAACTGCTCGGGATTCATGCGGTTCAGTATGCCGGCGCCGAATGCCAGTTCCATGCCGTCCGGATGATCTGGTCGATCTGCGGGAAGCGTGGTTGCCAGCCCAGGACGTCAAGGGCGGAGGCGCTGGAGGCCACCAGCACCGGAGGGTCGCCCGCGCGTCGCGGGGCCTGTTCGAACGGAATCTCCCGACCGGTTACCTCGCGTGCCGCGCGTATGACTTCCATCACGCTGAATCCAGTGCCATTGCCGAGATTGAAGGCGTGCGCGCCTTCGTGCGTGCCCATGTAGTCCAGCGCGCGCTGGTGCGCATCCGCCAGGTCGAGGACATGGACGTAGTCGCGAATGCAGGTGCCATCCCGGGTGGGGTAGTCGTTGCCGAATATTTTCAGCGCAGGACCGGTTCCAGCGCCGACCGCAACACGTTCGGGATGAGATGGGTCTCGGGCGAATGGGACTCGCCGATGCCCGCATCGTTGGCCGCTCCGGCCGCGTTGAAGTAGCGCAAGGCAACGGAACGGAGCCCATGGGCAGTCGCCGCATCGGCAAGCATGCGTTCGACCATGAGCTTGCTGGCGCCGTACGGATTGATGGGGGCTTTGGGATGGTCCTCGTCGATGACATCGCGGACGGGATTGCCGAAGACCGCGGCGGTGGAGGAAAACACGAGCTTGTCCACGCCGTGTTTCCGCATGGCGCGCAGGAGGTTCAGCGTGCCAGTGACGTTGTTGTCGTAGTAGTCGTATGGCGCGGTGACGGATTCGCCGACCAGCGAGCGTGCGCAGAAGTGCATGACGGCATCAACCGGCTTGCGAAACGCCTCGTCCAGGGATCCTGGCTGCAGGAGATCGGCTTCGACGAGACCACCCCAGCGAATGGCTTGCCGGTGGCCAGTGCTGAAATTGTCCAATACGGTGACTTCGTGGCCCTTAGAGGAAAGCGCGTAGGCAGCATGGGCTCCTACATAGCCGCCGCCGTCACAAACCAGGATATGCATGAGTCCATCGGCAAGTTGATCAATCCTGGAATTTTAACTTTCGGATGCGGCGGGATGCGCGCTTTGGACTGTGCGGGACCGGTCAATTGGCGATCCGTCGGGCTGATTCGTCCTGCTCCGTTGGGTTACGGGCTCTTTCAGCCGCGCAGGCGCACGACGAGCCCGAACCGCGCGAGCGCCATGTTGCCGCCCGCGTCGTCGTGCACGCCGCCGAGGCCGAATTTCAGCGTGACCGCTTCGTTGGGTTCCCAGTACACGCCACCGAGCAGTTCGCGGCCGTCGGCATGGTCGAACGCGCCCTGCGCTTCCGCGCCGAGCGCAACGTGCGCGCCAACGGCGCGGCGCAGGCCGAGCGCGACGCCAAATTCGTCCTCGCCGCCCTGCTCGCGGCTGTAGATGAGGTTTCCGCCCCACTTGTACGCATCGACGCTCTGCTCCAGCGACAGGCGCAGTTCGAGGCGATCGGCGGCGTCGGCCTCGCGGGCGATTTCGTATTCGGCGCTGAGGCCGGCCTTGAGGCCGTCGTGGCGCTCGGGATCGGTCAGCAGGACATGCACGGATGGCGCGGTGGCTTCGTAATTCCAGCTGTCGCCAGCGAGCTTTTCGGTGTGGGCATGCAGTTCCAGCGCGACGCGCGGGGCTACGCCGACCAGCAGCGCGGGTTCGAAGCCAGCCTGCTCTTCGGCGTCCGACTCCAGCGCGGCTGCGGCGTTGGCGAGGAAGTAGACGTTGCCGGGATGCGTGACCGAGGGGCTCTCCACGATCAGGAAATCCTGGCCGTGGTGGGCAAGGGCGGCGAAGGGGGTGAGAGCGAGGGAGGCTGCGAGGGAAGCTACGAGGATCGGGCGGCGAACGGACATGGGGCGGCGCGTATGTAGGGGACGCAATTGTCCCATGCTCCGCGCGCGCACATGCGTCGGCGCTGTCTAAAGCAGCGGCGTGCCGTCCGGCTCGCGTTCGAGCATCCACAGCCCGGCCCAGAGCTTGAGGTCCAGTTCGTAACCCTCTCGCTGCTTCTGCATCAGCCACGCCGGTGCGCGGGTGCGCTGGACTTCGTGCACGACGATGCCCTCGCCATCCACGCCGCCACCCTCGCCGACCCGGGAGAGCTGGGTGGCGCGGACGAAGGCGATGCGCTCGTTGCTCATGCCCGACGAGGTCGGGCCGACCAGCAGCACTTCGACCTTGGCGGCTTCCCAGCCGGTTTCCTCGATCAGTTCGCGGCGCGCGGCGGATTCGAGCGTGTCGTGGGCGTGGTCGTCGCCGACGAGGCCGGCGGGCATCTCGATCGTGCGCTTGCCCAACGGCACGCGGTACTGCTCGACGAAAAGCACCCGGTCGTCGGGCGTGGCGGCGATGATGATGACGGCCATGCCGTTGCCATGGCTGCGCTCGGCATATTCCCAATGCCCGCGGCGTTTCATCCGCAGCCATTGGCCGTCGTACAGCGTTTCGATCGGGTGGTCTTCGGCTTCGTGGTGTTCCTGGCTCATGTGCCGATGCTACCGCGCCCGGGCGGCATTCACGCGCCGCGCGCCGTGATCACGACACCGCGTAAACGAGCCCGGCCGCTTCGTGCAGGCGACGGCGTGTCATCGGGCCGAAGCGCAGGGCCTCGCACAGCGTGCCGAGCATCTGCGCATCGGCGGTGCCGCGCGCGAAGTGGCCGTCGTCGAGCGGCGCGTCCAGCGGGGCGTCCAGCGCAATGGTGGTGAGCCGGCGCCACAGCAGCGCCTGTTCACGGTGCTCGCGCAGCTTCGCCGCGACCCCGGCGGCACCGCGCAGGCGCAGGTACGGCACTTCATCGACGCGAGCCAGCAGTTCGTCGAGCGAGCCGAAATGGGCGAGCAGCACCGCCGCGGTCTTCGCGCCCACGCTCGGCACGCCGGGAATGTTGTCGACCGCATCGCCGGTCAACGCGAGGTAGTCGGCGATCTGGTGCGCGTGCACGCCGTGGCGCGCTTTCACGCCGCTCGCACCCCAGCGCTGGTCGCGGGCGTAGTCCCACTGTTCGTCGTGGTCGCCCAGCAACTGCGAGAGGTCCTTGTCGGCGGAGACGATGATGCTGCGGAAGCCGTGCGCGCGCTGGCGCACCAGGGCAGAGCCGATCAGGTCGTCGGCTTCGTAATCGTTGTGCGCGAGCACGGCAAAACCAAGGGCGATGCACAGGGCCTTGCAATGGGCGAACTGGCGCTTGAGTTCGTCCGGTGCGGCATCGCGGTTGGCCTTGTAGGCCGGGTAGAGCGTGTTGCGGAAGCAGGAGTCCAGTGCCTCGTCGAAGGCGATGGCGATGTGCTGCGGCCGCGTGCGGTCGAGCAGTTCCAGCAGGAAGCGCGCGAAGCCGTGCACCGCGTTGGCGGGCCAGCCATCGGCGTCGGTGAAGTCGTTCGGCATCGAATGCCAGGCACGGAACACGTACATGCTGGCATCGACGAGATAGAGCGGACGCGGCGCGGCTTGCATCGTGGTCACGGCGTCCACTCGCTCAGCAGTTCGCGCGGATCGGGGCGCTCGCGTTCCGGTGCTTCCAGCCTGGGCGTGCCGATGTGGATGAAGCCGACGATGTGCTCGTGTGCGGCCAGGCCGAACCAGCGTCCGACTTCGGCATCGTAGGCGGGCCAGCCGGTTAGCCACTGCGCGCCGAAGCCCGCAGCCTGTGCCGCCTGTAGCAAGGCGAAGCAGACGCAGCCGGCACTGAGCAGGCGTTCCTGTTCGGGAATCTTCTCGTCGGGGCCGAGTTTCGCGATCACCGTCACCACCAGCGGCGCGTGCGCGAACCGCATGCGGTCCTTTTCAATCGCGGCTTCGCCGGCGTCGGGGTCGCGTTGGCGTCCGCGCGCGGCCAGGCGATCGCCCAGCACCTGGCGGGCGTCGCCGCGGATGGCGAGGAAGCGCCAGGGCGTGCGCTTGCCGTGGTCGGGTACGCGCACCGCCGATTGCAGCAGGCGCAGCAGGGTGGCCGCATCAGGGCCGGGGTCGCCCAGCTGCTTGGCTGGGACCGAGCGCCGTGTGTCGAGTGCGACCAGATGGGGCGTCACGTTATCGGAAGTGTTTTGGGACATGGGTCACAGATCGAAGGGTTGGGGCGCAAACTGACAAATTCCGACACTATCCTGCGGAAAACTGACGCAAAGTGTCGTCGTGTAAGTGCAAAACCGGGGAAGGTGGTTCACATGTCCGATTATCCTCCTGGCATGACCAAGATCGCACCGGGCGCTTCGGGGAGAAGCGATCCGGCGCGCGTGCTCGAAGAGATCAAGCGCATTTCGGTCGAACTGCTCGGGGCCGTGCCCAACGGCCTGTATTCGCCGGTGGAGTTCACCCTCCAGGATTCCTCGGCACGCGGTGGCTCGACCCGCCACGTCGAGCTGCAGGCGCTGGTGAAGCTGCGCCAGCAATCCTCGGGCTTCGTGATGCGCTATCGCCAGCAGATCGCGCAGGGCTTCGATGACTTCCGCTCGCTGCGCATCCGTAACCGCGGCGACCTGCCGCTGTCGCTGGTGGCGGAAAACCAGCTCGCTTACCACCTTGCCGGCCAACAGCTCGCCGATGCCATCGAAACGCGGTTCGCGCCTGCGCTGGAAACGATGGGTGCGCGGCTGGACAAGCTGGCCGACGACCTGCAGATGCAGCCCGGTTCGAATCCGATCGGTGCCGGCCGCCTTGCCGGCGCCTTCATCGAAACCTTCCGCGACGCGCAGATGCCCAACGACCTGCAGCCGCTGATGTTCCGTGCCTACGAGCAGGAACTCTCCCGCGTGCTCGGTGACCTGTATTCGCGCGTCAACGCCCTGCTGGCGACGGCGGGCTACGGCCGGCCTGCGCAGGGTCCACGCCCGCTGCCGCCGACGAACGTCGAAGTGGCGCGTCGCGACCAGGAACACGAACTGGTGCAGCAGATCCGCCGTCCGCGCGTGGTCGATCCCGCCAGCGCCGCGCAGTTCGCCCAGCTGCGCGCGGAGCTGCACGCCTGGCGCCAGCAGATGCCGGAACAGGCTTCGGCACGCGACCAGCTGCCGCGCCGCGAGTTGCGCACCGAGGAAGTCGCAAGCGTGGTGTCGTTGCTGCAGCCGGAATCGCCCGACGTCTTCGTGCGGGCGCTGGGCGGCGACCCGGGACAACTGGCGTCAGCGATCCGCGGGCAACTCGCCGAGGGTGCGCGCCGTCTCGGACACAATCCCGACCACACCCGCATGAGCGCGGACCAGGACGACGCCGTCGACCTTGTCGGCATGCTGTTCGAGTCGCTGTTCCAGAGCTACGCGTTGCTCGACCATGCGCGCCGCCTCTATGGCCGCCTGGTGATGCCGTACGTCAAGGTCGCGATGTCGGACCAGGGCGTGTTCGTGCAGCGCGAGCATCCGGCGCGCAAGCTGCTCGACGCCATCACCGAAGCCTGCGAGGGCAACGCCGCTGCTACGCCGCAGGATCGCGAACTGATCGAGCGCTGCGCGGCCATCTCCCAGCGCATCGTGGCCGATTACCAGGAGGATCTTGCGGTGTTCGCGCTGGCCCATGCCGAGCTCGAAACACTGCTCGAGCAGCATCGCCGCCGGGTCGAACTGCAGGAAGCGCGCGCGGCCAAGGCCACCTTCGGCCGCGAACGCCTCAACGAGGCGCGCGCCCAGGCCGACAACACCGTGCTTTACCTGTTCAACGAACCGGTGACGGGCGCGGTCGGCGAGTTCCTGGCGCAACCCTGGCGCCACCACCTGGTGCAGACGTTGCTGCGCGATGGTCCCGGCTCGTCCGCATACACCGAAACGCTTGCATTGGGCGATTCCCTGCTCGAAGCGGACCGCTTGGCGCGTACCGGACGCGACGGGCGCCGGCTCGCCGATCGCCTGCTGTCGCTGCAGGACGCCATCACCCATTGCCTGGCGAGTTCGGGCCTCGACGAGGACGCGGCTACCCAGCGTCTCGCCGGCCTGATCGGCGCGCTGGCCCTGCCGGATGCGCCGCGCAACCTGCAAGCCGTGCCCGCCCCGGTGACGGACGAGGAAGGCGCGATGGAAGACGCCTCGCTGTGGCTGGCCGGTGGCACCGACACTCTCGACCACGATCCGGAGACCGCCGCGCGCATGCGTCGCCTGTTGCCGGGCGAATGGCTGCGCCTGCTCGATCCGGCGGGCCAGGCCGTGGCGGTCAAGGTCGCGTGGATCAGCCCGATGACCGGGCGCTTCCTGCTGGTGAACCGCCGTGGCCTGCGCGTACTGGTGGCGTCGGCGGCTGAACTCGCGTCGCTGGCCCAGGCCGGGCGCCTGCAGGTGGGGGCGGAGCGCGCGCCGACCGACGAAGCCATGCGTCACCTGCGCGACCGGCTCGTGCGCGCGGCATAACGCTCGCATCCAGGTCGGCTGCGGACCACGAATGGAGCGACATGTCGCTCCATTCGCGTTTTCGGCGCTGGAATCCCGGCACCGCGCGGCTGCACTCACCGGCCTTTGCTACGATGCCGGCGATTCTCGAATGTGGAGCGCGGCATGACGGCAGGAGCGGTGCAGGGGATTACCGTTGCAGTGGCGCGCGAAACCGCGGAGGGCGAGCGCCGCGTCGCCGCCACGCCGGAAACGTGCAAGAAGCTCGTCGCGCTCGGCGCCCAGGTGCAGGTGCAGCGCGGCGCAGGCCTCGGTGCCGGTTTCACCGATGACGCTTACGTAGCCGCGGGTGCGCGCGTCGCCGATGACGTGCCCGCCGCGCTGGGCGACGCTGACCTCGTGCTCTGCGTGCAGCCGCCATCCCCGTCGACCCTGGCGCAACTGAAGCAGGGCGCGGCCCTGGTGGGAACGCTGGCGCCGCAGGCGGATGCCGCACGTGGCGAGGCGATTGGCGCGCGGCAACTGGTGGCCTTCCCGCTTGAGCGCCTGCCCCGCACCACGCGGGCGCAGGCGATGGACATCCTCAGCTCGCAGGCGGGCATGGCCGGCTACAAGGCCACTCTCATCGCCGCGCAACTCGCGCCGCGCTTCTTTCCGATGCTGACCACCGCGGCGGGAACGATCCGGCCGTCGAAGGTGCTGATCATCGGCGCCGGCGTCGCCGGCCTGCAGGCCGTTGCCACTGCGAAGCGCCTGGGCGCGCAGGTGGAAGGCTTCGACGTGCGGCCAGAAACGCGCGAACAGATCGAATCGCTGGGTGGCAAGTTCCTCGACCTCGGCGTCAGCGCAGCCGGCGAAGGCGGTTACGCCCGCCAGTTGACCGAAGACGAAAAGGCGCTCCAGCAGCAGCGCCTCGCCGATCACCTCAGGACGGTCGACGTGATCGTCTGCACGGCGGCCGTGCCGGGACGCCCGGCGCCGAAAATCGTGACCGCGGCGATGGTGGGCGGGATGAAGCCGGGCAGCGTGATCGTCGATCTCGCCGCCGAGACCGGCGGCAACTGCGAGCTGACGCGCCCGGGCCAGACCATCGACAGCAACGGCGTCGTCATCGCGGGTCCGCTCAATCTCGCCAGCATGGGCGCGGTGCACGCCAGCGAGATGTATGCACGCAACGTGCTGAACTTCGTCAGCCTGTTCGTGAAGGATGGCGCGATCGCCTTCGACTGGAACGACGAACTGTTGGCGAAGACGGTATGGCCGCACCCCCCGGAAGCGTCCGCCGCGGCACCATAGAACGCGTCGCAGCGCGCGGGGCAGACCAGCGCCCCGGTGCCGCCTGAATTGGCTCCTTCCAGCCACGGGAAATTGGTGCTGTCCTGGCCACCACGCGCGGGCACGATGACCTGCGCCAGGTAGAAACTGCCCTTCCTGCTGCCGCTCAAGGAGACATCCCATGCAGGCAAGCACTTCGATTTCGCGCTATCCCGGCCTCGACCAGGCGTCGTCCATCGCCTGGCCGATGATCCTGTGCGGCGGCCTGGCCATCGCCGCCACGGACTTCATCTATTGCCTGCTGTTCTGGTCGCCGCAAGGCGTGGCACCGGCGCGCCTGCTGCAGGGCATCGCCGCGGGCGCGCTCGGCAAGGCCGCCTTCCACGGCGGGATCGCCACCGCGCTGCTTGGTGCCGGCCTGCAGTGGTTCATCGGCTGCTGCTTCGTGCTCGCCTACGCAATGGTCGCGCCGCACCTGACGCTGCTGCTTCGGCACCCACGGCGTTACGGCGTCGCCTATGGTCTGCTGCTGTACCTCGTCATGAACGCGATCGTCGTACCGTTGTCGGCGGCGCCGGCACCGCGGCACCCGCAGGTGGCGTGGATGCTGACCAGCATCCCGATGTTCGCCGTTTTCGGGACCATCGCCGCTTTGTTCGCGCAGCGTGCGCTACGGCGCGCATGACGGCGGGACAGGGCTGCCCAAGGCACCGCAGCCAACAAAAATCTACCCGCCGGGAATCGTGTCGAGCATCATCATGCACACCGTGTCCGGCGTGATCCGCGCACGCGGCCGCTGAGCATTCCCGGCATTCGCCACGATGGGGTCCCGATGTCCACTCTGAATACCGCGCAATCCCGCCCGGCTGCTTTCCATGTCATCGCCGGCGGCCTCACCCTCGCCACCATCGACCTGATCTACGCCTGTTCGTTCTGGGCGTGGTTGCGGCACGTGTCGCCGGTTCGCCTGCTGCAGTACATCGCTTCGGGCGCGATCGGACAGGCCTCCTTCGATGGCGGCATCGCGACCGCGCTGCTGGGCGCCGGATTGCACTATTTCATCGCCACCATGATGGTACTGGCCTATTACCTGGCCAGCCGCCGCTACCGCGCGCTGGTGCAGCACCCCGTGCTCTACGGTGTGCCCTATGGCCTCCTGCTCTGGGCGGTGATGACCCACGTCGTGGTACCGCTGTCGCAGGCGCAGCCATCCGCGCATCCGCTGATGCTCGCGATGGTCACCAATTTCCTGATGCACCTGCTGTTTGGCGTGATCTGCGTCCTGTTCGCGCGGCGGGCGCTCGGCCTGCGCCAGTGAGCGCGCCAACGGGAATTGGCTTCCCGCAATCCACGGACATTGGCGCTTCCGGTGCTTCATGCCGGCACTAGCCTGAACCTGAAGCGTGCGATGGCGCGCGCTCCGGGAGCTACGCTTGAAGCTGGAATTTCGCCCGTTGCGGACTGCCGAACGACTCGATCTGACGCGCCCGGACCCCGCGCGCCCGCCCGGCGACGGCCTGCATCTGTTCTATGCCGCCCATCGCGGTTCCCAGTTGAGCCTGCCGCCGGGATGGCTGTCGCTATGGCTGCCCCTGCGCGGCGACCTGCAGTTGGAATCGCCCGTGGGAGGCTGGACGCTGCGGCAGGATCTGCTGATTGCGCACGAGGGCGTCCTGCACGCGAGCACGCATGCCACGGCCCGATGGCTGGCCCTGGCCGGGCCACACGCCACCTGGCGGACGCTGCTGCAGGCGGCATCGAACGGCCATTGCAATGAATTGCTGGTGCGGCAATCACGCTGCCCACGCGAATTGCGCCTGCGGCTGGTGCGTCTCGCCCGGATGCAACGTGACCAGGGCCCTGCCGCAGATTGCGGAGTCGCCCTGCGCGAACTCTGCGCCTGCCTGCTCGAACAGCAACGCGACCTGCAACTGCTGGTCGAACGCTGCAATGGCCGCACACTGCAGCGGCGGGTACTGACCCTGCAGCGCCTGCTGCGCGTGCATCAGCTGATCGAGCGCGGCAACGACGGCCATCTCAACCTGGCCCAGTTGGCCCAGCGCGCGAACTACTCGCCCTGGCACTTGATCCGCATGTACCGCGACGTCTTCGGAGAGACCCCGAGCGAGCACATCGCGCGCCTGCGCCTTTCGCGCGCCTGGTCGCTGGTGTGCGACAGCGGACTGCCCGTTTGCGAGATCACCGAGAAGCTCGGTTTCGAAAGCGAGAGCGCGTTCTGCCGTGCGTTCAAGAGCGCCTACGGCCTCACCACCACGCAGGTGCGGCGCATGCCGGCATCCGGCCTGCGCCAGGCCAGCCCACGTCTATCGCATGTCCGGCCGCGGGCGCGGATCGGCGCGAGGCCGCTGAGCGCCCTGCGCTAGCGGCAGCGCGCAGCGGCGGGTCTAGTGGCCGCCGCCGCTGTCCAGCGCCTTGAGCTCGCTCACCAGTGCCGCCACCATGCCGGCGCCGTCGCCGAACAACATGCGCGTGTTGTCGGCATAGAACAGCGCATTCTCGATGCCGGCGAAACCGGTGCCCTTTCCGCGCTTGATGACGATGGTGTTCTTCGAGTTCACGACGTCGAGGATCGGCATGCCGTAGATGGGCGAGGCCGGATCGGTCTTCGCCACCGGATTGACCACGTCGTTGGCGCCGATCACCAGTGAGACATCGGTGTTGGCGAATTCGGGGTTGATGTCGTCCATGTCGGCGATCAGGTCGTACGGCACGCCCGCCTCGGCCAGCAGCACGTTCATGTGGCCCGGCATGCGGCCGGCGACCGGGTGGATGGCGAACTTCACCTTCACCCCGCGCTCGATCAGCTTCTGGGTGAGCTCCCACACCTTGTGCTGCGCCTGCGCGACGGCCAGGCCGTAACCGGGCACGATCACCACGCGCTCGGCGTAGGCCATCATCGCGGCGACGTCGCCGGCTTCGATCGGTTTCTGCGCGCCGCCAATTTCCTGCATCTGCCCGCCGCCGCCGAAGTTGGAGAACAGCACGCCACGGATCGGGCGGTTCATCGCCTTCGCCATCAACTGCGTCAACAAGGTACCGGCCGCGCCGACCATGGTGCCGGCGATGATCAGCGCCTGGTTGCCGAGCACGAAGCCCTCGAACGCCACGGCGAGGCCGGTCAGCGCGTTGTAGAGCGAAATCACGACCGGCATGTCGGCGCCGCCGATCGGCAGCGTCATCAGCACGCCCAGCGCGAGTGCGGCGATGAAGAACGCGATGATCATCGGCACGCCCAACGAATGCACGACGATGCCGCCGAGCACCACGGCCGCGATGGCGACTGCGGCATTGAACAGCTGCTGGCCCGGGAAGGTGTAACGCTTGTCCATGCGCCCGTCGAGCTTGGCCCATGCGATGACCGAGCCCGACAGCGACACCGCGCCAATCAGTGCGCCAGTCACGCCCAGCACGAGAGTGACCATCGAGGGCGGACGGCCTTCCGACGAAAACCGCAGCAGCTCGACCGCACCGATCGCCGCGGCCGAGCCGCCGCCCATGCCGTTGTACAGCGCGACCATCTGCGGCATGTCGGTCATCGCGACCTTCTTGCCCGAGATCCATGCCAGCGCGGTACCGATCACCAATGCGGTGATGATCAGCGCCATGTTGTGCAGGTCCGGCAGGAGGAACGTGGCGGCGGTGGCGATCAGCATGCCCAGGCCGGCCCACTGGATGCCGCTGCGCGCGGTCAGCGGCGAGGCCATGCGCTTGAGGCCAAGCAGGAACAACGAGGCGGCGATGAAATAGCTGGCCGCGGCAATCCCGGTCAGGAGCGTCATGCCTTGCTCCCCTCGCTACCGGCATCCTTCTTCTGCGACGGCTTGAACATCTCGAGCATGCGCTCGGTGACGACATAACCGCCGGCGGCGTTGCCCGCGCCCAGCAGCACGGCGAGGAAGCCGATCACCTTCTCCAGCGTCGTATCGGCATGCCCCAGCACCACCATCGCGCCGATCAGCACGATGCCGTGGATGAAGTTGGAGCCGGACATCAGCGGTGTATGCAGGATCACCGGCACCCGCGAAATGATCACGTTGCCGGCGATTGCCGCCAGCATGAAGATGTACAGCGCTACCAGTCCGTCCGTCATGCTTGTGTCCCAGGATCGCGTTCGTTCCCATCATAACGATCCCTGAATGCAACGGGCGCCGTGTCAACCGGCGACCGGGTCGCGCGTTTCCCCTCATGCAGGCCGTCATCCACCGCGCATCCCGCGCCCGCCTGCCCGAGGAGACGCACATGAAGGCATGGCTGGGGCACGTATGGCGGGGGCAGGCTTGGCGAGGAGCGGCACTGGGTCTGGGGCTGCTCGCCGCAAGCACGGCGGCGAGCGCGAGYGACTTCGGCGATCGCGTCGATCACCGCCTGGACCGCAAGGGCGATCGCATCGAGCACCGCCTGGACCACAAGGGGGATCGCATCGAGGGCCGCTTCGATCGGCGCGCCGCGCACGCCGCCACGAACGGCCACGACCGCAGGGCGCGTCGCCTGGAGCGCGAGGGCGCCCGTATCGATGCCCGCCTGGATCGGCGCGGCACTCTTGCCGATGCGCGCTGGGATCGCCGCGGCGACCGCTTCGACCGCCGCTGGGATCGCTATTCGGACCGCAGACATTGAGCCCGGTGCATGCTTGAGCGCATGACCACGACCGCGGAAATGCCGCACGCGTCCGCTCCCGCCTTCGTGGAAGCCGCGATGACGCTGGATGAATTCCTGGCCGGCATCGCCGCGCGCGCGTTCCGCTTCGCGGAGATGGGCCTGCGCCATCGCGAAGACGCCCGCGATGCGGTGCAGGACGCGATGACGAAGATGCTCGCCTACCGCGACCGGCCGTCCCCGGAATGGACGCCCCTGTTCTGGAGCGTCCTGCGCAGCCGCATCGTCGATGCGCAACGCCGTGGATTGTTGCGGTTGCGCTGGTTGTCGCCCCAGCACGAAGGCGAGGACGCGGTCGACTGGGCCGACCCGGTCGCGGACCCCGCGCGACGGCAGGAAGGGCAGGAGGCCTGGGGCCGGATCGTCGCTGGCCTGCGCAAGCTGCCGCGGCGCCAGCGCGAGGCCTTCAGCCTGCGCATCTTTGAAGACCTGGACGTCGCCACCACTGCCCGCGTCATGGGCTGCAGCGAAGGGGCGGTAAAGACGCACCTCTCGCGGGCACGGGAAGCATTGCAGCAGCACCTGGAGGATTTCCGATGAACACCGGCCACGACCAGGACCCTGGAACAACCGGCTTCGACGCGCAGCTGCGCCGGCTTCATGCACAGGCCGTCGAACGCGTCTCCCCGCGCACGCTGGTGCAACTGCGTGCGCGGCGCGCGCCGTCGCCCCTGCCATCCGCGCGGCGCCGGCACGCCTGGCCATTGGTAACCACCTGTGCGATCGCGCTGGTCGCGGGCGGGCTGCTGCTGCGGCATCCCGGTTCCACCCGACCGGACGAAGCCGTGCCCGAGCGGGCCGCACCGGCGGCCACTGCCAGCGACAACGAATCCGGCGACGTCTACGCCACCCTCGACGAATCGCCCGAGCTGTACCTCTGGCTCGCATCGAACGACACCGCCAACCTTGTCACGGAGTGATCCCATGAAGCTGCTTCGCCACGCCCTCGTCATTTCCCTGCTGTGCAGCGCTCCCGTGCTGGCGCAGACGGCGCCCTCGGGTGGCAACGCCAGGCCGAGCGCGCAAGCCACGCCGGCCGCGCCCGCCCGCGCTTTCCCCGCGTGGGAACAACTCAGCGCCGCCGAACGCGAGATGCTGGTCGCACCGGTGCGCGAGCGCTGGAACAGCAACCCGGAAGCACGCGCACGCATGATGGATCACGCACAGCGCTGGCAGACCATGACGCCCGAGCAGCGCCAGCGCGCGCATCACGGCATGAAGCGCTGGGCGAGCATGTCGCCGGAACAGCGCGAGCACACACGCGCCCTGTTTGGCGAGATGCGCAACATGACGCCGGAACAGCGCCAGGAGCTGCGCGCTAAGTGGAAGGCGATGACGCCAGCCGAGCGCGACGCGTGGATCAAGGCGCACCCGGCACAGCCGCGCTGATCGCAACGGCATCTCCAGCCGCTTCTGCTCGCAGCGTCAGCGCGATATGATCGCGGCCAGTACCAGCGCAACCAGGATCATCACCAGTTCGAACGTGCCGTTGGCGAGCTTTGCCAGCGTCCAGGCATGCTGCAGGCCGAGGCGGAAAGCAGAGGCCAGCGGATCGAAGCCCATCACCTCGCCCAGGTGCACGGCGATGATCCACCAGTTGGCGAGCACCACTATCCCCGCCGTTGCGACCACGCCCACCAGCGCGCGCCGTCCACCGGAGGGCCAGCCTGAAAGTCGCAGGATCCAGGCGACATCCAGCGCCCCGAGCACGGCCATCCAGCCGAACTGGCTGCCATTCGCCCAGGCCAGCACTACCCAGAGCGCGGCGAATCCGGCGCACGCGCCCCCCAGCATCAGCAGCCGGTAGGGCCACGTCAGCCAGCGGGCGATCGGGGAGCGCGGGTGCTCGGAAGCGGGAGGCATGAAGGCGGCAAGGATACCGGCCCGGGGCCAAACCCGCAGTGCGACGTGTTCGAGCCGCGCCGGGTGAAGGTGAACGACGGGCGCCAACGCTCGTTGCACGAAGCACCGCGCGGCGAGAGCCCTCCGTTTGCAAGCTCGCCGCTGGAACACCGCGTCTTGCGTTTCCCGGGCCGCAGGCGCGGCATGGGCAATATTGTTGCCCGGAATGAGCCGCGGGCCGGCACCACGGCGCCGCAACCCGTAAAATTCCACGCCTTGTACCCCCACGGCTTCGCCCCGATCTTCCTGATATGTATTCCCGCAGCAGCGAACCTGTCCGATTCGAGCGCGATTGCGCCGCCGTCCTCGTGCCGCAGGGCGAAAAGGTCACGTTGCCCGCGGGCAGCGTCGGTTACATCACCCAGGCGCTGGGCGGCAGCTGGACGGTGTTCGTCGAAGGCAACCTGTTCCGCATCGCCGGTCCCGATGCCGACGCGATCGGCAAGGAACCGCCCGAGCCGCTGGAACTTCCCGTCGATGCCGACGACGATGCCGTCGAGCAGATGGTGTGGCGCCAGCTGCGCACCTGCTTCGATCCGGAAATCCCGATCAACGTCGTCGACCTCGGTCTCGTCTACGAGGCCAGCGTCAAGCCGCACCCGGAACAACCCGGCCAGCGCCGGGTCGAGATCCGCATGACCCTGACCGCACCCGCCTGCGGCATGGGCGACATCCTCGTCGCCGACGTGACCGACAAGCTGGAAATGATCCCGACCGTGGCCGAGGCCGATGTCGAACTCGTATTCGACCCGCCGTGGACCCGCAACATGATGTCGGAAGTGGCGCGGCTGGAAACCGGGATGCTGTAAGCAGTCGGTTCGCCTTCGTGCCAACCCGCTGTTCCGCCCACCCGCGCGGGCCGCGCCTTACCTGATGTTCCGCTGCAACAGCAGCTTCGTATCCAGCTTCGCCGGCACCACCAGCCAATCCAGCGTCGCGCCGCGCAGGTCGCTGCTGGCGACGAGTGCCGCCTGGCAGCGTTCGTTGCATTCGCCGATGGGCATCCCCGGTGGCAACAGGCTCTGCACTTCCAGCTGTGACACCACGTCGCCATTGCGCACCGCTTGCGCGTGGATCGCGGCGAGGATGTGCAGCGCGCGCTTGCTGTCGCCATCGACCATCGTGGCGAGGGCGTCCAGGGTGTCGATGCGGTTGCTGAGCGTCCAGATGTCGGCCAGTTCCAGCTTGCGTGCCGCGGCGATATGCCTACGCACGGCATTCCAGTCGCCGCGCGTGGCGGCGGTTTCGGCAAGCCCGGTTTCGGCGATCGCGGTGATCCATTCGTACTGCGTGTTCCGCGCCAGCGGCAGCACGCGCTGGAACATGCGTTCGGCGGTGGCTGGATCGCCGGCGCGCGTGAGTGCGGTGGCGATCCACAGCTCGGTGCTCCAGCGATCGGGACCGTCCTCCATCTGCGTGCTTTCTTTCTGCGTTTCCAGCAGTCGCTTCAACGCGGCGTTGCGATCGCCGGCGACGAGGTCGACGGTGGCGTTGCCGATCGCGGCCTGCAGGCGCGAGGACGGCGATTCCAACGCGCTGCACTGCTTCCAGCCCGCGCGCGAGCCCGGAATGTCGCCCATGACCAGGTCCAGGTCGGCGCGAATGCAGGCAATCTGGGATGCCGCACTCGACGGTTGCGTGCCGGGATTACCCGCGCGGGCGCGCTTTTCCGCCTGGTCGAGCACCTTTCCGGCCAGCGCGAAGCGGCCGCGGTTGGCGAGGATGGTCGCTTCGAAAGACGACAGCCAGACTGCATCGTCGCCCTGCAGCGGGGCATTGCTGAGGCTGGCCATGCGGCGGTCGGCCGAGTTGAAACGGCCGCGCAGGAAGTCCTCGTTGAGCAGGTCCAGTTCAAGCACGTGCTGCTCGGACGTGTCGCCGGCGGTGAGCGCGGTCGCCAACGCCTGCTCCAGCCGCGCACGGTAGGCGGGCATGTCGCCGCGGCTGTAATGGCGGAAGGCGACCATGCGCAGCATGGCGATTTCCAGCCTGCGGTAACCGCGCTCGCGCGCCTGTACCAGCAACGGGTCCAGGCCGCTCTCGGCGGGCTGGTCGCGGCGATTGCTTTCGGCCAGGAAGCGCGCGTACAGCGCATCCATGTCGTCGCCGGCGAGTTCGAACTGCTTGGCCGCTTCCTCGTAACGCGACAGGTCCGCCTTGTCTTCGTACTGGAAGCTGTCGGTCTGCGCGGCCAGCAGTAGGGCATCGCCCAGCTCGTGTTCCCATCCCTTGCCAGCCGCTGCGGCGATGCGCTCGGCGGCCAGCGCGTTTTCGCGCGCGTGCTGCGGATCGCCAAGCGCGAGATAGGCGGCGGCGAGATTCAGGCGCTGGCGCAGGCGGATGCCGGCGGCTTCCTGGTCCCAGTCGGGGCGGTTGAGCAGGGCCAGCGCTTCCGTGGGCTGGTTGGCGACATTGAGCTGGGAGGCCTGTTCGAGCGCGTACGCGCGCTTTTCCGGATGTTTTGCCGCGAGCTCGCCCCAGGCCTTGGCGGCTTCGTTGAACTGTTGCGGGTTGCGGGAGAGCCGCTGCGCGTCCAGCACGTCCGCGACATCGGTGGGTACGGGCTGGAGCAGGCGGATCGCGGTTTCGGTCTGTTCGATCGCGGGCGCGGCGAGCGACAGGCGCGAGAGCGCGTAGCCCAGTTGCATGCGCGGCAGGCCGAATTCGGGCGCGAGCCGGGTGACGTCCTGCAGGATCTCGGCGGACTTCACCCAGTCGCGATGTTCCATCGCGTCGATCGCTTCGGCGTAGCGGCGCGCCGTGGCGGTGTCGATCGCAAGCGGCGGCCAGCGCTCCTTCGCACGCGCGGGGACAAGGGCCGCGAGCAGTTCCCGCGACAGCGCATCGGCCATTGCCGGCAGTTCGGCGCGAGCGCCCTGCTTCTCCACGCGCTGCTCGATGCCGCCCTGGTCGAAGCGTGCGCGCAGGAAGACGCGACTGGGGTTGGCGCTGTCGGTGCCGGAACTGAGGAACACGATGCGCGGCGAGCGTCCGGCGGAATCGGCGGCGAGATGCGCCTCGGTCAACAACGTTACTTCGGGGAGGCTGTCGAGCTTCCACTCGAGCCATGTGTGCAGCAGGGTAACGGGCCAGCGCGAGTCCTCCGGCGCGGCTTCATCCTCCACGTCGATCAGGGCGATCGCGAGCTGCGGCGCGGCTGCCGCCGGATGCGGAGGCTGATGGCCCCGCCACCACGCGGCGCCACCGATCAGCAGCACCAGCCCAACGGCTGCAGCGGCCACCCAGCGCCACCAGCTCCGACGCGAAACGGACGACGGGATCACCCCGCTCGCAGCCGGGGCGACCCCCGATGCGGGCTGTTCGGCCGCCGGTGCCGGCGACTCCTTACTAATAGCGTCCCTTGTCTGCGCGAGCGGAGCGGCTTCCACGACTGCTTCGATCGGACCTTGCGGCTCGAACACATAGCCGCTCTTGGCCACCGTGCGGATCCAATGCTTGCGCGATTCCCCCAGCGCCTTGCGCAGCATCCAGACGCTCTGTGAGAGGTTGGCGTCCTCGACGATCACCCCGGGCCACACGCGCGCGAACAGTTCGGCGCGCGTGTGCAGCACCTGCGGTTCGGCGAGGAAAACGAGCAGCAGGTCGAACATGCGCTGTGGCAGTTCGGCCTCCTGTTCAGGACGTATCACCCGGCGATAGCGCAGGTCGATCTGAACATCGTGCACCTGCAGGCGCCGCGTCCCGGCGGGCCAGGGGTGCTGTGTCGGGTCAGCCAAGCGCGTGTTCTCGAACCCTCGGGAGGCGGAATCCTATCGCCAGTGAGCGCCGGCTCGTGCTGCACTGCAGCGGAAAATGAACAGGCTTACGCCAAATTCGGCAAATTGCCGACGCCTGCCAGCCACGGCGGCCGTCGGCGGCGTTGGTCAGGTGCGTCATTTGCGCCGCCCAAGCCCCGGATTTGGTTACAGAACAGTTAATCCAGACGACTCCGGACACAGTTCGAGGCCGATTTGAGAACTTTTTGAGGTTCCGGACGAAGTCTCTATGACCTTTGGCACCCTTTCATCCTCCCTGTCGAACGGAGGCCCACCGATCGGCGGCCCTCTGCCCCCGGACGCAAGTCCGGGGGCAGGGTGCAGTAAAGCTCACCGGGCTCGTGCATCGCCCGGCGGGGTCGCCCGGTGATTCCGGCCCACAGCGCGCCAGGTTCGCGCGCACCGGCCACCCAATTCGCTTCAACGGAACCGCGCCAGCGGAGCGGGGGCAGGAGACCCCCGGCAAGGAGCATCGTTTCAGGGACGAAACACCGCCCCGGCGCGAGCCGGGGCCTCTCGGGATCGGGCTGCACGTGGGGATGCAGCGACCCGGAATACCGCAGCGACACGCGGGAACGACGAGCGGCGCCAGGGGGCCGTCGCGCGCCATCCGTGAAGGTCGGTCCGAAGTCGCAGCGGTCCAGTCCATGGAGCGTGGTTGGTCCTTCGTCAGGGAAGGCGAGGGTGTTTCGCATGTCGGTGGCGACGCGCGTGGAAGTGGTCGCGGGCTACCCAAGCAGCAGTGTTGTTGAGTCTCCATCCGCCGCGATGGAATCCATGCAAACCAGTCCAGAGGGAATCAACTGATGTCCGTCGTATCCCACCCCCGCATGCGCCTGCATGCGCTGGCCGCCGCTACCGCGGTCGCCGTTTCCGCCCTGGCCGCTCCGGCTTTCGCCGCCGAGCGCCTGAACCTGTCCGGCCTCGAATCCGGCGCCCAGTACGACCGCTTCATCGTCAAGTACCGTGCAGGCACCGCCGAAGGCGCCGACACCGGCAAGGCCAAGGCTGCACTGATGCGCGCCAGCAAGGCCGGTGTCGCGGGCAAGGCGCTGGCCCTGGGCCATCTGCGCCGCATGTCGCTGGGTGCCGACGTGGTGAAGTCGGATCGCAAGCTCGACCGCGCCGAAGCCGAAAGCCTGATGCGCGAGATCGCCGCCGACCCGAACGTCGAATATGTCGAACTCGACAAGCTCAACAAGCCCTACCTGACCCCGAACGACACCAACTACAGCCAGCAGTGGGGCTATTCGGGTACCTACGGCATCAAGGCCAACCAGGCCTGGGACGTGACCAACGGCGCCGGCAGCGTCGTGGCCGTGCTCGACACCGGCATCACCAACCACAGCGACCTCAACGCCAACATCCTCCCGGGCTATGACTTCATCGTCGACACCACCGTGTCGAACGACGGCAACGGCCGCGACAGCGATCCGAGCGATCCGGGTGACTGGACCACGGCCGGCCAGTGCGGCACCGGTTCGCAGGCATCCAACTCCAGCTGGCACGGCACCCACGTCGCCGGCACGATCGCCGCGGTGACCAACAACGCCAAGGGCGTGGCCGGCGTCGCCTACGGCGCCAAGATCGTCCCGGCGCGCGTGCTGGGTACCTGCGGTGGCTACGACTCCGACATCGCCGACGCGATGATCTGGGCCTCGGGCGGCACCGTCACCGGCGTCCCGGCCAACGCCAACCCGGCCGAAGTGATCAACCTCAGCCTGGGCGGCACCGGCGCGTGCAGCTCCACCACGCAAGCCGCGATCAACAGCGCGGTGTCGCGTGGCACCACGCTGGCCATCGCCGCCGGCAACGACAACACCAACGTGTCCAATGCCTCGCCGGCGAACTGCGCGAACGTCATTGCGGTGGGTTCGATCACCAGCACCGGCGCGCGTTCGAGCTTCTCCAACTACGGCGCCGGCGTGGACATCGCCGCACCGGGCTCGACCATCATGTCGACGATGAACGCCGGCACGACGACGCCGGGCGCCGAGACCTACGTCAATTACAGCGGCACCTCGATGGCGACCCCGCACGTCGCCGGTGTCATCGCCCTGATCCAGGCCGTGGCGACCACGCCGAAGACCCCGGCCGAAGTCGAAGCGCTGATCAAGGCCAACGTCACCGCGTTCCCGTCGACCCCTTCGCAACCGATTGGCGCGGGCATCCTCAACGCCAAGGCCGTGGTCGACGCGACCAACGGTGGCGGCGGCGGTGGCGCCGGGACGCTGACCAAGGGCGTCGCCGCGACCGGCCTGTCGGCTGCGGCCGGCGCCTATGTGAAGTACACGATGGTGGTGCCGGCCGGCGCGACCAACCTGACCTTCACCACCTCCGGCGGCACGGGTGATGCGGACATGTACGTGAAGCTCGGCAGCGAGCCGACCGACACCGTGTACGACTGCCGTCCGTACAAGACAGGCAACGCCGAGACCTGCACCTTCGCCACGCCGACCGCGGGTACGTACTACATCAACCTGAAGGCGTACTCGGCGTTCTCGGGCGTCAGCCTGGTCGGCGACTACACCACCGGCGGTGGCGGCGGCACCCAGACCTACACCAACACGAGCGACTACACGATCAGCGACAACGCGACCGTGGACAGCCCGATCACGGTGTCCGGTCGCACCGGCAACGGCCTGAGCAGCACCCAGGTCGCGGTGAACATCGTGCACACCTACATCGGCGACCTGAAGGTCGACCTGGTGGCCCCGGATGGTTCGATCTACACGCTGCACAACCACACCGGCGGCAGCGCCGACAACATCAACCAGACCTACACGGTCAACCTGACGACTGAAGCGCTGAACGGCACGTGGAAGCTGCGCGTGAACGACAACGCCGCCGGCGACACGGGTTACATCAACAGCTGGAGCGTCACCTTCTGATCGCCCCGCGCGACCAGGACGCAGTACCAGGACCCCGGCCATGGCCGGGGTCTTTTTTTGTTCCGTCCCATGCGTACGGTGCGAGCGGGTGTTGCGGCGCAGCAGCCCGTGTCCGGCACCCCGCGGATCCGGGGCGAACGGGGCCCGGCATCGGGCTTCACAGTTTTCAAAGGTTCCCGCCACTAGCGTCGCGCGGTCGCTGACGCTTGGGCCCGTCGCGATCCCCCGTTTCGACCTGCGCCACCGGACGACCGGTGCGCATGGCGGTTACGGAGGGCAAACGGAAGTTGCGCGGCCGCACTGCGGCCATCTACTCACTGCTCGGGGGTACATCGTGAACAACTCAGTACGCATGAATGCGCTTGCTGTCGCTACGCTGTGGGCGCTCGCAACGGGATCGGCCGTGGCTGCCGGCCGCGTGGACACCAGTGGCCTGCAGTCCGGGGAAAGCTTCGATCAGTTCATCGTGAAATACCGCGACGGCAGCGCGCCACGCAGCGATGCCGCGACGCTGCAGCGATCCCTGGACACGGCCGCGAACGGCGCCGCCAACGGCCGTGCGCTCGGCCTGAAGCAGGCACGCCGCCTCGCCGTCGGCGCCGACGTGGTGCGCGCGGGGCGCAAGCTGGACCGCGTCGAGGCCGAAAAGCTGATGCGCCAGCTGGCCGCGGATCCCGCGGTCGAGTACGTCGAAGTCGACCGCCTGTTGCAGGCGGTACTGACGCCCAATGATCCGCAGTATCCGCAGCAATGGGGTTACCAGGATGCCGACGCCGGCATCCGCGCCAACGAGGCGTGGGACAGCGCCACCGGCACCGGCGTCGTGGTCGCCATCCTCGACACCGGCATCACCAGCCACAGCGAGCTCAATGCGAACGTCATTGCGGGCTACGACTTCGTCAGCGACGCGACCGCCGCGCGCGACGGCAATGGCCGCGACTCCAACCCGGCCGACCAGGGCGACTGGTACAGCGCGGGCGAATGCGGGCAGATCAGCGGTTCCAATTCCAGCTGGCATGGCACGCACGTGGCCGGCACCGTGGCGGCGGCGACCAACAACGGTGTCGGCGTTGCTGGCGTGGCGTTCAACGCGAAGATCGAGCCGGTGCGCGTGCTGGGCAAGTGCGGCGGCAGCATTTCCGATATCGCCGATGCGATCGTCTGGGCTTCGGGCGGCACCGTAAGCGGCATACCCGCCAACGCCAATCCCGCGGAAGTGATCAACCTCAGCCTCGGCGGTAGCGGCACGTGCAGCGCGACCATGCAGTCGGCGATCGATGGCGCGGTCAGCCGCGGCACGACCCTGGCGATCGCGGCCGGCAACAGCAACGCCAACACGTCCGGGTTCACGCCGGCCAACTGCAACAACGTGATCGCGGTGGCCTCGATCACCGACACCGGCCAGCGTTCGAGCTTCTCCAACTACGGCGCGCTGATCGACATCGCCGCGCCCGGATCGTCGATCGTCTCCACCCTCAACGCCGGCACGACCACGCCGGGCGCCGAAAGCTATGCCACCTACAGCGGCACCTCGATGGCGACGCCGCACGTCGCCGGCGTGATCGCGCTGTTGCAATCGGTGTCCCCTACGCCGAAGACGCCGGCCCAGGTCGAGAGCCTGATCAAGGCGAATTTCCGCCCGTTCCCGGTGACGCCGAGCCAGACCATCGGTCCGGGCATCCTCGACGCGAAGAAGGTCGTCGATGCGGCCGGCGGCGGTGGCGGCAACGTCGCGCCGACGGCGAACTTCAGCTTCACCACCAGCGGCCTGACCGCGAACTTCACCGACAGTTCCACTGACAGCGACGGCACCATCGCCTCTCGCAGCTGGAACTTCGGCGACGGCACGACGTCGACCGCGACCAACCCCAGCAAGACCTATGCGGCCGCGGGCACCTACTCGGTCGCCTTGACCGTCACCGACAACGGCGGCGCCACCAACACCAGGACCCAGTCGGTCACCGTAGGCGCCACGGGGAGCGTGCTGCAGAACGGCGTGCCGGTCACCGGCATCAGCGGCGCATCGGGCAGCCAGCAGTTCTGGACGATGGCCGTGCCGGCCGGCGCCAGCGGCCTGAAGTTCACCATCGCCGGCGGCACCGGCGATGCCGACATGTACGTGCGCTTTGGTTCGGCGCCCACCACCAGCGTCTACGACTGCCGTCCTTTCCTCAGCGGCAACAACGAGACCTGCAACATCGCCACCGCCCAGGCCGGGACGTATCACGTGATGCTGCGCGGCTACACCGCGTTCTCGGGCGTGGCACTCACCGGCAGCTACACCACCGGTGGTGGCGGGCAGACCTACACCAACACCACGGACTACACGATCAGCGACAACGCAACGGTCGAAAGCCCGATCACGGTGTCCGGACGCACGGGCAACGCACAGGCGAGCACACCGGTGGCGGTGAACATCGTCCACACCTACATCGGCGACCTGAAGGTCGACCTGGTGGCGCCGGACGGTTCGGTGTACACGCTGCACAACCACACCGGCGGCAGCGCCGACAACATCAACCAGACCTACAACGTGAACCTGTCGACGGAAGCGTTGAACGGCACCTGGAAGTTGCGTGTCAACGACAACGCGGCGGCGGATACCGGCTACATCAACAGCTGGAGCATCACGTTCTGACGGTGTTGTTCTGGCAGCTGGCAAAAAAAGACCCCGGCTTCGGCCGGGGTCTTTTGCTTTTGCTCGTCATCCCGGCGAAGCTGGGATCCAGCTTGTTTTTGCTTCCGCTGTTGCCTTGAATAAGCAAAGGCAACAGTAAAACGGATCCCGGCTTGCGCCGGGATGACGGCAAAAATCAAATCGGCTCGAAACGGTTTGCCGCCACGTTCTTGCGCACCTTCTGTGGATCCCACACGCGGCCGTTCATGGCGATATACACGCCCGGCGGCAGCGATTGCACCGCACCCACCGCGCAGCCCACGTTGAACTCCGCATCCGAGCCGCGGAAGCGGGCCGGGCTGAGCGCGCCGGTAAGGACGATGGTCTTGTCGGTGAGCGAGGCCAGCACCTTCGCGGTTTCGACCATCGTGTCGGTGCCGTGCGTGACCAGCACGTGCTTCGCCGGTTGTGCAGCGATGGCGGCACGGATCAGTTCGCGGTCGTCGGCGGTGATGTGCAGCGAGTCCTTGCGGATGATCGGGATCACGCTGAACTGGAACGCCACGCCCAGCTCGCGCAGGATGCTGCCGATCTGCGGTTCGCCGATCTGGTAGTCGGACTTGTCGTCGAAGTAGATCTTGTCGATCGTGCCGCCGGTGGTGACGACGCAGAGCTGGTCCATGGTTCTTGGGGTGCGGTGGGGAGGCCCATTGTAGTGCGCCGCCCGCGGCCAAACGGCAGCAACGACACCGTTGAAGCCGCGCCGGCCCGCGGCCAAACCGCAGCAACGACACCGTTGAAGCCGCGCCGGCGGCCGGCGTGGGCGAACCACGATGACTTTTGCCCTGGCCGTCACCCGTCCAGCGGCGTGCAGACGATCCCTACGCCTTCTTCTTCGCGAACCGTGCGCGCAGGCCGGGAATGCTCGCCGCGAACACGACCGCCAGCGCCAGCACGATCTCGACCGTGGCGAACACCCGTTCCGGGGGCCGCGTCCACGCGACCATGACGCCGTGGCTGAACCACGCCAGCGCGAGCACGCCAGCCCAGAAGCCGGCCAGTCGCCAGCCGCGCAGCGCCGCCATCGCCAGCGCCGCGGGGGGCAGCGCGAATACCACCAGCGCCACCCACGGTCCCGGCGTCGCCCCGAACCACATCAGGTACAGGCCGGTGAGTGCGATCAGGGCGACGATCAGCACGCGCCGCGACAGGTTGCCACTGAAGACGCTCATGCCAGCTTTCCTGCGATGGTGGCGAGGCGGCGGCCAAGCGCGCGGGCCAGCGTGGCCTCCTCGTCGCTGGGCTGCGGATCGTCCTGCAATCCCGCGTAGTGGCTGGCGCCATAGGGCGTGCCACCGCTGCGCGTCGTGTTGAGCGCCGCCTCGGTGTATGGAATCCCGACCAGGACGCAGCCGTGGTGCAGCAGCGGTACCTGCATCGTCAGCAGCGTGGCTTCGTTGCCGCCGTGCAGGGTAGAGGTCGAGGTGAACACCGCCGCGGCCTTGCCGACCAGCGTGCCGCTGGCCCACTCGCTGCCGAGGCCATCGATGAAGTGCTTCATCGGCGCGGCCATGTTGCCGAAACGGGTGGGGCTGCCGATTGCCAGGCCCACGCATTCGGCCAGGTCCTGCTTCTCGACATAAGGCGCGCCTTCGTCCGGGATCGGCGGCGCTGCCTGCTGCGTCACCGCGGCCACCGGCGGCACGCTGCGGATGCGCGCGCGCATGCCGTCCACTTCCTCCACGCCGCGCGCGATCAGGCGCGCCAGGCGTGCCACCGAACCACCGCGGCTGTAGTAGAGGACGAGGATGTCGGGCATTGCGGCGTTCCTTCGGGAGTCGGAGAAGGGTACGCGCTGCGCATGCCGCGCGCACGCGACGCACGCGGGGCAGCCGATGCTGCTCATGCGGCGACGCCATCGCATCGGTTACCCTCCGCCGGATGGAGCCGCTCGATTCCCTCAATCGCTGGACCGACCGGATGCGCGATCCGGCGCGGGCGAAGGCGTTCTTCCGTTTCCTGGGCACGCGCTTCCTCGACGACACCCTGTTCCAGGCAGCGGGTGCGCTTTCCTACACGACCGTGTTCGCGCTCGTGCCCCTGTCGATGGTGGTGTTCGGCGTGCTGTCGGCGTTCCCGGTGTTCGGCGTATGGAGCGACCGGCTCAGCGACTACATCTTCGCCAACTTCGTGCCTTCCGCCGCGCGTTCGGTGGAGACCTACCTCAAGCAGTTTTCCGCCAACGCAGGCCAGCTCACCGCGGCGGGCGTGATCGCCCTGGTCGTGTCGTTGCTGATCACGCTCAACGGCATCGAGACCGCCTTCAACCGCATCTGGCGCGTCAAGGCGGCACGGCCGAAGGTCGGCCGTTTCCTCGTCTACTGGACGGTGTTCACCCTCGGCTCGCTCGTGGCCGCCGCGAGCCTGGCGGTCTCGGCCAAGTTCTTCGCGATGTCGGTGTTCCAGACCACCGCGGGCGGCGTCCTGCAGGCGTTGCTGTTGCGCCTGGCGCCGATGACGATCGAGCTGCTCGCGATCGCGGCGATCTACAGGATGGTCCCGCACCGCACGATCCAGTGGCGGCATGCCTTTGCCGGTGCGTTGCTGGCGACCCTCGCCTTCGAGGTCGTGAAGTGGGGCCTTGGCCTCTATCTCGCCAGCTTCGGTTCCTACTCCAAGATCTACGGCACGCTGGCCGCGGTGCCGATCTTCCTGCTGTGGATCTACCTCAGCTGGGTGGCGGTGTTGCTGGGCGCATCACTGGCGTCGTCGCTTTCGGCGTTCCGCTACCAGCCCGCGTCCATGCGGTTGCCGGTGGGTTATGAGATCTACGGCCTGATCCGCCTGCTTGCGCGCTTCAACGAAGCGCGCACGCACGGACGCGGCCTGCACAGCGAGCAGATCCAGCGCCTGGAGCCCATGCTCACGGACAGCCTGGTGCAGCAGATGCTCGCGCAGCTGTGCGAGATCAACGTGGTGCGCCGCGCCGAAGACGGCGAATGGCTGCTCGCGCGCGACCTAGACGAACTGACCATGGCCGAGCTCTACGAGGCCTGCCAGCTGCGCATTCCCATCGCCGAGGCGCACCTGCCGTGCCGCGAGGACTCGCTGGGCCACGCCGCGGTGGCCGCGATGGACGAGCTGCGCCTGCCGTTGCGCGACCTGCTCAAGCGTCGCGTTTCCACCATCCATGCCGATCACAAGGATTGAATCGATGCGCCTGCATCATGTCGCCATGTTGCCGCTGATGTCCGCGCTGCTCCTGGCCGCCTGCAAACCCACGGCGGAAACGCCGCGACCGCAGCCGGCCGCGCAGCCGCCTGCGCCCACCGCCGGGAAGCCGGCCGCTGCGCCCGCGGAGGCAGCGCCGGCCGACGCCGAATTCCCGACGCTGAAACTCACCACCCTCGATGGCCAGCCCTACGATCTCGCCGACCATCGCGGCAAGTGGGTCGTGGTGAATTACTGGGCCACGTGGTGCAAGCCCTGCGTCAAGGAAATGCCCGACCTGTCCGCGCTGGATGCGATGCGCGAGCACATCGAGGTGCTCGGGCTGGCCTACGACGATTCCGATCCCAAGGACATCCGGGCCTTCCTCCGCGATCATCCGGTCGCCTATCCGATCGCGATCGTGGACCCCTACGATCCGCCCAAGTCCTTCGCCACGCCGCGCGGCCTGCCGACGACCTACCTCATCGCGCCCGATGGCAAGCTGGCGAAGAAGTTCATGGGCCCGATCACCGCCGCCGAGATCGAAAGCGCGATCGGCGCCGCCGGCGGACCGAAGCCGAAGGCCGGCTGAGGACGATGGCATGACAGCGGCGCGCTTCTTCGTCGGTGGCAGGGTGCAGGGCGTGTGGTTCCGCGCCAGCGCGCGCGAACAGGCGATCGCGTTGAACCTGCGCGGCTTCGCGCGCAACCTGGCGGACGGGCGCGTGGAAGTGCTGGCCATCGGCGCGGACGATGCGGTCGAGCAGCTCGCGCAATGGCTGCATTACGGTCCGTCGCGGGCGCAGGTGGACGAACTCGAGCGGATGGACGCCGAGGACGACGCTGCCATCGAGGGCTTCGAGATCCACTAGGCTTGCCGGCGAGTGGTCCACGCTTTGGAGCAGATGCCAATGGCCATCCACGTAGTCCGGCTGGGCAGTGAGCGCGCCAGCAACGAGGGCTTGCGCATCGGCACGGTCCGGCGTCCGCCGCGCGGCGTACCGAAGCAGAAGTTCGCCTCGGAGAACTGGTACGACGTGTGGTTCCCGAACCTCGCGCCCAGCCTGGAAACGATGAAACAGGCGCAGGCCGCGCAAACGCCGGCGCAATGGAACGCCTTCGTCCGCAAATACCGCGCTGAAATGGCGACACCGGAAAACAGCCATGCCATCGCGCTGCTCGCCGCGTTATCGCAACACACCAATTTCTCGGTCGGTTGCTACTGCGAGGACGAGGCGCATTGCCATCGCTCGATCCTGCGCGCGCTGCTCGCCGCGCAGGGTGCGAAGTTCGCCTAGCCTGCGGACGTGGAGGCCACGGCCTTTCCGCGTACCTCGAGCATGAAGTACGCCACTCCGGCCAGTAGCAGTGGCGCCAGGAAATAGATCGCGCGGTACGCCAGCAGCGCGGCGAGCACCTGCGTCGGCGGGATGCGATGCCCGAACGCGGCCACGAACACGGCTTCGATCACCCCAATGCCAGCCGGTATGTGCGTCAAGGCCGTCGCCACCGCGGCAAACAGCAGGGCGCCGAGCACGGTCGGGTAATCGGCCGACGGCGGCAGCAGGATGAAGATGATCGCTGCCATCAGCGACCAGTTCACCATCGCCAGTGCGAACTGCGTCAATGCCAGCGGCACCGACGGCAGGCGGAAGTGGTGGCCGCGCACATGGAAGACACGGCCATGCAGGCGATGGCAGGCGAACACGTACAGCAGCGCCGCGGTCACCATGACCAGGCCTGTCGCCTCCAGCACGCTGGCATCGGATACCAGCCGCGGTGGCAATGCCACGCGTCCGCTCGCGAACAGCGCCCCCGCCAGCAGCAGGTAACCCAGCCAGTTGGTGGCGGCGCTGAATGCGACGATGCGGCTGATCGTGCCGATACCCAGTCCCGCGTGCGAATACATGCGGAAGCGCGCGCCGGTGCCGCCGATCAGGGCGCCGATGTTGAGCGCAAAGGCGTAGGCGATGCCCGTGATGAGCATCACCCGCCCCGTGGACAGCGAGTGGTGCGCGTAGCGTCGTGCCGCGAGGTCGTAGCCGCAGTAGGTGAGGTAGCTCGCCACCGTCAGCAGGGCGGCAACGGCGAGCGTGCCACCGTCGTAGCCCGCCATGGACTCGGCCACGTGCTTCCAGTCGATCGTGCGCGCCGCTTGCGCCAGCAGGGCGAGCACGGCCAGCGGGAACAGCCAAAGCACGATGCGCCACAGCCGATGCAGCAGGGGATGGCGGTATCTCATGGCGCAGTCCCGGCACCAGCCTCATCGGGCGGTTTGGCCAGCGCGACCCTGGGCGTGTGCGCCGGCAACCATCCTGCCCAGTCGGGGAAGCGGCGCAGGACATGGAACAGCAGCGGTCGCGTCAGCACGTGCCAGAAGCTCCCGCGCGGCACCTGCGCCGGGTCGACGGACTGGCAATGGTGCTGCAGCAGGTTCTGGAGGTTGTCACGCAACTCGGCTACGAAGGACGGGTCGCGGATGAAGACGTTGGCTTCCAGGTTCAACGACAGGCTGAGCGGATCGAGGTTGCTGGAGCCGACCGTGGCCCAGTCGTCGTCGACCAGGGCCACCTTGCCGTGGAACGGCCGCTCGCAGTATTCGTACAGTTGCACGCCCGCTTCGACCAGGTGCCGGTACAAGGTGCGGGCCGCCACCAGCGCCACCTGCATGTCCGGCTCGCCCTGGAAGATCAGCGTCACCTTCACCCCGCGCCGAGCCGCATGGCGCAGGTCCCGAAGGAAGCCATAGCCGGGAAAGAAGTACGCATTGGCGAGCAGGATCTCACGCCGCGCGGCGCGGATGGCACGCCGGTATTCGCGTTCGATCGAACCACGCCGGCGATGGTTGTCGCGCGGCACGAACATCACGTCGGCCGCACCCGCCTGCGCGACGGACTCGGCCTGGCGCGCGGGGCGCCAGGCATTGCCCACTCCCTGCGAAGCGAGCGCCGCGCGCAGGAAGTCGTGGATATCGGCAACCGCCGGGCCTTCTACTTCCACCGCATAGTCCTGCTTGGCCTCCGCGCCGAAATCGCGCACGTGGTCGGCGGAGAAATTGATCCCGCCCACCAGCGCGACGCGAGCATCGGCGACCAGCAGCTTGCGATGCATGCGCCGGAACACGTGCAGACGCATGCCCAGCCAGCGTGGATGCGGATCGAACAGGCGCAGGCGAACGCCGGCCTCGGTGAAGCCGGCGAGGAATTCCGGCGAGAAATGCGGCGAGCCATAGCCATCGACGGTGAGTTCCACGCGCACACCGCGCCGCGCCGCGGCGATGAGACGACGGTGCAGCTCCAGCCCGATCTTGTCCTCGAACAGGATGAAGGTTTCGACCAGGATCTCGCGCTGCGCGGCATCGATCAGGGCGAACGCACGCGCGAAGAATTCCTCGCCGTTCTCCAGCAACGCCACGCGGTTGCCGCCGCGCCATGGGAACTCGCTGGCGCCGAAGTTCCTCATGGCGTGCCTCTCACCATTCGATCCTGGCCAGCAGCGGCGCGTGGTCGGACAGGTGCGACCAGGGGCGTGCCGACAGCACGCGCGGTTCGATGCCGCGGACCTTGCGCACATAGATGCGGTCGACGGGCAGCAGCGGCCAGCGCGCGGGAAACGTCCTGGCCAGCGCGCCGCGGTGCTGCATGAATACTTCCTGCAACCCGAAGCGCGCCAGTAGCGGATGCCCACGCCGGCGCCAATCGTTGAAGTCGCCGGCGACGACCAGGGGCGCATCGTCGGGCACTTCGGCCGCAATGATGTCGCAGAGCAGGGACAGCTGTTGCCGGCGATGCGACTCGAGCAGGCCCAGGTGCACGCAGATCGTGTGCACTTCCACGCCGGTGCCGGGCAGCGCGAGCACGCAGTGCAGCAGGCCGCGCTCCTCGCTGCCATGGATGGAGATGTCGCGGTTCTCGTGGCGCACGATCGGGAATTTCGACAGCAGCGCGTTGCCGTGGTGGCCGTGCGGATACACCGCGTTGCGGCCATAGGCGAACTGCGGCCACAGCGTGTCGGCGAGGAATTCGTACTGCGGCCCGTCCGGCCAGTTCAGGTGTTTCTGCGCGTGGTGCGCGTGTTCGCCCAGCACTTCCTGCAGGAACACGACGTCCGCCGAAACCGAGCGTATCGCCTCGCGCAACTCCGGCAGCACGAAGCGGCGATTGAGCAGGTTGAAACCCATGTGGGCGTTCAGGGTCAGGACGTTGAACGCGGGCATGCGACGATTGTGCGCAGGGGGGGGGACGGGCGGGTGAAGTCGTTGTGGGCCGAACCGTCGGCAGAACCCGACTATCAGCCGTTGATGGGTTTCAGCACGCCGAAGCGTTCCTTCCCGGGCTTCCCGACCAGCGGCTCGAAGGTGATCTTCGCCGGTGGCACCTTGGTCTCGGGCAGTCGTCCCAGCAGGTCACGGATCAGCGCGAGGCGGCCACGCTTCTGGCTGTTGAAGTCGACCAGCGTCCACGGCGCATGCGGCGTATGCGTGGCCTTGAGCATGGCCGCGCGCGCGCGCGTGTAATCGTCATAGTGCCGGCGCGCCTCGACGTCGATCTGCGACAGCTTCCAGCGCTTCAGCGGGTCCTTCAGGCGCTCGGCGAAGCGTTCTTCCTGCTCGTCCTGGTCGCAGCACAGCCAGTACTTGAACAGCAGGATGCCGTCATCGGTGAGCAGCTTCTCGAACGCAGGCGCCTGCTGGAGGAAAGCCTTGACCTGGGCGTCGCTGGCAAAGCCCATCACCTTCTCGACGCCGGCGCGGTTGTACCAGCTGCGGTCGAACAGAACGATCTCGCCGGCGGCGGGCAGGTGCGGGACGTAGCGCTGGAAGTACCACTGCGAGCTCTCGCGCTCGGTCGGCTTGGGCAGCGCGACCGCGCGGCACTGGCGCGGAGGCATGCGTGCGGCGATGGCATTGATCGCGCCGCCCTTGCCGGCGGTGTCGCGGCCTTCGACCACGACCACCACGCGCCGGCCGCAATGCTGCAGCCAGCGCGCCATGCCGACCAGTTCCTGCTGCAGCAGGGCCAACTGCTCCTCGTAATCCTCGCGCTTGAGCTTGGCCATTACCGGCTCCTGCTGCGCGGGGTCCGGGTGGGCGACGAGCGGGCGGGCGACGGTTGCATGCTGCGCGCGACTTCGAGCAGTGCGCCCTGCTGCTTCGTGTTCAATCCGCGGTACGCGGCGAGCAGGTCGTGCTCGCCCTTGGTGCGCGCGGGGTCGAGCGTGCTGGCGAGTTCGCCGAGCAACGCGCCGGCGGGAACCCCGAACGTGCGGGCGAGGGCGTCGAGCTGTTCCTTGCCGGGCAGCTTCTCGCCCTGCAGCCAGGCGCTGACCGTGGCGACGCCGGCGCGCGGGATGGCCGTGGCGATGTCGGCGGGGCTCAGTCCGCGCGCCTTTGCGAGCAGGCGCAGGGTGGTGGATAGCGGCATGTCGATCACTCCTTACTCCTTCAGGCGTGGGCGCAGGGTGGCCAGGTTGCAGGGCCGGGTGCGCGCATCCAGTTGCGCGCGGATGATCTTGTCCCACGCGGTGCGGCAGGCCGAGGTGGAACCCGGCAACGCAAACACGAAGGTGCCGTTGGCGAGTCCGGCGAAGGCGCGCGACTGCAACGTGCTGGTACCGATCTCCTCGAAGCTCAGCGCGCGGAACAGCTCGCCGAAGCCGGGCATTTCCTTGTCCAGCAGCGGCAGCAATGCCTCGGGCGTGGAGTCGCGCCCGGTGAAGCCGGTGCCGCCGGTGACCAGCACGCCGTCGATGCCATCGTCGGCAATCCATTGCGATACCTTCGCGCGCAGCTGGTAGCGGTCGTCGCGCAGCAGCGCGCGCTCGGCGAGCTGGTGACCCGCTTCGGCGAGGGCGGCGATTAGGTAGTCGCCGGAAGAATCTTCGGCCAGCGTGCGCGTGTCCGACACGGTGAGCACGCACAGACGGAGCGGAATGAAGTCACGTTCTGCGGTCATGCGGGCAGTGTAGGACGCGCCGCGGGAACATACGAGGGCGAACGTTCCGGCGCGTCGCAACGCGCGGCCCTCAGCCTCCGGCCATGGTGTGGACGGCCGCGGTGAAATCGCGGGCGAAGCCCGGCATGTCGAACAGGCCGCTGTCCAGCCGGCGCTGTGCCAGCTCCTCACGCAGCACCGACAGCGCCTGCGGATCGCGCCCCAGCGCGGTCGCCCGCGCGACGAAGGCCGCATCGCTGTCGACGTTCATCGCCGGCATGCCCAGGTGATGGTTGAGGCTGCCGGCTACGCGCGCGGCAAAGGTCTCGCCGGGGCGCGTCAGTACGGGGCACCCCGCCCACAGGGCATCCGACGCCGTGGTGTGGGCGTTGTACGGCTCCGTGTCGAGGAACAGGTCCGCGTGCTGCAGCCGCGCCATGTATTCGGCGTGCGGCTGCTTCGGCATGAACACTAGTCGTTGCGGATCCACGCCCTGTGCCTTGGCGAACTCGCGCAGGCGCTCGTCCGCACGGCCTGGCCCCGACAGCAGCCACAGCACGCTGCCCGGCACGCCGCGCAGCACGGCGAGGGCGCGACCTACGCTGCGCGGATTGAGCTTGTAGCTGTTGTTGAAGCAGCAGAACACCGTGCCGTCGCCGCGCTCGGGCAGACCGCAATCGCGGCGCGATGGCGCCGGTGGCAGCGCGCGCGCGGTATCGGTGGGCTGGAAGCAGCGCGGCAGGCGCACGACGCGCTCGCTGTAGTGGGCTGCGAGTGCCGCCGGCAGGGCGAAGCCGTCGGCGAGCACGTAGTCGATCCACGGCGCGCCGGACGTGCCCGGATACGCGAGCCAGTTGACCTGTACGCGCGCCGGACGCATCGCCAGTACTTCCGGCGCGCCGCCGCCGCCCCAGCCGCGCAGGTCGAACAGGACGTCGATGCCGGCTTCGCGGATGTGTTGCGCGACCTGCGCGTGCGGCAGGCCAGCCACGTCATGCAGCCGGGTTGCGGCGCGCAGGCGCTGCCGCACCAGGCTGCCGTCGTCGCGATTCAGTGCGAACAGGTGCACGTCGATGGTGTCCATCGCATGCAGCGCCTCGAACAGTGCGACGGTCAGTAGCCCGGTCGGGTGCGCGCCGAAACCGTTGGAGAGGAAGCCGGCACTCAGCCGGCCCGCGCGTGCGCGTGCGGCGATGGCTGGCAACGCGCGGACCGATCGTGCGACCACCGAGGCGCGCAGGCGCGCGCACTGCAGCTGCTCGGCGGCGGTCGAATCCTCGCTGAGGAACGCGAATGGTTCGATCATCGCGCGGTCTTCCCGTACCGCGGCGCGCACCTGAGTTGCCAGCGCATCGAGGTCGCGCCAGTCGCACAGCTTGCGGCGCCACGCCAGAAGGTAAGCGGCGATCTGCGGCTCGTCCGGCGCCAGCGCATGGGCGCGGGCATAGGCATCGGACGCCGCTTCGGCTTCGCCGACTTCCTCCAGTACATGCCCGAGCCAGACCGCTATGCCCGGATGGTGGGGTGCGTTCGCGGCGGCGGCGCGCAGGCTGGTGGCAGCTTCCGCGCGCTGCTGCTGCATCCATTGCGCGCGGCCGAGGCGTGCGAGCGCTTCCGGATGGCCCGGCTGCAGTGCCAGCGCGCGCCGTGCCGCGGCTTCACCGGCGCGGGCATCGCCGGCATCGAGTTCGTATTCGCACAGCATGATCCACGCCAGCGCGTTGTTCGGTTCGCGTTGCACGGCCAGGCGCGCCTGGCTGCGGGGATCGAGTGTGTTCAACCGACGTCGCTCCTGCTCAGGCCGGCGTGCGCAGGCTGTACCACTGGGTTTCGTCCTCGTCCCAGCCGGCGGAACGATAGCGCGCGCGCGCCGCCGTGTTGTCGCGCATGGTTTCCAGCATCAATCCGGCCGCGCCTTGTTCCCTGGCGAAGCGTGCGGCGCCAGTCAGCAACGCGTTCGCCACGCCGCGCCGGCGCGCGTCCGCGTCGACGAAGAGGTCGTTGAGTATCCAGATGCGCGCCATGCGCACCGACGAGAACATCGGGTAGAGCTGGGTGAAGCCGACAGCGCGGCCATCGAGTTCGGCGACCAGGATCGCCGATTCGTTCCGCTGCAGGCGCTCGCGCAGGAAGTCGCGTGCGCGCTGCACATCGCCCGGCTGCGCGTAGAAGCGGCGGTAGGCGTCGAACAACGGGGCGACGGCATCGACGTCGTCGAGCGTGGCGCGGCGCAGAGTGATGCCCATGGATTCCTCGCAAAGCGGCGGGGTGCGACGCGCATCGTAGCGGGGAAGCGGCATGCGCCGCATGGCCGCTTGCCCGGCCGCGGGGTGTCACGCGCCGTGCGTGAGCCGTGCCAGTTCGTCGGCCTGGTTCTCGTGCTGCAACCGCTCCACCAGCGCATCGAGGTTGCCTTCGATGACGTTCGGCAGGTCGTACAGGGTGAGCCCTTCCACGCGGTGGTCGGTGATGCGTCCCTGCGGGAAGTTGTAGGTGCGGATGCGCTGGCTGCGGTCGCCGCTGCCGACCTGCAGCTTGCGGGTCTCCGCCTGCGCGGCCGCGGCCTTGGCCGCCTGCGCTTCGGCGATGATGGCGGACAGCCGCTTCATCGCCTTGTCGCGGTTGGCGTGCTGGCTGCGCTCGGTCTGGCTTTCCACGACTATCCCGGTGGGCACGTGGGTGATGCGGATCGCCGACTCGGTCTTGTTGACGTGCTGCCCGCCGGCGCCGCTGGAACGGAACGTGTCCACTTTCAGGTCCGCGGGGTTGATCTCGACCGGCTCGCCTTCGCTCTCGACCGGGATGATCGCCACCGTCGCCGCGGACGTATGGATGCGGCCCTGCGATTCGGTTTCCGGCACGCGTTGCACGCGATGCGTGCCGGATTCGAACTTGAGCCGCGAATACGCGCCACGGCCCTCGACGCGCGCGATGATTTCCTTGTAGCCGCCGTGTTCGCCCGGGCTGGCGGATTCGACCTCGACCTTCCAGCCCTGCCGCTCGGCATAGCGCGAATACATGCGGAACAGGTCGCCTGCGAAAATCGCGGCTTCGTCGCCGCCCGTGCCGGCGCGCACTTCCAGGTAGATGTCGCCTTCGTCGCGCGCGTCCTTCGGGATCAGGTGAGCGAGCAGTTCGGCATCGAGCCGCTCCAGGCGTTCCGTCGCGCTGGCGATTTCCTCTTCGGCCAGTTCGCGCAGTTCAACGTCGCCGCGCATGGCCTCGGCCGCGGCGAGATCGCGACGGGCCCGCGCCTCGGCGTGCAGCGCATGCGCGACCGGTTCCAGTTGCGCGAATTCGCGCGAGAGCCGCCGGAACTGGTTGGCATCGCCGATCACGCCGGGATCGGCGAGCAGACGTTCGAGTTCGTCGCGCCGTTCGGCCAGGGCTTCGAGTTTGCGACGCAGGGTCGGGGTCATGGGGCAACGATTGAAGAGGAGTGAGAACGAAGCCGGAGTGGGAACAGTGGCATTCGAAATGGAGAATATGTGTTCGTCATCCCGGCGAAAGCCGGGATCCATTTTGACTTTGCTCTTTTGCTCTTCGGCCCAGAGCAAAAGCAACGGCAAAATGGATCCCGGCTTTCGTCGGGATGACGGCTTCAAGGTCGCTAGCTGTCCGCGACTTTTTCGTCGCCCTGATCGACGGCCGGGAACAGCTTGTTCGCCGCACGTGCCAGATCCGCATTGCCGGTCAGCGCCGCTTCGCGCAGGGCGATCGTCGGCGCATGCAGCAGCTTGTTGGTCAGCGTATGGGCCAGGAAATCGAGCACGGCTTCCGGGTCCTCGCCCGCGGCGAGTTGCTGTTTCGCCTTGGCCAGCACGTCGGACCTGGCGGCCTCGCCGTGCGCGCGCAGGCGCTTGAGCGGCTCGATGCGGGTGCTGGCGCCGAGGGCTTCGACATAGCGCGCGACCTGCAGTTCGACGATGGCTTCGGCCTCGTTGGCGGCTTCGCGACGGCTGCGGCGGTTGTCCTCGATCGCGCGTTCGAGGTCGTCGACGGTGTAGAGGAAGATGTCCTTCAATTCCGCCACGTCGCTGGCGATATCGCGCGGCACCGCGAGGTCGAGCAGCAGCATCGGCCGGTGCCTGCGCGTTGCCAGCGCGGAGGCGACCTGCGCCTTGTGCAGGATCGGATCGCGTGCGGCCGTGGCGGAAATCACGACATCGGCTTCGCACAGGTGACGGTCGAGTTCGGACAGCGCCAGCGCGTAGCCGCCATGGCGGGTGGCGAGGTCCTGCGCGTGGGCGAGGGTGCGGTTGGCGATGAGCAGCCGTCGGGTCTTGGCCTGCACGAGGTGGCGCGCTGCCAGCTCGATGGTTTCGCCGGCGCCGATCAGCAGCACCGTGGAATCGGCGAGCCGGGCGAAGGATTCCTGCGCCAGGCGCACGGCGGTGGACGCGACCGACACCGGGTTCGCGCCGATGCGCGTGTCGGTGCGGGCACGCTTGGCCGTGGCGAAGGCATGCTGGAACAAACGGTCCAACTGGTTGCCCAGGCTGCCCGACGCGCGCGCGGTCGCCCACGCGTCCTTGACCTGGCCGAGGATTTGCGGCTCGCCCAGCACCAGCGAGTCCAGGCCTGTCGCCACCCGGAACAGATGGCGCACGGCGTCCGCATCGGCATGGCGATACAGGTAGGCGTGGAGGTCGCCGGCATCGTCGGGATGCGTGGCGAGCCAGTCGGCGAGTGCGCTGCCGTCGTCGTCGGTGACGGCGTACAGTTCGGTGCGGTTGCAGGTAGAGAGCAGCGCGACTTCGTGCACCGACGGCAGGCCGCGCAGGGCATCGAGCGCCGCCGGGATCGAATCGCCGGAAAACGCCACCCGTTCGCGCAGGCTGACTGGCGCGGTCTGGTGGTTGATGCCGAGGACGAAGAGGCTCATCGGAGCGCGGGACTCATGCACGGCACAGGGCCGTTCAGGGGCTTGCGTTAAGCTGGTTCGAGAAGGCCGTCATTCTACCGGCCGGTGCTCTGCAGGTCCCGCCTTGTCGAATCCACGGTTGATTCCGCTGCGTTCCGTCCATGCGCTGGCACGCGCCCTGCTGTTCACGCTGGTGTTGTTGGCAGGTCCGGCGGCCGCTGGCCGGAACCCGCCTGCCGATGACAGCGTGCGCGCGCTGGAGCCCACGCTCGCGGGCGAATTCGCCCTGCAATCCGGCAAGCTCGACGAGGCGGCGAAGGCCTACCTGGAAGCCGCCAAGGCCGGCAACGACCCCGTCCTGGCCGAGCGTGCGACCCGCATCGCCCTGCTCGCCAAGGACAACAAGCGCGCCGCCGAAGCCCTGGAGCTGTGGCGCAAGCTGGGTGGCGACGCGCAGGCCCAGTCCGCCGCCGAGGCGACCCTGGCGCTGCGCCGCGGCGATGAACGCGCCGCCCGGCGCCAGCTGAATTCGCTGCTGCAGGCGGACCCGGACACCGGCTGGCAGCAGGTGGTCGGCGTCCTCGGTATCGGTGCGCGCGACCCCGAGCAGTCCGCGCGCATGCTGGATCGGCTGCTCGACGACGGCCGCATCCCGAACAAGCTGCAGGCGTGGCTCGCGTTTGGCGGCCTGGCGCAGAAGCTCGATCAGGACAAGCTGGCCGAGCGCATCGTCGATGAAGTCGTCAAGCGTTTCCCCGGCGAACCGCGCGTGGCCTTGTTGCGCGCGAGCCAGTTGCGCCAGGCGGGCAAGGAGGACGAGGCGCGCAAGGCGTTGGCGGCCCTCGATCCGGCCCTGCTGGCAGTGCCCGAGCTGCGCATGGCCGTTGCCGCCGAATACGACGAACTGGGCGATTTCCACGCCGCCGCCGACGCGCTCGCCCAAGGACCGCAGGACGACCAGACCTACTCGCTGCGTGCCTCGTTGCTGGCCCGCGCCGAAGACAAGTCCGCGTTGACCGCGCTGTACGAGGAACTGCGCCGCGACGCAGCCAAGCCGGATCCGAGCCGCAGGCTGCTGCTTGGGCAGATGGCGGAATTCCTCGACCGCAATGAAGAGGCGCTGGACTGGTACCGGGGCGTGCCCGGTGGCACGCAACGCTGGCCGGCGAAACTGCGCGCTGCCAATGTGCTGTACGAGCTCAAGCGCGGCCCTGAGGCCTACAAGGCCTTGCGCGACCTGCAGTCCGATGCCGCCGCGCCGGAAGACGCGCGCCGCGACGGTTACATCCTCGAAGCCGATCTGCACAACCGGGACAAGGATGGCGCGGGAGAACTCGATGCCTTCGCCCGCGGGCTGGCTGCATTTCCCGACGACCCCGACATCCTGTATGCGCGTGCGCTCGGCTGGGAACGCCGGGACGACATCCCGCGCGCCGAGGCCGACTTCCGCAAGATCCTGGTCGCCGATCCCGACAGCACCGCCGCGCTGAACGCGCTCGGCTACACGCTTGCCGATCGCACTGCGCGCTACCAGGAGGCGCTGGAGTTGATTGATCGCGCGCGCACCGCCGAGCCGGGCAACGCTGCCATCATCGACAGCTATGGCTGGGTGCTCTACCGCCTTGGACGCAAGGGCGAGGCGCTGACCGAGCTGCGCCGCGCGTTGGCCCTGCAGAAAGACCCGGAAATCGCCACGCACGTGGGCGAAGTGCTGTGGGACATGGGCAAGCACGACGAGGCGCGCAAGTACTTTGACGAGGCGCGCAAGCTCGACCCGGAAAACCGCGCCCTGCAGCGCGCCCTGCAGAAGATCGGCGAATGAGCGGGCGCCTGGTTCGCTCGGCCGCGCTGTCCGCCTGGGTGGTGCTGGCGCTGCCGGCCTGCGTTTCGCACCCAGCGCGCCAGGTGGTCCCGGTCGCCCCGGCGCAGGCGCAGGCCAACGACAACCGGCGTGGCGCGGTAGTCGACTGGGACCTGTCCGGACGCATCGCCGTGTCCAACGGCGACCGCGGCGGCAGCGGGCGCATCGACTGGCAGCAACGTGCGGGCGGTTACACGATTTCGCTGGGGGCGCCGGTCACGCGGCAAAGCTGGCGCCTCAGCGGCGACGAGCTCGGTGCGCGGCTGGAAGGCATTGCTGGCGGCCCGCGTGAAGGCGCGGATGTCGAGGAATTGCTGCGCTCGGCCACTGGCTGGAACATCCCGGTGCGGGCGATGCAGAACTGGGTTCGCGGTGTCGGTGGCGCCGTCCACGAGTACGGGCCGACGAAACTCGCCTACGACGCGGCCGGCCTGCCGGTGAAGCTGGAGCAGGCCGGATGGTCGGTCGAGTACCAGGATTGGTATCCGGCAGGACCCGACCGTCCGCAGCTGCCCAAGCGGATCGTGGCCCGCAACGGCAAGGCCAGCGTCAAGCTCGTCGTCGACGAGTGGGGTCTGGCCCCGCAGTAGGGGGCGCGGCAGTAAGGAGCGCGGCAGTAAGGAGCCATGGGCGCCTGGCGCCGCCGGAACTGCATTACCCTTTGCGCCCGCTCCCGCCCGCGCAGCTCCCGGATGCCCGTGCCCCACGCCCCCCATGCCTGGACCGTCTGGCCTGCGCCGGCCAAGCTCAACCTGTTCCTGCGCATCACCGGCCGCCGGGCGGATGGCTACCACGAGCTGCAGACGCTGTTCCGCCTGCTGGACTGGGGCGATTCGATCCGGCTCCGCATTCGCGACGACGGTCGGATCGTCCGCCATGGACAATCCGTGGCCGGAGTCGCCGAGCGCGATGATCTCGCGGTACGTGCCGCTATCTGCCTGCAAAATGCAGCCAATAGCGCGAAAGGTGTCGATATCATCGTCGAAAAGCGCATTCCAAGCGGAGGCGGCTTCGGCGGCGGTTCGTCGGATGCGGCGACCGTGCTGGTCGCCCTGGATTGGCTCTGGCGCGTCGGACTGGGCGCTTCGCGACTGGCGGAACTCGGACTGACGCTTGGGGCCGACGTCCCGGTCTTCGTCCACGGCCACAATGCCTGGGCAGAGGGGGTGGGGGAGCGCCTGAGACCGGTGGACCTGGCTCCGGCCTGGTACCTGCTGGCGGATCCTGGCGTCCATGCGCCGACTGCCGCGCTTTTCCAAGCTCCTGATTTGACGCGGAATGCAGCGCCCGCGACAATATCGGACTTCGTTTCGGGAACTGGACTCGGGAACGCTTTCGAGCCGGTTCTGCGCGCGCGTGAACCGGCCGTGGAGGCGGTGTTCGCGGCGCTGGCGCAGGTCGGCACGCCGCGATTGACCGGGTCGGGCAGTGGTTGCTTCGTCGAATTCGCCAGCCGCGAATCGGCGGAAGCGGCACTGGCCGCGCTGCCATCGGGCCTCAAGGCCTGGGTGGCGGCGGGAGCGGCAAGGTCGCCGCTGCTGGATGCGCTCGAGGCGATGGCTTCCGGTTCAGGCGAACCGTAGCCGAAGGTTTCACCGCAGGGGCGTCGCCAAGTGGTTAAGGCACCGGGTTTTGATCCCGGCATTCGTAGGTTCGAATCCTTCCGCCCCTGCCATTCAACAGACGCCGTAGTAGCTCCACCACGTTGTTCCCCCACCACCGCCACGGTCAGAGCGAAGCGGAGAGATTCACGTGCAGAACGATCGCAACCTGCTGGTTTTCAGCGGCAACGCCAACCGCCCCCTTGCCGAGGCCGTGTGCAAGGAACTCGGCATCCGCATGGGCAAGGCCCTGGTGAGCCGGTTCTCGGATGGCGAAGTCCAGGTCGAGATCGAGGAGAACGTGCGCCGGCAGGAAGTGTTCGTCATCCAGTCGACGAACGCGCCCAGCGCCGAGAACCTGGTGGAGCTGCTGGTCCTGATCGACGCGCTCAAGCGCGCATCGGTGTCCAGCATCACCGCCGTGGTGCCGTACTTCGGTTATGCGCGCCAGGACCGTCGTCCGCGGTCGGCACGCGTGCCGATCACGGCGAAGGTGGTGGCGAAGATGTTCTCGTCGGTAGGCGCCGACCGTGTGCTGACGGTCGACCTGCATGCCGACCAGATCCAGGGTTTCTTCGACATCCCGGTGGACAACGTGTACGCCTCGCCGCTGCTGCTCGCCGACATCTGGCGCGCGCACGGCACGGACAACCTGATCGTGGTCTCGCCGGACGTCGGTGGCGTGGTGCGCGCGCGAGCGATCGCGAAGCGCCTCGATGACGCGGAACTCGCGATCATCGACAAGCGTCGTCCGCGTGCCAACGTCGCCACGGTGATGAACATCATCGGTGACGTCGAAGGCAAGACCTGCGTGCTGGTCGACGACATCGTCGATACCGCGGGCACCTTGTGCGCAGCCGCAGGCGCGCTCAAGGCGCGCGGTGCGTTGAAGGTCGCCGCCTACTGCACCCATCCGGTGCTGTCGGGCGCGGCGATCGACAACATCACGAAGTCGCAGCTCGACGAGCTGGTGGTGACCGACACCATCCCGCTCAGCGCAGCCGCGAAGGCCTGTGGCCGCATCCGTCAGCTCAGCGTTGCCGAGCTGCTGGCGGAAACGATCCGCCGCATCGCCTTCGGTGAATCCGTCAGTTCGCTGTACGTCGATTGACGTCGGCGGATTGACCCGGGCTTCGGCCCAACCCACTCATCTGGTCGCGGATGAGTGGCATCGCCGCCGCGAGGCGGTTTCATTGCAAAGCAGAGTGAGTAACGACAATGTCTGAACACAAGATCTCGGCCACTGGCCGCGAAGCCGCAGGGAAGGGTGCGAGCCGCCGCCTGCGTCGCGCCGCCAGCATCCCGGCCATCCTCTACGGCGGCAACGCCGCCCCCCAGAGCATCCAGCTCGAGCACGAGAAGACCTGGCTCGCCAGCCAGAACGAGTGGTTCTACTCGTCGATCCTCGACCTCGAACTCGACGGCAAGGTGCAGAAGGTGCTGCTGCGTGACATGCAGCGCCATCCGTACAAGCAGATCATCATGCACCTCGACTTCCAGCGCGTGGACGAGAACCAGGCCCTGCGCGCGAAGGTGCCGCTGCACTTCCTCAACCAGGAGACCTCGCCGGCCGGCAAGACCGCGGGCGTCGTGATCACCCACGAGCTCAATGAAGTCGAAGTCAGCTGCCTGCCGAAGGACCTGCCGGAGTTCGTCGAGATCGACCTGAGCGCACTCACTGTCGGCGGCATCGTGCACCTGTCGGAGCTGAAGCTGCCGAAGGGCGTCGAGCTCCCCGTGCTGAAGCTGGGCAAGGAATACGACGTCGCCGTCGTGATCGCCAAGCACGGCAGGGAAGAAGTCGCGGAAGCCGCTGCTCCGGAAGCCGCCGAAGTGCCGGCCGCCAAGGTCGCGAAGAAGGAAGAGAAGTAATCACGGCTGCCCGGCGCGCCTTGCGGCGCGCCGGCGCAGTGGTGGTCACTCGCTTCATCGATGGCAGGCTTGCGCCTCATCGTCGGGCTGGGCAATCCCGGTCCCGAACACTCCCGGACCCGGCACAACGCCGGGTTCTGGTTTGTGGACGCCCTCGCGGAGAAATTCGGCGGCCGCTTCGGCCTCGAATCCAAGCTGTTCGGCGAAACCGCGAAGATCGAAATCGCCGGGCAGAACCTGTGGTTGCTGAAGCCGGCCACCTTCATGAACCTTTCCGGCAAGTCGGTCACCGCCGCCCTGCGGTACTGGAAGATCGAGCCGGAAGAGGCCCTCGTCGCGCATGACGAACTCGACCTGCCGGCGGGCACGCCGCGGCTGAAGTTCGACGGCGGCGCCGGTGGCCAGAACGGCATCCGCGACATCATGCGGCTGCTGGGTCACGGCAAGTTCGGGCGCCTGCGCATCGGAATCGGCCATCCCGGACACAAGGATCGCGTCACCCCGTGGGTGCTGGGCAAGCCCGGCCGAGATGACGAGGCGGCGATCCTGCGCGCCATCGACGACGCCATTGATGTGCTGCCGTTGGCGGTGGCTGGCGACTTCAACGAGGCGATGAAGCGGCTCAATACCGCGAAGGCGTGAGTCGGGAATGGGGAATCGGGAAACGCCGGAGCGCGATTCCCGATTCCCGATTCTCCATTCCGGATATAGACACCATGGGCATCAAATGCGGCATCGTCGGCCTGCCCAACGTCGGCAAGTCGACCCTGTTCAACGCGCTCACCAAGGCGGGCATCGCCGCGGCCAATTTCCCGTTCTGCACGATCGAGCCGAACGTCGGCGTCGTGCCGGTGCCGGATCCGCGCCTCAACGCGCTGAGCGACATCGTCAAGCCGCAGAAGGTGATTCCGACCGCGGTGGAATTCGTCGATATCGCCGGCCTGGTGGCGGGTGCGGCGAGCGGTGAGGGCCTGGGCAACAAATTCCTCGCGCATATCCGCGAAGTCGATGCGATCACCCACGTGGTGCGCTGCTTCGAGCACTCCGACGTCATCCACGTCAACAACAAGGTCGATCCGATCGCCGATATCGAGACCATCGACACCGAATTGGCGCTCGCCGACCTCGAGTCGGTGGAAAGGGCATTGCAGCGCGCCGAGCGCACCGCCAAGACCGGCGACAAGGATGCGAAGGTGCGCGTGGAAGTGCTCAGTCGCATCCGCGCAGGCCTCGATGCCGGCAAGCCCGCGCGTGCGCTGGGCCTGTCCGATGACGACAGGGCGCAGGTTCGCGACCTGTTCCTTCTGACGTTGAAGCCGGTGATGTACGTGGCGAACGTCCTGGAGGATGGCTTCGAAGGAAACCCGCACCTGGACGTCGTGCGCGCCCGCGCGGTGGGCGAGGGTGCCGAAGTGGTGCCGGTCTCGGCTGCCATCGAGGAGGAGCTCAGCCAGCTCGACGACGCCGACCGCGACGCGTTCCTGCACGACCTGGGCCTCGACGAGCCGGGCCTGAACCGCGTGATCCGTGCTGCCTACAAGCTGCTGGGCCTGCAGACCTACTTCACCGCCGGCGTGAAGGAAGTCCGCGCCTGGACCGTGAAGGCCGGTTCTACCGCCCCGCAGGCCGCGGCGGTGATCCATACCGACTTCGAGAAGGGCTTCATCCGCGCCGAAACCATCGCGTACGACGACTTCATCAAGTACAAGGGCGAATCCGGCGCCCGCGATGCCGGCCGCCTGCGCCTGGAAGGCAAGGAGTACCGCGTCCAGGAAGGCGACGTCCTGCACTTCCGCTTCAACGTCTGACTCCGGCCACGGCCGGCAAAAAAGAATTGCCGGAATGCGTTGACTTCCGCGGGCTTGCTCACCAAAATAGCGGGCTCTTTGGAGGGATACCCAAGCGGCCAACGGGGGCAGACTGTAAATCTGCTGGCTTACGCCTTCGGTGGTTCGAATCCACCTCCCTCCACCAGCTTTCCAGTTCAGCGGAGGGTTGGAGGAAACAGATGCTTCACCCGGTTGCCTTACCAGCGGCCGGCGCTTCAAGGCAGTACGTTCCAAACCGGGTTTGTTGGAGAATGCTTCAGTCCGGCGCGGGAGTAGTTCAATGGTAGAACTGTAGCCTTCCAAGCTACTAGCGCGGGTTCGATTCCCGTCTCCCGCTCCATTGAAGTAACTCGGTGTACTGTCTGCAAAATCTGCTCACGTAGCTCAGTCGGTAGAGCACCTCCTTGGTAAGGAGGAGGTCGATGGTTCGATTCCATTCGTGAGCACCATCTTTCGAGTCCGGCCCTGGCCGGGCTCAAATCCGAACCCCGCACTGCGGGGTTTCGTCACGTCCCCATCCAGCAGCACAACGAGAAGCGACAGCCATGGCAAAGGGTAAGTTCGAGCGCACCAAGCCCCACGTAAACGTCGGCACGATCGGCCACGTGGACCACGGCAAGACCACGCTGACGGCAGCGCTGACCAAGGTGGGCGCGGAGCGTTTCGGCGGCGAGTTCAAGGCCTATGACGCGATCGACGCGGCGCCGGAAGAGAAGGCGCGCGGCATCACGATCTCGACCGC